>NZ_CP136962.1:1674657-2009588 GCF_002863305.2 Neisseria perflava
CGCACAAGCCGATTATGTTGACAACGGTTTCGGCATTGCGCCGAATGGCTACTCCCGTAAGAGTGAAGCGCGAATTGTAAGGCAAACCATAGCCTGAAGCAACAAAAAGAAAAACAAAAGGCCATCTGAAACCTCATTCAAGCAGGTTTCAGACGGCCTGCGATTACTTGCCGCATACTTCAAATTTACGGCCGAATCCTTTGCCATTATATCCGCCAAAACCATGCGGCATATCGTTTTCAATCACTTTAAACAAACCCGGGCTGGCTGTAACCCCTTCAGGCATATTATCCGGCAGGGCCTGACGCATCTTGGCAGTAGCGGCTTTAAAATCTTCCATATTGCGCCAACGGGCTACGTTGACCAAATGATATTTACCGTTTGGATCTATATTTTGGTGCAGGTGCGTAGCTATATAGCCCGGCTGGGTTTTCAAAAAATCACGCGCTTTTTGCCAAGAAGCCAAAGCTTCGGCTTCTTTACCCTGCGGCACTTCAAAAGTATTAATGAGGACAACACTGTTTTGAAAGGCTTCACATTTTTCCTGCCACTGTTTGGCATTTGCAGTACAACCGACAGCGACAAAGGCAGTGACGGCAATGGCAATCAGAGCTGTTTTTTTACGGATATTCATATGGATAGCTCCTTATAGGTTTAAATTGATGTGAGATATTTAAGCTCTTCCGAACATTCGGGGCATTACGGATTCGCCTTTGATGTAGTGGTAAACGACCATGCCGATATGTCCCAGAGACAAGAACAGCAACGAAAATGCCAGTACTCCGTGAATCTGTCCTTCCTGAGTAATTTGTCTCATAACACCTGTGACTGGAACGGCAAGCATCAGGAGATACATTGCCCAATGTCCAAATTTGGCAGCCATACTGCCAACCGGTCGATTGCTGGACTGGCGGATTGCCCGCATCACACGCCAAGCAGACAATATCAGCAGAAGAAAGCCAACCGCCTTATGAGGATTAGTCAAAAACTTCAGACTTTCATCCATATTCCAAGCAATGGCGGTTGCAAACATAAACAGATAGCAGGTCGCCATAGTCCAATGCAGAAAGCGGGTTGTAGTGCCGTAACGTTGCGGAATATCAGGTTTCATGATGTTTTCTCTTAAATTAACAATTAAATGGATTTCAATTTGGGTTTACGGATAGAAAATCCGTCTTTCATGCTCAGTCCCAACGGCGTCAGATTAGCTATACCGGCAATCAGTTCTACGATTTGAACGATATAAAACACGATGTCAAACTGTCCGGCAGAAGCGCGGTTATTCAAGAAAAAGGCACAAGGCAGCAAAATCAGCATTCCGTTGGCAGCGATAAACGGCATGCGTCGGCGTTTCGCGGCAATCGCGGCGTGTTTGCTTTTGCCGCCCATTTTCATGCCTGTTGCGCCTGCGGTTGCCATGCAGGCAATCAACCCGAACAGCGCATAAACAATGATTTGCTTCACGGCGGCGACGGTTTCGTGCGAGCCGAAGAGTTCGCTGAACACGGTGCTGCTCCAAAACGAAGCGATGAATAAAAATGCGCCCACCCCTGCGGCGGCGTGGATTTTGCGTAAAGTATTGCGGTTCATTATGGTTTCCTTGAACATTTAAGAGAGGTCGTCTGAAAGTATTTAAATAGCAAGCTATCGAGTTGAAATAAGTATAGCTTGCTATTAATTAAGATAGCAAGCTATATTTGTGATATAATCCGCAATAATTTGATTTTAAAGGAAACAAAGTGAACGAAGTTTTCAAAACTGAATCGGTAGGCTATTTGATGAACCATATTGCCCGCCAATTTGCCATTTTATTGAGCGAAGGCTTAAAACCACTGGGGATTGCGCCTGCACAATTTCCAATTTTGATCGAGCTATGGAATAAAGACGGCTTGAGCCAACAGGAATTAGTTGAGCGTGCCGATTTGAAGCAGGCAACGATTGCCAACACTCTGGCACGGATGGAGCGAGACGGATTGATTACACGGGAGCCTAATCCTGAAGATGCACGCAGCCGTTTGATTATGCTGACAGAACACGCGCGTGCTTTACAATCAAGCTCTACCGAAATTGCCAAAGCCATCAACCAAGAAGCCTTGGCGGTTCTGTCTGCAGACGAGCAGAAACTGTTTTTGGAAATGGCACAGAAAATTATATTGAAGCAACAAAAGATGATAAAAGTCTGAAAAATATAAAAAAGGCCGTCTGAAACTCAATATAAACAGGTTTCAGACGGCCTTTCTCGCAGCGATTAATTATCGGAGAACAAATCGCCTACTTTTTCGCCTACTTTTTCCCAAAACGATTTTTTGCGCGGGGTTTGGCTGAGATTGAGGCCGGAGGAGATTTTTTCAAATTCTTCCAGCAACTCTTTCTGACGGTCGGTCAGGTTAACCGGAGTTTCAACCAAAATGTGGCAGTACAAATCGCCGGTCGAGCTGGAACGCAGAGACTTGATGCCTTTGCCTTTCACGCGCATACGGCGGCCGGTTTGCGTTTCTTTCGGAATGTGCAGTTTGACTTTGCCGTCCAAAGTCGGCACTTCGACTTCGCCGCCCAATGCGGCAATGGCAAAACTGATCGGCAGTTCGCAATGCAGGTCCAAGCCGTTGCGCTCAAAGATTTTGTGCTGTCTTACGCGGACATTGACGTACAAATCGCCTGCCGGCGCGCCGTGTTGACCCGGCTCGCCCTCGCCGCTCAAGCGGATGCGTTGACCGTCGTCGATGCCTGCCGGAATGTTGACTTCAACCGTTTTGCTGGTTTTGGTGCGGCCTTCGCTACGGCATTTGACGCAAGGATCTTTGATTTCTTTGCCTGTACCGTGACAAGTCGGACAAGTCTGTTGCATTTGGAAAATGGCTTGGCGGACATGCACCGTACCTGAGCCGTGACAGGTCGAACAAGTCGATGCGGACGTACCCGGTTTGGCACCCGAGCCGTGACAGACATCACATTCTTCGTAAGTCGGAATGTTGATGCGTTTTTTCACGCCTTTGGCGGCTTCTTCAAGCGAAATCTCTATGCCGACCTGCAAGTCCGCGCCGCTGTAATCCGGCTGACGGCCGCCTGCGCTGCCGCCACCGCCGAACATTTGGCTGAAAATATCAGAAAAATCGAAGCCTTGCGTGCCACCGAATCCGCCTTGGCCGCCGAAACCGCCAAAGCCACCGAATCCGCCCGCACCTGCGCCCTGTTCAAACGCGGCATGGCCGTATTGGTCGTACATGGTACGTTTTTCCTTGTCAGACAAGGTGTCATAAGCTTTTTGGACTTCTTTAAATTTTTCTTCCGCTTCTTTGTTGTCAGGGTTGCGGTCGGGATGGTATTTCATTGCCAGCTTGCGGTAGGCTTTTTTGATTTCATCGTCGCTAGCGCTGCGGGCAACACCAAGGGTTTCGTAAAAATCTTTATTGCTCATAATTTTGATAGTGTTAAGAATGAATTCAAACTGGGTGGGATATGTGGGCGAGTATCAAAAACTCAAGTCAGTATTTTCAAGGCCGTCTGAAATTGTGCTTTTCCGACATCCAAACATTCAGACGGCCTTTGTCAAACCGACAGGCCCGACAACCTGCTATAATCCCATCTTTATTTTTTCCAACGTTTTCAAGCGAAAAACAGAATGACCATGCAAGAACATTACCAACCCGCCGCCATTGAGCCTGCGGCGCAGAAAAAATGGGATGACGCCCGTATTTTCAACGTCTCCGAAGACGCTTCCAAACCCAAATACTACTGCCTCTCCATGTTCCCCTACCCCAGCGGCAAGCTGCACATGGGGCATGTACGCAACTACACCATCGGCGACGTATTGAGCCGCTTCAAACTCTTAAACGGCTTCAACGTCATGCAGCCTATGGGTTGGGACGCGTTCGGCATGCCGGCGGAAAACGCGGCGATGAAAAACAACGTCGCCCCTGCCGCTTGGACCTACGACAACATCGAATACATGAAAACCCAGCTCAAAAGCCTGGGTTTTGCGATTGACTGGGAGCGCGAAGTCGCCACCTGCAAACCCGAATACTACCGCTGGGAACAATGGCTGTTTACCAAGCTGTTTGAAAAAGGCATCGTCTATCGCAAAAACGGCACGGTAAACTGGGACCCTGTCGACCAAACCGTCCTTGCCAACGAGCAAGTCATCGACGGACGCGGCTGGCGTTCGGGCGCGTTGATCGAAAAACGCGAAATCCCGATGTATTACTTCAAAATCACGGATTACGCCGAAGAGCTGCTCAACGATTTGGACAAGCTGGAACACTGGCCGGAACAAGTCAAAACCATGCAGCGCAACTGGATCGGCAAATCACGCGGTATGACCGTGCGCTTCGCCGTTTCAGACGACAGCAAACAAGGTTTGGAAGGCGATTACGCGAAATTCCTGCAAGTTTATACCACCCGTCCCGACACGCTGATGGGCGCGACTTATGTCGCCGTTGCCGCCGAGCATCCGCTGGCAACCGCCGCAGCCGCCGACAAACCCGAGTTGCAGGCATTTATCGCCGAATGCAAAGCCGGTTCGGTTGCCGAAGCCGACATGGCGACGATGGAGAAAAAAGGCGTGCCGACCGGCCGCTACGTCGTCAATCCGCTCAACGGCGACAAGCTGGAAGTGTGGATTGCCAACTATGTATTGTGGGGCTACGGCGACGGCGCGGTGATGGCTGTTCCGGCGCACGACGAACGCGATTTCGAGTTTGCCACCAAATACAACCTGCCGAAAAAACAAGTCATTGCCGTCGGCGACAGCGCATTCAACGCAAACCAATGGCAAGAATGGTACGGCGACAAAGAAAACGGCGTATTGGTCAACAGCGGCGACTTGGACGGCATGAATTTTCAGACGGCCTTCGACGCCATCGCTACCAAGCTGCAAAGCCAAGACGCAGGCGAACCGAAAACCCAATACCGCCTGCGCGACTGGGGTATTTCGCGCCAACGCTACTGGGGCTGCCCGATTCCCATCGTCCATTGCGAACAATGCGGCGACGTCCCCGTCCCTGCCGACCAACTGCCCGTCGTCCTGCCTGAAAACGTCGTACCCGACGGCATGGGTTCGCCACTGGCAAAAATGCCCGAGTTTTACGAAACCACCTGCCCATGCTGCGGCGGCGCGGCAAAACGCGAAACCGACACCATGGACACCTTCATGGAATCGAGCTGGTATTTCTTCCGCTACATGTCGCCCAAATTTTCAGACGGCATGGTCGATCCTGCCGCCGCGAAATACTGGGGCGCGGTCGACCAATACATCGGCGGCATCGAACACGCGATTCTGCACCTCTTATACGCGCGCTTCTTCACCAAACTGATGCGCGACGAAGGCTTGGTCAATGTTGACGAACCGTTCGAACGCCTGCTCACGCAAGGTATGGTTGTCTGCGAAACCTACTACCGCGAAAGCGCCAACGGCAGCAAAGACTGGATCAACCCTGCCGATGTCGAGCTGACTTTCGACGACAAAGGCCGCCCTGTTTCCGCTGTTCTGAAAGCAGACGGACTGCCAGTCGTCATCAGCGGCACGGAAAAAATGTCCAAGTCCAAAAACAACGGCGTCGATCCGCAAGAACTGATTAACGCCTACGGCGCGGACACCGCCCGCCTGTTTATGATGTTCGCCGCACCGCCCGAACAGTCCCTCGAATGGAGCGACAGCGGCGTCGAAGGCGCGCACCGCTTCCTGCGCCGCCTGTGGCGTACCGTTTACGAATACCTGAAACAAGGCGAAGCGGTCAAAGCGTTCGCAGGCAGCCAAGACGGTTTGTCTAAAGAACTCAAAGACCTGCGCCACAAACTGCATTCCACCATCGCCAAAGTCAGCGACGACTACGGCCGCCGCCAGCAGTTCAACACCGCCATCGCCGCCGTGATGGAACTGCTCAACCAATACGACAAAACCGACACCAACGGCGAACAAGGCCGAGCCGTCGCCCAAGAAGTATTGGAAGCCGTCGTACGCCTGCTGTGGCCGATTGTGCCGCACATCTGCGAAACCCTGTGGAGCGAATTGAACGGCGCGAAACTGTGGGAAGCAGGCTGGCCGACAGTCGATGAAGCCGCCTTGGTCAAATCCGAAATCGAAGTCATGGTTCAAGTCAACGGCAAACTGCGCGGCAAAATCACCGTTGCCGCCGACGCATCCAAAGCCGACCTCGAAGCCGCCGCCCTTGCCAACGAAGGCGCAGTAAAATTCATGGAAGGCAAGCCTGCGAAGAAAATCATCGTCGTTCCCGGACGCTTGGTGAATATCGTCGTCTAAACCGCTTTTAAGGTTTAGCCACACGGATAAAGGCCGTCTGAAACTTGGAAACAGGTTTTCAGACGGCCTTTTTAAAGTAGATTAAGCTAATAAATCCAATAACACATTGGGATGGAAGGTTCCATTGGATTTAGAATTACTCTACACACGCCCCCAAAACATAAATCCGTTGTATTCCTCACGATGTTTTGGCACAATTCGAAGCCAATCAACCACGCTTGTACTTGGCATTCTAATGGCTTCAAAACCCTTCCTAAAATGGGCTGGTGGCAAACATAAACTTGTCCCCTTTATCGAACACAATCTACCCACTCCTGCACGAAAACGTCTGATTGAACCCTTTTGCGGTTCTGCCGCTTTGTCTCTTGCATTAGATTTCGAACATTATCTGCTCAATGATATTAACGCTGACTTAATCGGCTTATTCCGTATCCTAAAAGAAGAAAAATCCGGATTCATAGACTATACCCGCTCTTTCTTTACTTCTGAAAACAATAGCGATTCAAGATTCTATGAATTGCGGGAACAATTCAACTTCAGCCGAGATCTACACGAACGTTCAGCGCTATTTATTTATTTGAACCGCCATGCTTTTAACGGTTTATGCCGTTACAACAGCAAAGGGGCATTCAATGTGCCGTTTGGACGCTACAAATCTCCTTACTTTCCCCAACAAGAAATGGAAGGTTTCATTCAAAAATCTGACAGAGTTGAATTAATGTGCGGAGATTTTCAAACAATCCTGTCCCTGATAAACAATACAGATACTGTTTATTGTGATCCTCCTTATGCACCTTTAAGCCCAACCGCTTCATTTACCACTTATGCCAAAGAAGGTTTCAATTTAGACGATCAAATCCGTCTTGCCCAGTCAGCCCAACAAATTGCGCCTAACTCTCAAGGCGTTTTGATTTCAAATCATGATACTGAATTTACGAGAGATATTTATTCTTCTGCCATTCTGAAAACGGTTGAAGTACAGCGCAATATTGCCGCCAAAGGCAGCAGTCGTAAGAAAGTCGGAGAATTATTGGCAATTTATGAGTGATTTCAACAAACTGGCTGAAGAAGCTGCCATTTATCAAAGTCGTTTGAAAAAAATCGTTTCAGACGACCTTGTTCTCTACAACGAAAATTCCCTTAACGTCATGCGGAAGATATTGGAAAAACATCCAAACGGCTGTTTTGATATGATTTTCGCAGACCCGCCTTACTTTCTTTCCAATGACGGTTTCAGTTGTCAAAACGGGCAAATGGTTTCCGTCAATAAAGGCAACTGGGATAAATCCAAAGGGATGGCGGCAGATTTGGAATTCTACGAAGAATGGCTTCGACTGTGTTACGCCTTATTAAAACCAAACGGCACAATTTGGGTTTGCGGCACATTCCATAATATTTATTTAATCGGCTACCTGATGCAAACCATCGGATACCATATTTTGAACAATATTACTTGGGAAAAACCCAATCCTCCCCCTAATTTGTCCTGCCGTTTTTTTACCCATTCGACAGAAACAATCTTATGGGCAAAGAAAAATAAAAAAGCCAAACATACGTTTCATTATGAAATGATGAAAGTACAAAATGATGGCAAGCAGATGAAATGTGTTTGGACATTTCCTCCACCAAATAAAACCGAAAAAATATTCGGCAAACATCCGACACAAAAACCTCTCGCCTTGCTTGAACGCTGCATACTATCGGCTTCAAATATCGGAGATTTAATTTTTGACCCATTCATGGGCAGCGGCACAACAGGCGTTGCTGCCTTAAAACATGGTCGGAAATTTTGTGGTTGCGAACTAGAAGAAGATTTTTTTGAATTAGCAAAGAAAAGGCTACAACAAAAGCTGTAGCCCCATCTTATTTTAAATTATTCGAACAACACCATCTTTACCCTGTCTGGCCATTTCACGAACTTCCCGCATGAATTCTTTTTTAAAATAAAATGCATGATTCTTATTTGAAATATTCCGATTATATTGTGCAGAAAATATAGGATGGTATGGCTTGAAATCTTTTGATCTGATTTGTATAAAACTACCGTTTGATGTATGAATATATCCGTCGCCGGAATTAATATCAGCTAACAGCTTACTTTTAATTTGCGTGAAGTCAGCAGATAACTGTCTGAAAAGTTCACCCTCTTCATTTATTTGCACATGATAGGCTGACTGTATGTACCATTTATCAGGATCGTTGTCGACTTTACAAATAGGAACATATAGCAAATTCTTGATTTTTTGGTATATCCAACTATCTTCAAAGCTTATCTGATCGCTGATTAACTGATCAAAGTTACTGGAAATCTGCGAGATAAACATAGTCTCTAGTGGTGCACCATCTGTATCTGCTTTATTGGTTTTCAGCTCACCATCAGAAAAATCTGTCAAAGCATTTGTATTCTTAAGTCCTATCAATTTCTCGATAAACTGCCCTACCCCACCTTTATTTATCTTCATTTCAGCGGTGAACTCGGGAAATTTGGTTTGATATTCAAGTTTTAGATCTCCTAGCGTCCTTCCGGCGTTTTCTCTAAAAAAATCATACGAATCAGTTAGATTCATTATCACAGTTCCCGTCATTAACATAGTCCTTAAAAGTTAAAAGTTCAGGCAAAGAAATATCTAATGCGCTAGCCAAACGAATAAGATTTAATAGGGCGGGGTTACGCTCTCCACGTTCTATCATTCCGATATAAGTCCGGTGCATATTCGCTTTTTCAGCCAATGTTTCCTGACTTAAATCCTGGAGTTGTCTTAAATGACGAACATGTTTGCCAAATTGTTTTAAAATTTCTGATTTCATGATGACTATTCTTAATGTTTGCAAATTAAATTCCACATACAATAAGTATCAACTTTAGTTCTAATACGAAAGGCCGTCTGAAACCCTATAGTCAGGTTTCAGACGGCCTTTTTAACTGCCCGATTTTATTCGCCGTAATAGGCTTTGGTCAGGATTTCTTCCATATCGGCCACCATGGCGAGGCGTGGGTTGGCCGGGGTGCATTGGTCTTCAAAAGACATCATGGCCAGCTCTTTTCTGCCGTCGAGGAAGGTTTTCTCATCGATGCCCTGCTCTTTAAACGACATTTTGATGCCGACGTTGACTGCCAGCTCATGACAGGCGCGGGCGAAGGATTCGACGCCCTCTGCCGGTGTGCTGCATGGCAGGCCTAAAGTACGGGCGATTTCCTGATATTTCAGGTCGGCTTTGTAGTAGTTGTACTTCGGCCAAGTAGCGGTTTTCTGCGGACGCGTGCCGTTGTAGCGGATGACATGCGGCAGCAGGATGGCGTTGGCACGGCCGTGCGGAACGTGATATTTGCCGCCGATTTTGTGTGCCATCGAGTGGTTGATGCCCAAGAACGCATTGGCAAACGCCATGCCTGCGATGGTGGAAGCATTGTGCATATGCTCGCGCGCTTCTGGATCGGCCGCACCGTGTTTGTAGGAGCGTTCGAGGTATTGGAACACGAGCTTGATGGCTTGCAGGGCGAGGCCGTCGGTAAAGTCGTTCGCCAGTACGGAAACGTATGCTTCTACGGCGTGGGTCAATACGTCCAAACCGGTATCGGCAGTTACGCCTGCCGGCACGGTCATGGTAAACGCAGGATCGACAATCGAAATGGTCGGTGTCAGCGAGTAGTCGGCAATCGGATATTTTTTGTCGCCGTCGCTGATGACGGTAAACGGCGTGACTTCGGAGCCTGTACCCGATGTGGTGGGAATGCCGATAAATTTGGCTTTGCGGCCCAATTCGGGGAAGCGGAAGGCGCGTTTGCGGATGTCCATGAATTTTTGGACTAAATCCTCAAAATCGACTTGCGGCTGCTCGTAGAAGAGCCACATGGCTTTGGCCGCGTCCATCGGCGAACCGCCGCCCAGCGCGATGATGGTGTCGGGCTGGAAGCTGCGCATCAAATCCGTGCCTTTATAGACGGTTTGGACGCTCGGATCGGCTTCGACATCGGTAAACAGCTGGATGGTCACTTTGTTTTTGCGTTGGTGGAGCTGGTGGGTCACTTTATCAACGAAGCCCAAATCGACCATCGAACGGTCGGTCACAATCATGACTTTTTCGCAGTCTTTCATGTCTTGCAGATATTGGATGGAATCGCGCTCGAAATAGATTTTGGCGGGTACTTTGAACCATTGCATGTTGTTTCTCCGACGGCCTACTTTTTTGATGTTTAACAGATTGACTGCGCTGACGTTGCCGCCGACGGCGTTTTTACCGTAAGAGCCGCAACCGAGGGTCAGAGAAGGCAGGAAGGCATTGTAAACGTCACCGATGCCGCCGAAAGTAGAAGGCGAATTCCAAATCACGCGCAGCGCTTTGACGCGTGAGCCGAACGTTTTGACCAATTCTTCATCGGCAGTATGGATGGCGGCGGAGTGTCCCAAGCCGTCAAAGGCAACCATTTCTTCGGCGAACTTCAAACCTTGTTCGGTCGAATCCGCCTTAATCATGGCCAAAACAGGCGAAAGTTTTTCTCGGGTCAGAGGCTCGTTCGGACCGACTTCGCGGCATTCAGCGATGATGATGTTGGTTTTTTCAGGTACTTTAAACCCGGCCTGTTCGGCAATCCATGTTGCCGGTTTGCCCACAACGGCGGAATTAAGTTTCGCTCCGCCGCAGCTGGCGCAATTCGCCGTTACGCCGAAGATAAACTCTTCGAGCATGGCTTTTTCTTTTTTGTTGGCAAAGTACACGCCGTAAGATTTGAATTCTTCGGCCAACTCTTTGTAAATCTCTTTATCGGCAATCACCGCTTGCTCGCTGGCGCACACCATGCCGTTGTCGAAAGATTTCGACATCACAATATCGTGTGCCACCTGTTTGATGTCCGCCGTTTTTTCAACATAAGCAGGTACGTTGCCCGCCCCGACGCCGAGCGCAGGTTTGCCGCAGGAATACGCGGCTTCCACCATCGCATTGCCGCCGGTCGCCAAAATCGTTGCCACGCCCGGATGCTTCATCAGCGCGGAAGTGCCTTCCATAGACGGTTTTTCAATCCACTGGATACAGTTTTCCGGCGCACCGGCCGCAATCGCCGCATCGCGCACAATACGCGCGGCATGGGCGGAACACTGCTGGGCGGACGGGTGGAATGAGAAAATAATCGGATTGCGGGTTTTCAGCGCAATCAGGGATTTGAAAATGGTGGTGGAAGTCGGATTGGTGGTCGGCACAATACCGCAAACCACACCGACCGGATCGGCAATTTCAGTAATACCGGTTACATCGTTTTCACTGATGACGCCCACGGTTTTCAAATCGCGCAGGCGGCGCACGACGTTTTCGCAAGCAAACAAGTTTTTCGTCGCCTTATCCTCAAACACGCCGCGCCCCGTTTCTTCCACCGCGTGCATGGCGAGTACACCATGTTTGTCCAGTGCGGCGATAGAGGCTTTGGCAACAATAAAATCAATCTGCTCCTGATCCAGCTTAAGAAACTCATCCAACGCCCGTAAACCCTTTTCAACCAGGCTGTTTACCTCGGCTACGGCTGGGCTGACGACGTTGTCGGCTGATGCGTTCATGGTGTATCTCCTTAATAAAAGGTGGCAATAAGGTCAATAAATTTTCACTACGATAACTATAGGTAATTTAGTTACATTTTGCTTTGACCTACATCACAAACCATGATTGAACTTTTCAGACAGTCATTTTATCGTTTATTCATTTTAATTCTTTGAAGTATAATATTTTTATCTACGCAAAAACAAAGACGGTTATTCTTCGTCGCTTTCCTCGATAATTAAGATAAAAACAGAAAATCGATGTATTAAAATTACAAACGTAAATGAAAAAGGCCGTCCGAAAATATTTTTCAGACGGCCTTTTTTGCTTTGCCGTTTATTTGCTAATGTCTTCCAGCGTACGACCTTTGGTTTCTTCACCCAATACCAAGATTACCGCCACAATCAGCAGCATAACCAGCGCAAACATCATAAAGATATTGCCGAAGCCACCACTGTTACCCACCATCGCCGCCACCACTATGGGCGCGAGTATGCCGCCGATGCGGCCGATGGCGCCTGCCCAGCCGGATGCGAAAGCACGGAAGCGCAAGGGGTAGAGTTCGGGGGTGTAGGTGTACAAAACGCCCCATGCGCCCAAGTTGAAGAAGGACATCAGGCTGCCCCAAATCATGACTTCGGCCGCAGTGGTGCTTTGCCCGAAAAACCATGCGCACGCGGCGCAAGCGGCCAGGAAGCCTGCCAGCGTTGCTTTGCGGCCGATTCTTTCCACCAAAGCCGCGGCGGCTATATAGCCGGGCAGTTGCGCAACAATCATCACCAGCACATATTCAAAGGTTTTGACCACGGTATTGCCCTGCTCGACCAGCAATTTGGGCAACCAAGTGAAAATGCCGTAATACGAAAACACAATGCCGAACCAAACCAGCCACAGCATCAGCGTACGCCGTGCAAACGGATGTTGCCAAAGTTGGACGAAGCGGATGCGTTCGCGCGGGGCGGCCGGTGCGGCAACGGCTTGTGTCGGCGGCGTGATGCCCGATTGTATTTCCAGCGCGGACACCAAACGGTGCGCTTCGTTGGTTTTGCCGCGGGAAAGCAGGTAAGGCACGGATTCGGGAACGAATTTCAACACCAACGGCACATAAAACAGGGGCAAGGCGCCGAATAAAAACGCGCTGTGCCAGCCGGTTTGCGGAATAAAGAAATAAGACACCAGCGCGGCTGAGAGCCAGCCTAAGCCCCAAAAGCTTTCCAGCAACACAATAAAACGGCCGCGTACTTTCGGCGGCGCATATTCGCTGACCAGCGACACGGCAACGGGCAGTTGACCGCCCAAACCGATGCCGACAAAAAAGCGGCACACCAGCAAAACCGTCAAATCAGGCGCGAGCGCGCACAAACCTGTGGCAATGCTGTACACCACCATCGTGCCGGCAAAAACGGTTTTCCGTCCGAACCTATCCGCCAGCCAGCCGCTGAATACCGCACCCAAGGCCATGCCGACAAAGGCAATGCTAACAATCCAACCCAACTGCGCCGGAGCCAGCGCCCAATCTTTGCCCAAAGCCGGCAATACAAACGATACCAAACCGGTATCCATGGCATCAAACAGCCAGCCTATTCCGACCAAGACCAGAAGTTTGTAATGAAAGCGGGAGGGCGGCAGATTGTGCAGCCGCGTCAGAATATCCATAACTTCTTTCCTTTGTTTGTGTATGATTGAATTGGGTTTTAGCAATAAATGCTTTAATTTCAGTGACAAACCCGAAACCGAGACATTGTGTCGATTTTAACATTGGTACCATATGCAAAGAATAGGAAGCGCGTGTTTTTTAGATATTTTTATCGCCAGAACCGCACGCCCTATTAAAACTCTGAATAAGGGTTCACGGCAGGCCGTCTGAAACCGATGGTCTGTTTTTCAGACGGCCTGTCGTTTTTTGCAAAGGCTTCATGCTTGGGTTATGATGTTTATTTGTAATATGTAAACAGATGATTGCCTGTTTTTACATAACAGGCCGTCTGAAACAACGGAGAACGATATGAATGCGGTTGTAATTGCGGTCATCATCATGCTTGTGCTGTCTTTATCGCGCGTGCATGTGGTGCTCAGCTTGGCTGTCGGCGCGTTTGTCGGCGGCTTGGTGGCCGGTATGCCTTTGGAGAATGTAACCAACGCGGCCGGCGATGTGGTGCAGCAAGGGATTATTCCTGTTTTTAACGAAGGCTTGAAAGGCGGGGCGCAAATCGCGCTGTCTTATGCCATGCTCGGCGCGTTTGCCATGGCCATCACGCATTCCGGCCTGCCGCAACAGCTTGCCGGCGTGATTATCCGCAAACTCAACGGCGGCGAAGGCAATGCGAAAGGCGAAGGCGCGGTCAAATGGCTGCTGCTGGCGATTATTTTGTGCATGGGCGTGATGAGCCAAAACATTGTGCCGATTCATATTGCGTTTATCCCGATGATTATTCCGCCGCTGCTGTTGGTGTTCAATCGTTTGAAACTCGACCGCCGCTTGGTGGCCTGCGTGATTACGTTTGGCTTGGTAACGACTTATATGTTCCTGCCTTACGGTTTCGGCGCCATCTTCTTGAACGACATCATGTTGGGCAATATCCGCTCGGCAGGCATGGACACCAGCGGCATCAATGTGATGCACGCAATGGCGATTCCGGCTTTGGGCATGGTGTCCGGCTTGCTGCTGGCCTTTTTGCACTACCGCAAGCCGCGCATTTATCAGAACAATACCACTGACACGGAAGACAACCGTGCGGCAGTGCAACAACAAGAGCCTTCAACCTATCGCAGCTTGGTGGCGGCCGTGGCGATTGCCGTGTGTTTTGCCATTCAGCTTTCGTACGATGGTTCGCTGGTATTGGGCGCTATGTTGGGCTTTGCCGTGTTTATGATGTTGGGCGTGATGAACCGCTCCGCCGCCAGCGATGTGTTCGGCGAAGGCATCAAAATGATGGCGATGGTCGGCTTTATTATGATTGCGGCACAAGGTTTCGCCGCCGTAATGAACGCAACCGGCGAGATTCAGCCTTTGGTCGAACGCAGCATGGCTTTGTTCGGAAGCAATAAAGGCATGGCCGCCTTTACCATGCTGTTTGTCGGCCTGCTGGTAACCATGGGCATCGGCTCGTCTTTCTCCACCTTGCCGATTATTACCGCGATTTATGTGCCTTTGTGCATCAGCTTGGGCTTCTCCCCAATGGCTACCGTGGCCATCGTCGGCACGGCAGGCGCGCTGGGCGATGCAGGTTCCCCTGCTTCCGACTCAACGCTCGGCCCGACCATGGGTCTGAACGCCGACGGTCAACACGACCACATCCGCGATTCGGTTATCCCGACCTTTATCCACTACAATATCCCGCTGATGGCTGCCGGCTGGATTGCCGCGATGGTGCTGTAATATGAGCGATATTCAGGAATTGGAACACCGCGTCACGGAGCTGGAAATTCAAACGGCCTTGCAGGAAGATTTAATCGGCAGCCTGAACGACACCATCGCCAAGATGCAGCAGGCTTTGGATTTGCAACAAGGCCAGTTGCGGCTTCTGTATCAACGGATGAAGGACAAAGGCGCAAACGGAGAACGCGAACCGTACAGCCTGCGCGATGAAATTCCGCCGCATTATTGATCAACTGAAAAAGGGCGTGTTTGATACATGCCCTTTTCTTTCATAGCAAAGGCCGTCTGAAAGTCAATCAAGCTTTCAGACGGCCTTTTAAACAATCCAACCTTACAAACAAGCCAATTCGTTGGCCATTTGCTGCTCGACGGTTTCACGTTGGCGGATAAGTTTGCATTCGTTGCCGTCAACCAATACTTCCGCCGCACGGTTACGCGTGTTGTAGTTGCTCGCCATGCTTGAACCATACGCACCGGCGCTGCGGATAAGCAGTAAATCCCCTTCTTCGCAGGCGATGGTGCGGTCTTTGCCGAGGAAGTCGCCGGTTTCGCAAATCGGGCCGACGATATTGGCCGTCAGAGGCTCAATGTCTTTGGTTTCGACCGCTTCAATGTGATGATAGGCGTCATAAAGTGCCGGACGCATCAAATCGTTCATCGCCGCATCGACCATCACAAAGTTTTTCTCTTCGCCATGTTTGACGAACTCGACGCGCGTCAACAACGCACCGGCATTACCAACCAAGCTGCGGCCTGGCTCGAGAACCAGTTTCAGACGGCGTGTACCGATCAGTTTTTGAACGGCTTGGGCATACACGCCCAAATCAGGCACATTTTCGTCTTGGTAAACAATGCCGACACCGCCGCCCAAGTCCAAGTGTTCCAACACAATACCTTCGTCTGCCAGTTGGTCGACCAAGGCCAAGATACGTTCGCAGGCTTCGATAAGCGGGCTGAGGTCGGTCAGTTGCGAGCCGATATGGCAGTCGATACCGATGATTTTCAAATGGCTTTGTCGGGAAGCATGACGATAGGCCTCAAGCGCATCGGCATAGGCAATACCGAATTTATTGGCTTTCAAACCGGTGGAGATATAAGGGTGGGTTTTGGCATCGACATCAGGATTGACGCGCAAGGAAACCGGAGCGACTTTACCCAAACGCGCGGCAACTTTCTGAATACGGTCGATTTCGGGAATGCTCTCCATATTGAAGCATTTCACGCCCGCATTCAGCGCAAATTCAATTTCTGCCTCACTCTTGCCCACACCAGAAAAAATCGTTTTCGCCGCATCGCCGCCGGCCGCCAAAACACGCGCCAACTCGCCGCCGGACACAATGTCAAAACCGCTCCCCAAAGAAGCAAAGTGTTTGATGATGCTCAGGTTGCCATTGGCTTTAACCGCGTAGCAGACAAGCGGATTCAAAGCAGCAAACGCGGTTTGGTAGTTGTCAAACGCCTCGGTCAGCGCAGATTTGCTGTACACATAAAGCGGCGTGCCGAATTCCTCGGCAAGGTGGGAATAAGGGATTTGTTCGCAGGATAAGGTCATGTTTGTGAAGTCTTTTTTTAATCGTTAGTTTGAGTGGTCGGCTCTTTAGCCGTATCGAATTTCAAGCCGGTCTGAATCACGCCGAAGCGCGCCTTGTCGCCTTCTTTGGGCAGGTAGAGGTCGCCTTTGTAGCCGCAGGCAGAAAGCAGCAGAGCCGTTGCCGCTGCAAAAAATACGCCGTATTTCATCAGTAAAACTTTCTTCATCATTACGAATGTGGCAAGATTCGGTATCTTAAACAAAAACCACACAAAAAGCCATGATGACCGAAAGCGAATTCATCCGCCTGAGCGAAGAATTGTTTGAACACATTGAAGACCAAATCGATGAAAACGGCTGGGATTTCGACTGCCAGTTTGCCGGAAACGTCCTGACCATCGAAGCCGAAGACGGCACGCAAATCATCGTCAACCGCCACACGCCCAACCAAGAATTGTGGATTGCCGCAAAAAGCGGCGGCTACCATTTCGCCGAGCAAAACGGCAAATGGCTGGCAACACGCGACGGACGGGATTTCTACGATGTTTTGAACGAAGCACTGAGCGCGGCTTCGGGCGAGGCAGTCAATATTGCCGAATTGTGATTGAATCTTTAAATCCGACCCGCTAAAAATCTATTTACCTCAAAGGATACCCAAATGCCCCTACTAGACAGTTTCAAAGTCGACCACACCCGTATGCACGCCCCTGCCGTGCGTGTGGCGAAAACCATGACCACGCCCAAAGGCGACACCATTACCGTATTTGACCTGCGTTTTTGCATTCCCAACAAAGAAATCCTGCCCGAAAAAGGCATTCACACGCTGGAGCATTTGTTCGCCGGCTTTATGCGCGACCACTTAAACGGCAACGGCGTCGAAATCATCGACATTTCCCCGATGGGCTGCCGCACCGGTTTCTACATGAGCCTCATCGGCACGCCCGACGAACAAAAAGTGGCCGACGCATGGCTCGCTTCAATGCAGGATGTTTTGACCGTTCAAGACCAAAGCAAAATCCCCGAGCTGAACGAATACCAATGCGGTACTTACCTGATGCACTCGCTTGCTGAAGCACACGAAATTGCCCAAAACGTTTTGGCACGCAAAGTAGCCGTCAATAAAAACGAAGAACTGACATTGGACGAAAGCCTGTTAAACGCTTAATCCGCTATGACAACAAAGGCCGTCTGAAACTTTATATAACAAGTTTCAGACGGCCTAAGACCTTTTATTCCAATTTTCAACCTTTCAGCCACAGTTTTACACCGCCTAAAAATAAGTTGGCGGATGCTGACAGTGTACATAGTATAATTACACTTTGAACAAACAACCTGATTCTATTGCCTTTATGAAACCGTTTTTCTGCAAAACCGCCATTGCCCTCAGCCTGACCCTCCCCGCCGCCGCTAATGCTGCCGAGTATGTCTGCAATGTTGAAGGCATCACCGTTTATGCTTCATACCAGATCAATGACGCCTGTCGCATAGTTGAAACAAACAATGTAACAGAAAACAGCGTCGTTGCAATTCCAGGCGACACTCCGGTTTTAAAAACGGTACAAACAACAGAATTTAAAGCATCTGCCGCTGACTACGTTCATGCTTCTCATGCAATGCCTGCAGTACAAACCCCAGTCGTTGTTGCTCGAAATGAATACGGTATTCCGGCACCTATTTCCATTCCGATGGCACAAACTCGACAAGCTGTGCCTGCGAATAAAACCATTGCAGACAGCGTAATCGTTCCCAACAATACGCCTGTTTTAGAAACACCAGCCGTTGCAAAACCTGAAAACTATGTTGTCGATACTGCTGTCCACAACACAACTCCTGTCGTACAAACGCAGACGACTGCCGTTCAAGCGGACAACACTATTGTTCCTCCAATGCTTGCCGCGCAAACCCAACCTACCGTTGCGGCCGACAAAGCCATTGCAGACAGCGTAATTGTTTCCAACAATACGCCTACTCTGGAAGCGCCGCCCACAATAAAAGCTGAAGACTATGTTGCCGACACTACTGTCCGCAATACAACTCCTGTCGTACAAACTCAGTCTAGTGCAACCCAAACAGAAAACAGTGTTGTTCCTGTCATGCTTGCCGCACAAGCCCAACCTACTGCTTCTACCGAGAAAACAGTTTCAGACGGCATTGCTATTATTAATGAAACACCAGCTGCTCAACCTGTTGTGCCTGCAATCCAAATTCCACAAGAGATTATTCAGAACTCGACAGCTCAGCCGCAAACTTCAACTACCAAAAATAGCCAAGCGGTAACAGCTCAGGATGAAGCGCTCGATAAAACACCTGCCAAAGTCGAGACTAAGCGCAAAGGCAAAACTTATGCCAAAACCTCCTCTCGACGCAAAGCCAAGGTCAACCGTACCAAAACAGCCGTTGTCCGCACATCCGAAGAACAAGCAGCCAAAACTATTGCCACCGCTTCGGTCGAACCAAGCACGCCGGCAACTGCCACTCCGGTAGAGCATGGCAAAACCACTGTCCCAACACCTTTCCCTCAAGCATACAAACCGGCAGCCGACATTTTGCTGGATAAAGAAAATAATGACAGTGATATCAAAATTCTGCCAAATGTACCGATTACCAGCGTGACCAACACAGCCGAAGCTGCCAATCCGCGCCTCAATATTACCCTGCGCAACCGTCAGAACAAATCACGCAGTTCTTCATACAGCAAATACAAAGCCCCTGTTATCCGTACAGCACCTGTGGTTACGCCGGCTCCTAAGCCAAGCCCTAAAGAAACCCGCAAACAGATATTGCAGACCGAAGTGCGCAATGAACAGGCTGCTATTACCCGCCTTCAAACCCAGCTGAATGCGGCCAAACAAAAAGGCGATCAAATTAAGATCCAACAGCTGACCCGTACCATCAACGCCCGTAAAGCGAATATCCGCGCTATTCAAGGCGAAATGTCTCGTTGATTGGTTTTTGATACAAAAGGCCGTCTGAAAATATTTTCAGACGGCCTTTTTAATGGCTTACAACCTATTTACTTCAACAAACTCATTCTCTAAAATCATTTTCCCTATCACGCCAAAGTATATTTCTTCACATCCCTACCCTCGTGCGCCATTACTGCTTCTATCCAATCGGCGATATTTTGCCAATAATATTGCGACTTTTCAGACGGCCTATCAGTCTGAGTACCTTCATCATTCAACACAACGGGAACCCCCTGCTCTGCACCGGCTTCAAGCACAATCCAAATACTGCCTTCATGAGTATCGGCATGAGCTGCTTGATGTTCATATGCCCAGCCAACCGCAGCTTGTCCGCCATTTTGCAAAGACTGCATCGCCAGAGATAATGGATGAAAGTACGTATCTACATCGTTGTCGGCAGCCACGACCAAAGTTGCACCATGCGTACCTAACGCTTGCGCGGCATGAAAAACGGGGGAGTTGTGCAGATTGGCGATAAAGTCAAACGGCATCGCGGCGTGATGGTTCAGCACATTGTCTGCCATTTTTTCAAATACGGATGGCGAAGAAAACGGTGTACCGAGAAAAACAGCGCAATCAGAACGAATTTCGCACTGCTCTTTCAGTTGCCCTGCACCAAGCGCGGCAATCAGGCTCAAGCGGCTGAGGCGGCGGGTATCTATACCGCTTTGCTGCTTTAAGGTTTGTTTGAGGATTTTACCGCCGGTGCCGGCGTCAGTATCAAAACGCACGGCGGCGGTAATACGGATATTAGGATTTACGGTTGCCATTGCCATACCAAAGATGTGTTGCTGCCACCAAAACCAAACTGATTGGCCAAACAGAAAAAGCCGCCTTTTTGTGAAGTCGCGCACTCGGAAAAACGAATTTTCCGCCCCTGATAATCGTTGCTTTCACCTTGTTTTAAAGCGGATAAAAGCAGGACCGTTTCAAGGGCTGCCGTTGCGCCAAGCGTGTGTCCGATTTGCGGCTTGAACGCCATCAAAGGGGGCAGTATACCGAATATATTTTCCAGTGCAGCCAATTCGGCGACATCGCTGTCAGCCGTGCCGATGCCGTGTGTTTTAACAGCTGCAATGCTTTCAGGAGCGATACCTGCAATATCTAACGCACGGCGCATCACCTGCTCTTGCGCTTGGCCATCGCTTTGAATCAGGTCATTGCCTGTATTGGCGGCGTGTCCGATAAGTTTCAGACGGCCTGAAGATTCAGGAGCAGCGGAAGATAAGGCAAGCGCGGCAACACCTTCGCCTAAAATCAAACCGTTTCCGCCAAAAGGCTGATACTGTTCGGTCAGCAAACCCAAGCTGTGAAAATGCAGCAAAGTCAGTTGGTTGAGGTTTTCAATACCAAACACAAAGGCTCGCTCCGCCCCGCCGCGCAAACAATTATCCGCCTGAATCAGCGCATGGGCAGATGAAGTACAGGCAGTAGCGAAACTGAAAATCTGCCGATTGCCGCTACGCCGGCGCAAATCTTCGGCAAGATAAAGCAGATTGTGTTCCTCTACCGCCCTATTACCCGCAAAATGGCGGTTTTCATATTCGGAGATGGAATAGGAACTGGAACCGATAAACACCGGCGCATCGTGCCAGCTTTCAGACGGCCAGCCTGCATTTTCGGCGGCTCGGCGCAAATGTTGTTCGGCAATATCCGCAAATTCCTTCCGCCCCAAACTGTCGCCGGCGAATGCACGAAAATAAGCAACCTGCTGCGGCTGGTTTAAAAACGTATAAGACACCGCATCAGGCCGTCTGAAATCCGTTTGCGGATTCAAGGCAGAAGTGGCCGCTGTACCGCAAACCCAACTCACGCGCCATGCTCCGCACGGATAAACGCCGCCAAATCGCGTACGCACATCATATGTTTGCGCACCATACGGTCGCCCTGTAGGCGTACTTGGAAATACTGTTGCAAGGCAACGCTGATTTGCAGCGCATCAAGCGAATCCAAACCGACCGGACTGTCATCGCCAAACAAAAGCGCATCGTCGGTGAAATCATCCATATCCACATCGTCGGCCTTATCGGCCTCTTGCACGATTAACTTTTTCAATTCCGCTTCCAGCTCGTACTCGGCCAGTGTAAAGGTGTAAGACATTTTTTAAACTCCCATTTTTATATCATGAAGCAACAGCTTGTTTGAGCGAAACTCGCTACGCTCGTTTTCAGACGGCCCGAACTTTATGCAAAATCGCCCCAAAGCGTCTGCATGGCGGCAATGGCCGCAAGTGAAGCGGTTTCGGTACGCAACACCCGTTTGCCAAGCGTAACGGATTGAAAACCGGCATCAAATGCCTGTTGCTCTTCCTTCTCCGTCCAGCCGCCTTCCGGGCCGACCATAAACACGACCTTACCGGATTGAGGCCGAACATCGCTCAGTTTTTGTGCGTGGTTCAAGCTCATTAACAGTTTGGTCGTTTCCTGCGGCAACTGCTGCAGAGCCTGTGCATAAGTCGTCAGTGGCAAAACCTTCGGCACAATATTGCGGCCGCTTTGTTCACACGCCGAAACGACGATTTCCTGCCAACGCGCCACCCGCTTTTCAGCGCGTTCGCCGCTCAAGCGGACGACACAGCGTTCGCTGATGACCGGGCGAATTTCTGCCACGCCCAATTCCACGCTTTTCTGCAAAGTGAAATCCATGCGCTCTGCGGCGGATACCGCCTGTACCAACGTAATGTTCAGCGGCGATTCGTTGTCCGTTGCCTCTTCACGCAGAATACGCACGCTGGCGCGGCGTTTTTCCAAAACTTCAGGCAAAGCCGGATATGACTTGCCATTGCCGTTGAACAACACGATTTCTTCCGTATTTTTCACGCGCAATACATTCAGATGGCGCACCACATTATCGGGCAATTCGACCACGCTGTCGGGGCTTAAGGCAAAATCAACGTAAAATCGGGGCATGGTTTCCTGCTTTATTCATGTATATAATTTGAACTTTCGTGAACGAAGTTGAAACACGGCGACATCCTCTTGCCTGCCTGATTTCGATTTCATCCACTATAATTTAAAACTTCCTGAATTTTAATCCACTGTCACGCAAAACTGCAAAAAACAAGGATACGCCGTGCTATACCGTTTACAGAAAGTCGTCCGCCACATCGCCCAAACCGAAGTCATGCCGCGTTTTCTGAACACGCCGTCACGACGCAAGGAAGACGGTTCGGTTTTGAGTGAAGCAGATTTGGCCGCACAAACCGCTTTTGCCGCCGCCCTGCCCTTATTGGAGGATTGTCCGATGTTGGGCGAGGAGATGAGCGTTCAGGAGCAAACCCGTTTGTGGAACGAACATTCAGACGGCCTGTGGATTGTCGACCCTATCGACGGCACAAACAACTTCGTCAACGGTTTGCCGCATTTTGCCGTATCCGTCGCGCTGGTTAAAAACGGCCACGCCGAATTGGGCGTGATTTACAATCCGGTCAGCGGCGAATGTTTCTATGCCGAACGCGGCAAAGGCGCATTCCTCAACGGCACGCCGCTGCCGCTGCGCTCGGAAAACAAAAAACTCAACGAATCCATTGCCGGCGTAGAAATCAAATACCTGCGTTCGGGCAAACTCGCCAGCCGCATGAATACCCTTGCCCCATTCGGCACAATCCGTAGCATGGGCAGCAGCACGCTCGATTGGTGCTACCTTGCCAGCGGCCGCTACGATATTTACATCCACGGCGGACAAAAGCTGTGGGACTACGCTGCCGGCGCATTGATTTTTGAAGAAGCCGGCGGCTGCCTGACCACTTTGGAGGGCGACGATTTTTGGAGCGGCGAACATGTATTCAAGCGTTCCGTCATCGCCGCATTGCAACCCGAGCTGTTTCAACAATGGGTGAAATGGATTCGAGAAAATCAGTAAAAATACCGTTTATCTTCAAAAAATCACGATTATCTTGCAACTTATTGAAATTATTTCACTTCTTAACAGCATTTAATACTAAAAACGGTAGAATATCAATCGCTGACACAACACCGCTCTTTCATCCCTTTTGGGCGGTGCAGCAAGTAAGACGTTTTCCCGCAATGTATTGGCCATTCATACTTCTCCCTTAGTATGAATGGTTTTTTTTATCTGCAAAAACAGCTCAGGCCGTCTGAACGTTCAGACGGCCTGTTTACATTACTATTTGAAAAACTGTCCGCAACATGCCTTAAACTTTTTGCCCGAACCGCACAAACAAGGCTGTTTCATCGTCGGCAAAGCAACGGTCGGATCAATAAAGTACCAACGCCCGTCTATTTTCACAAACGCCGACAATTCATGATGGCACTCAGTTTGCCCGTTCTCTTCAAAATACGCCTCAAACTCGACCAAAGCATGCAGTTTGCCAAACGGCACATGACGGATAACCTTCAATCCCGACCACTGCGTCTGCTGACTCCATGCCGCCAAATCCTGCTTGTCCAACAAATTCTGCTGCGCAGGGACAGTCGTGTCCACGATATAGTCGATTTCCTGCAAAACATACGCGCTGTAACGCGAACGCATCAACTCTTCCGCCGTCGCGGCCGCCGCCTCACGCGCATGAAACGGTGCGCAACATTCCGCATAAACGCACCCCGACTGACAGGGGCAAAGTGTAGCCGTCATTCCTAATTACCCGAATAAATCCATTTCAAAATTATAACGCAAACCCGACTCAGGCCGTCTGAAAACAAGCGTAGCAAGTTTCGTTAAAACGAGCGTAGAGAGTTTCGCTAAAATAAGCAAAGCGGGTTTCGCCAAAATAAACGCAACAATCTGATATAATGCGCCTTTTCGATTTTGACTATCCATGATGACCATTCCCATCCAAAGCATCAGCCGCCTGTTGCCGCAAACCCAATGTCGTGAGTGCGGCTATGAAGGCTGCTTACCCTATGCGCGCGCCCTGTCGGCAGGAGAAGCGCCGGTAAACCTGTGCGCGCCGGGTGGGGAAACCGTCATGAAAGATATTGCCGACCTGTTGGGCAAACCCTACCTCGCCCCGGCAAAAACACAAATCAAAGCCGTAGCCCTGATTGACGAAGCCGTCTGCATCGGCTGTACCGCCTGTATCCGCGCCTGCCCTGTCGATGCCATTATGGGCGCATCCAAACTGATGCACACCGTCATCAGCGACGAATGCACCGGCTGCGGCTTGTGCGTTACCCCCTGCCCCGTCGACTGCATCGACATGGTTCCCGTATCGCAGCCCTTCCTGCCATCTGCACGCCGTTTCAGCACCTCTGCCGAACCGCGCTTTGCCGCCGCCGAACATGCTCAAAGCCGTTTTGAACGCCATACCGAGCGCAAACAGCGCGACGATGCCGAACGCAAAGCCCTGCTGGCGCAACGCGAAGCCGCCGTCAAAGCCAAACAGGCCGCACAGGCACAAACCCAAACAGCCGCACCAAGCGCCGCATTCAACCCCATGGATTTGATTGCCAAAGCCATGGCCAAAGCGCAATCACAACAGGGCAAACTCGTCTCCTCCGACAACCGCGAAGACTTCAAAGCACGCCAAATCGAAGAAGCCAAAGAACGCGCCGAACTGCGCCGCGCCCAACGTGATGCCAAATACGGCAACGAAGCCGAAAAAACCGCCGCCATCGAATTTCTGCGCCGCTACAAAGCCGAGCAGGAAGCGGCCAAGGAAGCCCGCTGATTTCCAAAACAACAAACCATTCCGACCGTATCAGGCCGTCTGAAAACATTGCATGAAAACCAATAACTTTATGACCACACAAGAATTTCCACACCAGCATACCGCCCATTGCGAAAGCGGTGTGATGTCCACCCTGCTCAAATACCATGGCCACAATTTAGACGAAGCCATGATTTTCGGCATTGCCCACGCGCTGACGTTTGTCTGGATGCCGCTGATCAAATTAAACGGCATGCCGCTGGTTTCTTATCGCACCGCACCGCGCAGCATTATCAAAAACACCTGCAAAGCATTGGGGCTGAAATTATCCGTGCGCAAATTTTCCGACGCACAAAGCGGACAAGCCGCATTGGATGCCGCGCTATCCTCAGGCAAACTGGCCGGTTTGCAAACCTCCGTCTTCTGGCTGCCCTACTTCCCGCCACAAATGCGCTTCCATTTCAACGCACACAATCTTTTAGTGTACGGAAAAGACGGCAACGACTACCTCATCAGCGACCCCGTATTTGAAACCGTGCAACGCTGCGCCGCCGAAGATTTGCAACGGGCGCGCTTTGCCAAAGGCGTATTGGCGGCAAAAGGCATGATGTACACATTAGAAGACAACAGGCCGTCTGAAAAAATCATGGCAGACTTGCCCGCTATTATCCGCAAAGCCATACGCAAAAACGCCAAACATATGCTCGCACCGGTCTTTTTCATCGGTGTAAAAGGCATCCGCACGCTGGCCAAAAAAATCGAGTCCCTGCCTGCCAAACAAAACGACAAATACCAAAAACTGTTCCTCGGCCATTTGGTGCGGATGCAGGAAGAAATCGGCACCGGCGGCGCGGGTTTCCGCTATATCTACGCCTATTTCCTCGAGCAGGCCGCCCGTATCTGCGACAGCCCCGCGTTTCAGACGGCCTCGGAACAAATGACCGCCATCGGCGACCAATGGCGGCAGTTTGCAGCAATGTGCGTGAAACAGTGCAAAAAGCCGTCCGAAAACGGCTGCCGCGAAATCGCCGCATTTTTGCGCAAGATTGCGGACGATGAAGAAGCGTTGTGGCGGGGATTGTTGAAATAATGGGAATCATGCGGCTTAACTTAAACCGCCGCGTACAGTTTTGAAATTAGGTCGTCTGAAAACTCAAAGAAAAGATAAAAATGCGTTGCTTAACTGCTCTCTTATTATTGTGTTCCGCCTTAACCCATGCCACGCCGCCGGACGGCTTTGCCTTAGTTCATGATGCCGACGGACATACCAACTTACGCGAAAGCCCCGATTTGAATGCCAAAGTCTTGGCAAAAATTCCCAACGGCACACCGTTGAAATGTCTGGGTGATGGCGGCGAAGGCAGCCTGAGTTTCTGTACTGCCCAGCTGCAACAACCTGCCGCAGAAGACTACGGTTTCATCCATTACAGCCGTCTGATATTTCCCGCCTCCGACAAAAGCTTCGCCCGACTGCGCGAACAATCTGGTCGCGACGATACGCTGACTTTGTCCGGTAGCGGACAAACGGTACACATCGTTGCCCGCCGCATCCATCCAAAACTCAGCGACTTCTCGGGCATCAACAAAGACAAATACACCGCGCGGCTCTATCGAGGCAAACCTTTCTATGGTACAGACTACGACATTCCCAAAAGCGTGTTCGCGCTTGAACGCATCACGCTAAACG
This sequence comes from Neisseria perflava, assembly GCF_002863305.2. NCBI lineage: Bacteria > Pseudomonadati > Pseudomonadota > Betaproteobacteria > Neisseriales > Neisseriaceae > Neisseria > Neisseria perflava. Next base: position 1,701,617 of record NZ_CP136962.1, read on the forward strand.
GTCAAGCGGTTCCCGCTGCCGAACTGCAAGGACTGTTCTCGCCCGATTTTGCCGCCACCGCACGCGATAGCCAGGTGTACGACCGCTGGGAAGCCTATTACCGCAGCATCGATAAGAGGCTCTATCTATTTGGCAGACAAGGCTCGGGCGCCGGTAGTTTCGATGTCTGCTTTATATTTAAGGACGGTAAATTCCAGCGCCGCTATTTATGGAATGCTGCGCTATAAATATCGCTCGAAAAGGTCGTCTGAAAACTAAAAGAAAAGATAAAAATGCGTTACTTAGCTGCTCTCCTATTATTGTGTTCCGCCCTAACCCATGCCGCGCCGCCGAACGGCTTTGCCTTGGTGCATGATGCCGACGGACACACCAACTTGCGCAAAAGCCCCGATTTGAATGCCAAAGTCTTGGCAAGAATTCCCAACGGCACACCGTTGGAATGTGTGGAAGAACTCAGTGAAACCAGGTCAGACTTCTGTTTTGTTCAGCTACAACAGGCAAGCGCCGACGATTCCGGCTTTATCCATTACAGCCGTCTGATATTCCCAGCCGCCGACAAAAGCTTTGTCCGCCTGCGCGAACAATCCGGTCACGACGATACGCTGACTTTGTCCGGCAACGGTCAAACGGTACACATCGTTGCCCGCCGCATTCACCCTAAACTCAGTGATTTCTCGGGTATCAGCAAAGACAAATACACCGCGCGTCTCTATCAAGGCAAGCCGTTCTATGGCATGGACTCTATGATTTCCAAAAGCGTGTTCGCGCTTGAACGTATCACGCTAAACGGTCAAGCGGTTCCCGCTGCCGAACTGCAAGGACTCTTCTCGCCCGATTTTGCCGCCACTGCACGCGACAGCAATGTGTATAAAGGTTGGGAAGCCTATTACCGCCGCAGCGATAAGACGCTTTATCTGTTCGGCAGACAAGGTTCGGACGGCGCTCCCTTCGGCGTCTGCTTTATATTTAAGGACGGCAAATTCCAGCGCCGTTATTTATGGGGTGCTGTGATATAAATATCGCTAAAAAAGGTCGTCTGAAACCATGATTCAAATCCAATCCCTCTCCCACCGTTATCCCAAAGCTGAAACTGCCGCGCTGGACAATGTGTCGTTCGATATTGCCGACGGCGAATGTTTGGGACTGCTCGGCCACAACGGTGCGGGGAAAACGACGCTGATGTCGCTTTTGGCCGGCTTGCAGGAAGTACGGCAGGGCGAAATTTTGTTTGACGGCAAGCCGTTGCGCCTGTTGAGCCGCAGCGAACGGCAGAAAATCGGTTTGGTGCCGCAGGATTTTGCGTTTTATCCGCAGCTTTCTGTGTGGGACAACCTGCTGTTTTTCGCCTCGCTTTACAAAGTGCACGACAAAAGCCGTCTGAACGCGCTGTTGGAACAGACCGACCTGACCGCCCACAAAAACAAAGCAGCGAAGCATCTTTCGGGTGGGCTTAAACGCCGTCTGAATTTTGCCATCGGCCTGATTAATACGCCGCAATTGGTGTTTCTCGACGAAATTACGGTCGGCATCGACCCGCAGTCGCGCCGCTTTATCCTCGACAGCGTGGCGGATTTGACGCGTCAGGGGGTAACGGTAGTTTATACCTCGCACTATCTGTCGGAAATCGAGCAGCTTTGCGACAAAATCGCGCTGCTGCAACATGGCAAGCTGGTGTACCACGGCGGTTTGGACGAGCTTCTAGGCACGCAAACCGGTGTCGTGCGTTTTACCGTCGAACCGCCGCTGCTGCCTCAGACGCTGGCCGCTTTGGGTGCAAAGCAAGTGGACAGCCGCGGCATGATGGAAACGACGCACGATGCCGCCGCCGTTTACGCTGCCCTGCAACAAAGCGGCGCACAAATCCGCTACTTCCAGCAGGGACACGGTTCGCTGGAAACGTTTTACCTTGATTTCCTGCGCAAAGACGAACCGGCAACAGATAAGCAAAATCCACAATGACGATTTCCTCCCTCCTCAAAGAACTCAAACTGCTCTGCCGCGACCTGCACGGTTTGGCCGTGTTGTTTGTGATGCCCATCGCCTTCATGCTGATTATGTCGTTGGCGCTAAGCCGCGACCAAGACCCGCACACCGACAGCCGTATCGCGCTGGTTGGCATAGCAAACGACAGTATCAATACCGCGCTGGCCGCCGCGCTGGAGAAAGAACAAATCCATGTCACACTGATGCCGTCTGAAAAACTAACCGACGCGCAAAACGGCCTGCACGACAAACGTTTCCAACTGGTGCTGCACAACCCGAACCCCACTTCCGGCAAAATCGCCGACGACAAAGCCCTGCAAATCTATGTACCGCCCGATACCGAGCCTTCATGGCTGGCGGCTGTCAAAGGCGTTTTGCAGCAGCACTACACCGAAACGCGGCTGGACGCCTATTTCGACAACAATGACGGCATCAAAATCGACAATAAAAAACTGCCTCGTTCCATCCGCAAAGACATCCAGAAAAAAGTGGATGAAAAAAACGACGAACAATTCGCCGCCGTGCGCAGCTTTTTAGATAAAAAAATGCTGGAAGAACACTATCTGAGCGCAGGCAACGGCACAGTGGAAAAACCCAACGCCGTACAGCACAGCGTTCCCGCATGGCTGATTTTCGGCATGTTTTTCATTATGATACCGCTGTCGAACGTCATGGCACTGGAACGCCAGACCAACACCATTACCCGCCTGCGCCTCGCCCGCGCCTCCGCATCCGGCCTGATTGCTGCGAAACTTGTCCCCTATTTCCTGATTAACCAGCTTCAGTTTGTCGGAATGCTGCTGCTCGGCCGCTACCTGCTGCCCGAAATCGGCGTACCCGCCCTCATACTCAACGGCAGCCTTGTTCCCTACGCGTTGCTGTCCGCTGCCGTCAGTGCCGCCGCACTCGGCTACGCGCTATTAATCAGCGTCTGCGCCAAATCCACCGAACACGCCGTCGTCCTCGGCGGCGGCGGCATCATCCTGATGGCGGCAATCGGCGGCATTATGGTGCCTGCACACGTCATGCCCGAAACCATGCAGCAACTCACTTGGATTTCCCCAATGGCATGGGGCTTGAAGGCTTTTCAGGAATTACTGCTCAACCGCAGCGGACTGGACGGAATCGGCCGTTATCTGCTTCTACTGTCAGCATTCTCTTTTGCCACACTGACTGCTGCCGTATTGGTTTATCGTAGGCAGTTGCAGACGCAGGTTAGGTTTTAAACGTTTGTCTGCCCTAGGTAGACAAACTTATTTCTCAAAACCATTCCTATAAAACTTCAGGCCGTCTGAAAGATATTTTCAGACGGCCTGATGCTTGATGTGCTATGGATTGTTTCAATAACAAAATATTTTCAACAAAATCCTAAAATCCAAACGTAAAAAAACCTGCTTTTTTCAAAGCAGGTTTTTATATTTGGTGGGTCGTGAGCGATTCGAACGCTCGACCAACGGATTAAAAGTCCGCTGCTCTACCGACTGAGCTAACGACCCGACAAGCTGTGCATTATAGAGATCAGACCCACAGCTGTCAACACCTTTTTTAAACTTTTTTATTCGACGACGATTTTCGGGAAGCGGCTGCTGAAGTCTTTGCCTTTATCAGCAATGGCCAGCGCGATTTGGAATGCGGCTTCGGTGTAGATGTCGGCGATGGTTTGGTTGTTTTCAAACAAGGCCGAAGATGTGCCGCTGTCCATGGCTTCGCGTACAGGCAGGCTTAATGGAAGTTGACCGAGCAACGGTACATTCAAACGCTCTGCCAAGTTTTTGCCGCCTTCTGCGCCGAAGATTGCTTCGGCATGGCCGCAGTTGGAGCAGATATGGACAGACATGTTTTCCAAAACGCCCAAAATCGGGATATTGACTTTGTTGAACATATCCACGGCTTTGCGTGCATCAATCAGGGCGATGTCTTGCGGCGTGGTGACGACAACAGAGCCGGTTACGGGGATTTTTTGCGACAGGGTCAATTGGATATCGCCAGTACCGGGCGGCAGGTCGATGAAGAGATAATCGACATTGTCCCATTCGCTTTGGAACATAAGTTGTTGCAAGGCTTGGCTGACCATCGGGCCTCGCCAAACAACGGCTTGGTCGGTATCGACCAGAAAACCGATGGACATCACTTGAATGCCGCTTTCGGCTTCAACGGGAATGAGTTTTTTGTTTTGTTGGTCGGGTTTGCGATCTTGTACTCCGAGCATGGTGGGCTGGCTTGGGCCGTACAGGTCGGCATCGAGTACGCCGACGCGCGCGCCCATTCTGGCCATTGCGGTGGCAAGGTTGGCAGTGGTCGTTGATTTGCCGACACCGCCTTTACCGGATGCAACGGCAATAATATTTTTCACGCCTTTGATGGTCGCCACGCCGGGTTGGACTTTGTGCGTACCGATTTCGGTATCGATACTTAAGTGGATATGCGTGTCGCCGGTATGGGCCATGACGGCTTCTTGGAGGGCGTTGGCAATGTCTGCGGCAATATGGGCAACTGGGAACGCGAATTTCAGGCCGATATGCAGGCCGTCTGAATGCTCTTCCAGAAGCGAAACGGCTTTTTCGCTGCCCAAAGTGCGTATTGTAGTGGGAATCAACACGGCATCGAGTGCGGTTCGGATGGCTGGAATATTCATAATCTGCCTCTTGAATGTGGGAAATTGTTTGATGTGCGCGATTTGCCTGCCTGACAAATCTGCTGAATTATACCCTTGAACGCCATATAAGGGATACGCCCGAAAAACTTCAGGCTGCCTGAATCATCGGGCAGCCTGAAAAGTGGGTCAACTGAAACGCGGCCTTATTCGCTCAAGAGCGCAATGTCGGCAACTGCGTTCATTTGTTCTGCCAAGCGGTTCAGCAGGTTCAAACGGTTTTGCTTCACGGCGGCATCTTCGGCCATTACCATCACGCCGTCGAAGAATGCGTCGACTTGCGGCTTGACGGAAGCCAGTTCGGACAAGGCGGTTTGGAAATTGCCTTCGGCAACGGCGGCGGCAATTTTCGGCTGCAAACCTTGCGCGGCGGCATACAGGGCTTTTTCTTCGTCTTGTTGCAGCAGGCTTTCGTCAACCGCGCCCAACTCGGCATCGGCTTTTTTCAGCAGGTTTTGCACGCGTTTGTTGGCTGCGGCCAATGCGGCGGCTTCGGGCAGCTGTTTGAACGCGGCAACGGCCTGCAGTTTGGCCACTACGTCGTCCAAACGGCGCGGCTGTTTCGCCAATACGGCGGCAACGATGTCTTGCGGATAATCGTTTTGCAGCAACACGGCCAAACGCGCCTGCATGAAGTCGGCAGTTTCAGACGGCGTTTTCTCGTTAAGCAAACCTTTGGGGAAGCTGTCAAAGGCCATCTGAATCAGTTCGTTTACGTCCAAACCATACTGCATCAGCATACGCAAAATACCCAATGCGGAGCGGCGCAGGGCGTATGGGTCTTTGTCGCCGGTCGGAATCAGACCGATGCCCCAAATGCCGACCAAGGTTTCCAGTTTGTCGGCCAGCGCAACGGCGGTTGCCACTTTGCCGTTCGGCAGGTTGTCGCCGGCAAAACGCGGTTGGTAGTGTTGCTCGATGGCTTCGGCGATTTCTTCGGTTTCGCCGTCCAAACGGGCATAGTATTTGCCCATCGTGCCTTGCAATTCAGGGAACTCGCCGACCATTTCGGTCACCAAGTCGGCTTTGGCCAAACGTGCGGCGCGTTCGGCTGCAGCAGTATCCGCGCCCAATGCTTTGGCGATGTGTGCGGCGATGCTTTGCAAGCGTTCGATGCGCTCGGCTTGCGAACCGATTTTGTTGTGGTAAACCACGCTGGACAATTTCAGCAGGCGGCTTTCCAAAGTCGCTTTTTGGTCTTGTTTGTAGAAGAACTCGGCATCAGACAGGCGCGCGCGCAAAACGCGCTCGTTGCCTTGGATGATGTGTGACGGGTCTTCGGTTTGCAGGTTGGACACCAGCAGGAAGCGGTTCATCAGCTTGCCGTTTTGGTCAAGCAGCGGGAAATATTTTTGGTTTTGCTGCATGGTCAGAATCAAACATTCTTGAGGCACAGCGAGGAAGTGTTCTTCAAAACCGGCTTCCAATACCACAGGCCATTCGACCAATGCGGTCACTTCGTCCAACAATGCTTCATCGGCGGCAACGGTCGCATTCAGACGGCCTGCCTGCTCGTTCAAGGCCGTCTGAATGGCGGCTTTGCGTTCGGCAAACGATGCTTCTACTTTGCCTTGCTCGCGCATTTGTGCGGCGTAGCTGTCGGCATTTTCGATGGCGATTTCGCCACTGGAGAGGAAGCGGTGACCCAATGTTTTGTTGCCGCTTTGCAGACCCAAAACGCTGACGTTTACGATGTCGCTGCCGTGCAACACGATCAGGCTGTGTACAGGGCGAACGAAGGTAAATGTGCTGCTGCCCCAACGCATGACTTTAGGAATCGGCAGTTTCTTCACTGCGGCATTGATGATGTCTTCCAAAAGCTCGCCCAGCGGTTTGCCGGTTTGGACGTATTCGTAGGCATACACGTCTTGCTTGCCGTCGTTGATAATGGTCAGGTCTTCGATTTTCGCACCCGCACCGCGCGCAAAACCTTCCAAAGCCTTAGTCGGCGTACCGTCTTTCATAGCATTCGCCACGGCCGGGCCTTTTTTCACGATTTTTTGATCGGCTTGAACGGCCTTCACGTTTTTGACTTGAACGGCCAAACGGCGCGGAGAAGCGTAGGCAGTGTATTCGGCTGCGCCGTCAATCAGTTGCGCTTTTTCCAAGCCTTCGACAACGGAAGCGGCAAAATGGTTGCCCAAATTATTGAGGGCTTTTGGCGGGAGTTCTTCAGTGAGAAGTTCGATTAAAAGGGTTTGGGTTGTCATGTGCTTATCATTAAATAGGAAATTGGTTTAGCGTCTGAAAACGGCATCATGCGGTTTTCAGACGCAAGGTTAATTGAATTGACGGCGATTTTATCATTTTCAGACGGCCTGTGGCTGTCTTTCACAAACAATTTGCCCGATTTTCAAGCAACTTCGTCCGCAACGGCTTTAATTTGCGGTGCGGATATATGGCAAACCGCTGGTTTCGTCGTATTCGGGAATGTCGCTTCCGGCAAACAGCGCACCGGCCAAACGCACGGCCGCGCCGGTAACGGCCGGGGAAATCATAAAGCCGTGGCGGAACAGACCGTTGACTTCAATCAGGCGGCGTTCGCGGTTGAAGCGGATTTCGGGATTGTGGTGGTTTAACGTCGGGCGCAGGCCGGTGGCCAGTTCCAAAAGGTTCGCCTCGCCAAATGCCGGATGCACGGCATACAGAGCAGATAAAAGTTCCAAACCGGAACGCACACTGGCCGGCGCTTGGCTTTCGCTTTCGATTTGGGTCGCACCAATCACAAAAATATGGTTTTCCTTCGGCGCAATATACAAAGGATAGCGTGGATGCAGCAGGCGCACGGGGCGGGAAAGCTCGATTTCGGGGGCGTAAACGCGTGCCACTTCGCCGCGAACGCCGCGCAAAACACTTTCAGACGGCCTGTTCCACACTGCTTTTGCGCCATAACCGCGGCAGTCGATGACCCAATCGTATTGCGCCGCCAAATCTTCGACTTCGCGTTCGCACGACCAATGACACGCTACATTCATTGATTCCAAAGCATCGGCAAGCGCATTCAATACCTGCCGTCCGTCCAACTGCCCTTCTGTCGGCAGATACAGGCCGTCTGAAAACCGCCCTGCCAGTTGCGGCTCGTTTGCTGCGATTTCATCCGCGTTCCAATGTATGGTTTCATGTTCCGCCACGCCGCCGCGCTTCAAATGACGGGCAAACTCGGCAGAAAGCGGCTTGTCCTGCGTGTGCCAGACAATCAGGCTGCCGTTTTCCTGCATCATCACCGGCGTATTCAGACGGCCGACAATCGCACGCCAAAGCGCGATGCTTTGTTTGCCCAAACGGATGACTTCGGGCGTTGCCTCCACCGCTTCGGCAGACGGCGCCAACATGGCCGCGGCAACATAAGCGGCGGCTTGTTCGCCGTTGCGTTCGCCTTTCTCAAACAACTCGACCGAAATACCCTGCTCTACCAGCTGGAACGCCATCAGACGGCCCGACAGACCGCCACCGAGTACCGCAACCTTAGACATCAGTTTCTCCTTGTTTTTAATATATAAATAAGCAGCATATTTTAGAACTTGTTTTGCTGTATCACAATATCGACAGAAAATGAGAAAAGTTTTTGCATATCATGATTGCCCAGATCAAGCCGATAATTTATAAACAAACAGACGGAATCCCTCCCTCTGCAAGCAGTTACCCATCGCCTCAGACTGCCAATCAGCTTTTATAAAAATATCTTCCTTACATAAAACCTACTATAATGCCATCTTTTGACATATTTACATTCACTCAACATCATTGCACCTGCTGATTGGCTTTGATGCACCCATTTGATTTTATAAGGAATAATGATGAAAAGCTTGGGCAGTACTTTATTTATCCTCGGCGTATTGGCATTCGGTTTGAATTATATGAACGCCGTCCCCAAAGTCTTGGCCTGGATTTACGAATGGGGCGAAGATACCGCCCTATGGATTAAAGCAGGCATTACAGGTAGTGGCGCTTTACTGTGGTTGGCAGGCAACTTCCTTGAAAAACCTGAAGAGACAGAAGCAGAACAGGAAGAAGAATAAATACCATAAAAGGCCGTCTGAAAAATTTCAGACGGCCTTTTTTATATCTTCGGCAAAACAGTACCTACTTTATGTCCGAAAGTATGCCTTAATCGAATAAATTGCTACTTATCCGAACTTCACTTCCACCCCGAATACTTCCTGCCATAGTTTTCGCACGTTGCCATAGTGGGTCAGCAATTCGTCCGTCACTTCGGTTTTTTTGGCGTCGCGCAGTTTGGTGTTGTGTTGCTGCTGGCGGTAGAAGCGGTAGGCGGTGCGGCTTTGTTCAGCGAGGGTTTTGTCGATGAGGCCGCAATCGGCAGCGATGTTCAGCAGGGCGATGTTTCCGTAGTTGTCCAAGAGTTGCGGATACTGGCGGGCATGGGCAAGTATCAGATATTGGACAATAAATTCAACATCAACCACACCGCCGCGCGCGTATTTGACGTTGCTGTCGGTCGGCGGATGGGTGGGGAACATTTTTTCGCGCATTTCGATGATTTCGCCTGCTAAAACGGTTTGGTCGCGTTCGGCAGTCAGCATTTCGGTGCGGATACGGTCAAAGGCCGTCTGAACATCAGGCGTACCGCAGATAAAACGGGCGCGGGTAAGGGATTGATGTTCCCATGTCCAGGCGTTTTCGCACTGGTATTTTTCAAAGGCGGCGATGCTGTGGGCGAGGAAGCCGGCGTCGCCGTTGGGGCGCAGGCGCAGGTCGGTTTCGTAAAGGCTGCCTGCACCGGTGGCGGCGGAAAGCCAGTTGGTCAGGCGGCGGGCAAGGCGGCTGTACACGTCGCCTGCATCGGGATGCGGATCGTTGTAAAGATAGACCAAGTCGAGGTCGGAGGAATAGCTGAGCTCTTTACCGCCCAGTTTGCCGTAGCCGATGATGGCGAATTGCGGCGTATCACGGTGTTTTTTGGGCATATCTGCCCACGCGCACGGCACGGCGGCGGCGAGAATGGTGTCGGCAAGAGCGGAGAGCTGGTCGGAAAGTGATTCAACCGTCCACAATCCGGCAAGGTCTTGAACGGCGAGGCGGAAGACTTGGGCGTGTTGGAAATGGCGCAGCGTGTCCATTTGCGCTTCGGTATCGCCGCCGCAGGCTTTGAGGTCGTTTGAAAGCGAGGCGGCAAGGGCTTGCCAGTCGAACGCGGTATCCAAAAGCTGGGCGCTGATGAGTTCGTCCAGCAGAATCGGATATTTGCTCAGATACGCCGCCGCCCATGAGCTTTGGCTCATGATTTGTGCTAGGTGCGCCAGGGTTTGCGGATGTTCGTTGAGGAAGGCGAGATAGGCGGAACGGCGGCTGATGTTTTCGAGGAAGTCAAACAGCCGCATCAGCGTATCGGTCGGGTTGGGTTGCTCTGCCGCTGCCTGTACGAACAGCGGCACGATGGCGTCAAAACGCGGCTGGGCGTGGGCGGAAAGGTGGCGGTATTTATGGCCGTGCCGGATTTGGTCGAGCCTTGCGGCGATAGTTTCGGCATCAAACCCGTGTTCTTTCAGACGGCCTAGCCGCTCTTCTTCGTCGGGTTTTTCCTGCCATGCCCACTGCCATTCGCTGTTGCTTTGCGTTTGTTCTTCGGGTTCGCTCAAGATTTCGTTGAACAACTGATTGACCTTGGTGCGGTGAATGTTGAGGCCGTCTGAAAAGGCGGCGTAGCTGTCGAAACCCATGCTTTCGGCGAGCAGTTGTTGCTGTTCGGGCAAGGCAGGCAGGGTTTGGGTTTGCTGGTCGTCCCAGTATTGCAGGCGGTGTTCAACGTCGCGCAGGAAGCGGTAGGCGGCAAGCAGGGTTTCGACGTTTTCAGACGGCATGATGCCCAGCTCGGCAAGTTTCTTCAGCGTTTCCTGCGTGCCTTTCAGTTGCAGCGCGCGCATTTGGCCGCCACGTATCATCTGGAAAATCTGGGCGATAAATTCAACTTCACGGATGCCGCCTGCGCCGAGTTTGATGTTGTCCGCCATGCCTTTTTTGCTAACTTCGCTGCGGATTTGGCGGTGCAAGTTGCGCATCGCTTCATACGCGCTGTAATCCAGATATTTGCGGAACACAAAGGGGCGTACCAGCGCTTTGATGTCGTTCGGATACGGCGTAACCACGCGGCCTTTGCACCACGCATAGCGTTCCCATTCGCGCCCTTGCGTAATCAAATATTGTTCCAGCGCGGTTTCACTCAACACCAGCGCGCCCGAATCGCCGTCCGGCCGCAGCCGCATATCGACGCGGAACACCTGCCCGTCGGCGGTAATGTCGTTCAGCAGCGCAATCAGTTTCTGCCCGACTTTGGTGAAAAACTCTTGATTGCCGCGTTCGCGCCTGCCGTCGGTGTCGCCCGATTCGGGATAGATGAAAATCAAATCGATGTCGGAAGACACGTTCAACTCATAGCCGCCCGCCTTACCCATCGCCACCACGCTCAAATGCTGCGGCGATTTGGTATAACGCCCGATCGGCGTGCCGTACATATCCCGATAATAAGCGTAGGCGAAATCCAGCGCAGTATTGACGGCAAAATCGGCAAACAGCGTAATCGTACGGGTCACTTCGTTCAAATCGCTGATGCGGTTGATATCGCGCACGATAATCTGCGACACCACATAACGGCGCAACTCGCGCAACTGCCGCGCCAATTCTTCCTCATTTTCTTCCGCGCGGATTTTGTCCCAGTCAGCAAAGGCTTGAAAATCAGCTTCGGTCAAAACTTTGTCCAACATAGGCAGGAAAATTTCGGGCTTGAGTTTGCCTGAATCAAGGTTGCGGGCGAGAAAAAGGGAATAACGGCGGGCAGTATCGAGGCGGTTCATAATCTTTGCCTGAATAAACAGAAAAGACCATCATAGCAAGGTTTCAGGCCGTCTGAAACCCACGCTTTCCCCTATCCGTGCAATCGGCTAAAATACCAACCTTTGCAACCCTACATAAGGAAACCGCCATGACCCGTATGGTTCACTGCGTCAAACTCGGCAAAGAAGCCGAAGGCATGAAATTTCCGCCGCTGCCCAACGAATTGGGCAAACGCATTTTTGAAAACGTTTCCCAAGAAGCATGGATGGCTTGGACCCGTCACCAAACCATGCTCATCAACGAAAACCGCCTAAGCCTTGCCGATCCGCGCGCACGCGAATACCTCGCCCAGCAGATGGAACAATACTTCTTCGGCGACGGCGCAGACGCCGTACAAGGCTATGTTCCGCAAGAGCCTAAATAAGCATTGAAAAAACCAAGGCCGTCTGAAACCCGATTTTCAGACGGCCTTTAAAATTCCCGATTGCCCCGCATATTAGGCAAATAGAACAGATAAATCATACAAACCCATGATTCTCTGTTAAAATCCAAATTTCATTCATTTTCAATCCACATTGGAGCAAACGCCATGCAAAACGACGTTTACGACTATACCTCGCAAGGCTCGGTTGCCAAAAATACCGTCCTGCAAAAAACCTACCGCCTGCTCGGCCTGTCTTTCATTCCTGCCATTGCCGGCGCGTTCTTTTCCGCCAAAACAGGCTTTAACATTTTCGCCATGTTCGGTTCATACTATGTTGCCCTGGCCGCCTTCTTCGGCTTTTTCTACGGCATGACCTTCCTGATTGAGAAAAACCGTTACAGCAACGTCGGCGTAGCCCTGTTGATAATCTTCACTTTCGGCATGGGCCTTGCCATCAGCCCTATGTTGCAATACACCCTGTCTATTAACAACGGCGCGCAAATCGTCGGTACGGCCGCCGCCATGACCGCCGGTGTATTCTTCACCATGTCCGCCATGGCACGCCGTACCACAATGAACATGAACAAACTCGGCAGCTTCCTCGGTGCCGGTGCCATCGTGCTCATGATTGCCGTTGTGGCCAACATCTTCCTCAACATCCCTGCCCTGAGCCTGACCATCGCGGCCGGCTTCGTTGTCTTCAGTTCCCTGATGATTATGTGGCAGGTGCGTGCCGTTATTGACGGCGGCGAAGACAGCCACATCAGCGCGGCGCTGACCATCTTCATCTCCATCTACAACATCTTCAGCAGCCTCTTGAGAATCCTCATCTCTATTAGTGGTGACGACTGATAAAGCTGCAAAGGCCGTCTGAAATTTCAGACGGCCTTTTTGATTTTTGACATCACCGGCAAACTCCCCTATCCTGAATGCCACACAAACCCCATTCCCAACTCAAAATGACCACGACCACTCCGCGCCGTGCCGTGTACGCAGGCAGCTTCGACCCTCCCACCCTCGGCCATCTGTGGATGATACAGGAAGCCCAATCCCTCTTTGACGAACTCATCGTCGCCATCGGCACCAATCCCGAAAAGCGCAGCACCTACACCATAGAAGAACGCCGCGCCATGCTCGATGCCATTACCCACCCCTTCCCCAACGTCCGCATTAGCGTGTTTGAAAACCGCTTTTTGGTCGATTACGCCCGCGAAGCCAACGCCAATTTCATCGTCCGCGGCATCCGTTCCGCCGCCGACTACGAATACGAACGCTCGATGCGCTACATCAACAGCGACATCGCCCCCGAAATTTCCACCATATTCCTGATGCCGCCGCGCGAAATAGCCGAAGTGTCCTCCACCATGGTCAAAGGCTTGGTCGGTCCACAAGGCTGGCGCGACATGATAGGCCGCTACCTCCCCGACCCCGTCTATCAAAAAATCCTGCAAGACCACGAAACAAACGCATAAAACAAAGGCCGTCTGAAATGTTCAGACGGCCTTCCAATTTCCATTGATTATTTACGGGCAGACGTCAACGTCTGCAGGTTTTGATTCAACGTTTCCATGTCCAACCAACCGGCGGCAATAAACAGCATCAGAATCACCGTACCCATGCACAGCACGCCGATACCATACAACAGATAACCCACCAAAACACGGCCCACCGTCGCATTCCCCATCCACATCAAACCGCGTACCTGCACCACAAAAACCCAAGCCTGCCACAGCAGCGCAAACGCAGCCAACGCCGGCACATACAACACCAGCAACAGCGGCAGCAGCAAAGCCTCAGACACCAAAATAAAGCCCCACAAAGGCAGCCGGGGCGCACCGTAATAATGCAGCACCTTGCGCATCGAGCGGCTCAACACCAACCATTTCACAATCACCAAAATCACCGACAGGCACACCGCCGCCGCGCCACTGCCAAACAAAGGCGACATGCTGGCCGCGTTCACCACACCCAACAGCAGCAACACCGCCGCCATCACCAAAGGCGAATACAAATACGTCTCCGGCGAACGATAGCGCAAACGCAAAACATCCCACATATCACGAACAAACACATACAGCATGGCATAAATCCAAAGCAAAAAAGCCGATTGTATCTTAGGCCGTCTGAAAATCAAACCGGTAAACCTAAAAACCGCCAATTAAAACGAAAAAATAATTCAATACAAAACAAAATCTTAATTTACCGCCTCAAAAATAAAGCCTGCAAACGCTTGCACAAGACAACGAAATTTGGTTTAATTCACATCTCGCAACGAAATACGCGAAGGCCAGATAGCTCAGTTGGTAGAGCAACGGATTGAAAATCCGTGTGTCGGCGGTTCGATTCCGCCTCTGGCCACCACCAACCGCCTTGAAGCGGTTATTTTTTTATCTATACGATTTGCACGCCATACTTAGCGCAAATCCTGCTCCAGACCATGCGTCCCGATTTCCACACAAGGCCGTCTGAAAAATTTCAGACGGCCGTTGTTCATGTTGGCATGGCATAAAAATCCGCTTTACCGCCCCATTCCGACAGAATACGGCGCTTCCATCCAAATCGGCTGAAACCTTCGCGAACATACTGAATATGAATAAAGTTCAAGGCAGGTTGGTTTACTATATAATACCGTCCAAACCAACCATAACTTACTCATTGCAGGGAAGATAATGAAAAAAGTGCTGATTGTGCATTACTCGCAAACGGGGCAGCTCTCCAGCCTGGCTCGAAATTTTGCCGCGCCGTTGCAAACAGCCGGGATACAGGTCGATTGCGTCAATATTGTACCGGAGCAGGCATTTCCGTTTCCATGGCCGTTTTGGCGTTTTTTCGATACCTTTCCGGAAACCGTCCATTTAAAACCTGCCCCGATTCTGCCGCCGCAAATCCCATCCGAAGATTACGATGTGGTAGTCATTGCCTACACCGTTTGGTTCCTCTCTCCTTCGCAACCGATTACCGCCTTTTTGCAACGCGAAGAAACGCGCCGGCTGCTGGACGGCAAACCGGTCATCACGCTTATCGGCTGCCGCAATATGTGGCTGGGCGCGCAGGAAAAAATGAAATCTTTGCTGAAACAAAACGGCGCAAAACTCATCGGCAACATCGTAAAAATCGATGCCTGCAACAGCGCAGCAAGTTTCATTACCACGCCCGCATGGATGCTGACCGGCGACAAGCGCTATTTCCGCTCCCTGCCCTCTGCCGGCATTGCTGAAGAAGAATTGGCGGATGCGGCGCGGTTTGGTACGAAATTGCGCGATGCGCTGTTAAACCAACAGCCTTTGGACGAAACCCTGTTTCAAAACATGGGCGCGGTGACAGTCAATGAAAAACTGATTTTCAGCGAACGTGCCGCCGGCCGCAGCTTCTTCGTCTGGGGCAAGCTTTTGATGGCGGCAGGCAGGATTTCTCCGCTTTTGCGCCGTGCGCTGCTGTGCTTCTACATCGTCTTTTTATTGACGATGATTTTGGTGGTTTTACCCGTCAGCGTAATTTTGAAAAAGCTGCTGCATCCGCTGCTCAAAGGCCGTCTGAAAAAGCTGGCAGATTATTATGAGCAACCGTCAGGCAGATGATACGTTTCAGACGGCCTCAAACTAGGAATCCATCATGCCCGAAGTTATCCACTACCCCGAACGCCGTCGCTTTCAAATCGATATTGACGGTTTGGAAGCAGGCTATATCAGCTATACCGAACACAACGGCGGCTGGGACGTAAACCATACCGTGGTCTCGCCCAACTTCCGTCATCGCGGCATTGCCAAACTGCTGGTGAGCGCGCTGATGGAATACGCCGAAACACACCACATCCCGTTGACTGCAAGCTGCGACTACGCGGCGCGGTTTATCGGTTGATTATTTTGACAACCACATCATGACATCGAATAACACACTCAAAGACGTTTATCTCAACCGCGTTTCTGCCTTTTTGCCCAACGCCCCTGTCGGCAATGACGAAATGGAAGCCGTCCTCGGCATGGCAGGCGATGTGCCGTCACGCGTGCGCCGTATGATTTTGCGTTCCAACGGCATTTTGTCGCGCCATTACGCCATCGATCCCGAAAGCCGCCGCACGACGCACACCAATGCCGAATTGGCCGCCGAAGCGGTCAACGGCCTGTTTGCCCAAGGCGTTGCGGCAGAAACCGTCGGCAGCCTGGCCTGCGCCACTTCCTATCCCGACCAAACCATGCCCGGACACGGCGTGATGGTGCATGGTTTGCTGGATATGCCGCCTTGCGAAGTGTTCAGCATGGCAGGCGTATGCGCGGCTGGTATGGCGGCGATGAAACACGCCTACAATGCCGTGCGTACCGGCGAACACGCACATGCGGTTTCCGTTGCCTCTGAAAACGCCTCGGCAGTCATGCGCGGCGAAGTGTTTCAAAGTGAAACCGACCATAAAAAACTGGAAAACGCTTCCCCCGAAATCGGTTTTGAAAAAGACTTTTTGCGCTGGATGCTGTCTGACGGCGCAGGCGCGGTGTATCTGTCCAACCGCCCCAATTCAGACGGCCTCAGCCTGAAAATCCATTGGATAGACCTGCTTTCCTACGCCAACGAAATGCCGCCCTGTATGTATGCCGGCGCAGAATTCCGCGACGGCGTATTTGAAGGCTGGAAACACGCCGATGCCGATTACGGCCGCCGCCACAGCCTGATGTCGGTCAAGCAGGACGTCAAACTGCTGAACGAAAACATCGTCCGCTATACGGTGGAAAAACCCCTCTCCCAAATCGCCGCCAAACACGGCATCCGTGCCGAAGAAATCGATTGGTTCCTGCCCCACTACTCTTCCGGCTTTTTCCGCGACCGCCTTTCAGACGGCCTGAAAAACATCGGCTTCGACATTCCGCAGGAAAAATGGTTTACCAATCTGCACAGCAAGGGCAATACGGGTTCGGCCTCGATTTACATCATCCTTGAAGAATTTATGCGCACTTTCCCCATCGAACACGGCCAAAAAATCCTGTGTTACGTTCCGGAAAGCGGACGCTTTTCAACATGTTTCATGCTTTTGGAAGCAGTAAAGGCCGTCTGAATGAAGATTGACGACATCCCTCAAGACAACAGCGCCAGCTACCACGGCCACCGCAAAGTCATCTACGGCACCCGCGACGGCCACTACGAAGCGGCCACCAGCAACGGTTGGCAGGATGAAGCCTACGCCACCGAAATGGCAGTGTGTGAACTCGATGCCCAAACACAGGCCGCGCGCGAAGCCGTCGAAAAAGGCGAATATTCGCCGCTGTACTACCATATGTTCCGCTGCCGTTATGATGAAACCGGCTTGGCCATGGCGGCAGGCGTATGGAAATGGCAGCTTCGCCGGCATTTCCGTCCCGAAGTATTCGCCAAACTACCGGCCAAAACCCTGCAAAAATACGCCGATGCCTGCCAAATCAGCATAGACAGCCTCAAACAAACCGATATTTAAAGTCCCTCATGATTACCCTGCATTCGCTCGACCAATCCCGCGCCCTGCGCATTGTTTGGCTGCTTGAAATTCTCGGTACGCCCTACCGCCTGCAAACCTACCGCCGTCATCCCGACACTTTGCTCGCCCCTGACGAACTCAAAGCCATCCATCCCTTGGGCAAATCGCCTTTATTGGATGATGACGGCTTTATCTTGGCGGAAAGCGGCGCGATTACCGACTATCTGATTCAAACCTACGGCAACGGCCGTCTGATGCCCGAACGCGGCAGCCGCGAATACTGGCAATATCAACGCTGGCTGCATTACGCCGAAGGTTCGCTGATGCCGTTATTGCTGCTCGGACTGGTATTCCGCCGGATTGAAAGCGCTCCCATGCCGTTTTTCGTCAAACCGATTGCCCGCAAAATCAGCGGCAGCGTCAAAAGCAGCTTTATCCATCCGCAAGCCACGCTGCATCTTTCCCATATCGACAGCGAGTTGGAAAACCGCGAATGGTTGGTCGGCAACAGCCTCAGCGGTGCCGACATCATGATGAGCTATCCGCTGCAAGCCGCGGCCGACCGCTTCGATTTTGCCGACTACCCCAATATCCGCGCCTATTTGCAACGCATCGAAGCGCATGAAGCCTACCGCCATGCCGTTAAAAAAGCTGGTTCGCCTTTATTGAAACTCGACAAATAAAACAAGGCCGTCTGAAACGTTTTCAGACGGCCTGAAACCTTGGTTCACTTATCGAATAGCTTTGCGGCAAACGACGTTTTTACCCAAGCGCCGCCCGAGTGCTTTGTTCCCCCTCGCCGTTCCACTATAATGGCAACCCATATCCTTCTAAAAAATAACACCATGCCAACCGACAACCGCCCGACTCTCGCCATCGACACCAGCACATCCTTTCTGTCCATCGCATTGGAACATCAAGGCGAAATCCGCCTGTTTCATGAAAACGTCGGCACCAAGCAATCCGAACAAATCCTGCCGCAAATCGAACGCCTCTTTAAAGAAGCGGGCATCACTGCCGCTGATTTGGGCTGCATCGTTTATGCACAGGGCCCCGGCGCATTTACCGGACTGCGTATCGGCGCGGCGGTTGCACAAGGTTTGGCCACGCCGTTTGACACGCCCATGATCGGCATTCCCTGCCTCGATGCCGCCGCTTCATTGCTGCCGCCATCAAGCTGTGTACTGGCGGCCACCGATGCGCGTATGGGCGAAGTGTTCTACGCATGGTTTGATACGCAAAACCACGTCCGCTTGAGCGATTACACGGTTGGCAAAGCCGCCGCCATTACCGCGCCCGAAGGCAAAACGCCTACCGGCGGCATCGGCAATGCCTTTGCCCTCGCCGACAAACCACCTTTTGACGGTCAAGCCGATATGCCGACCGCCGCCGACTATCTTAAACTTGCCCGCAGCGGCCGCTATGTTGCCACCGACGCGGCGCACGCCGAGCTGATCTACGTCCGCAACAAAATTGCCCTGACCGCGCAAGAGCAAGCCCAACAAAAGGCCAAACCGTGAACCTGCGCCCGGCCGTACTTGCCGACTGCCCCACCCTTGCCGCTATTGACACACAAGGCAATCCTTCGCCGTGGACGGCGCAGCAGTTTGAGTCGGCTGTTCAACACCATCCCGACAGCGTTTGGCTCAGCCAGGCAGACCACCAAATTACCGGCTTTATCGTGTGGCAAACCGTGTTTGACGAATCCGAGCTGCACTTGATTGCCGTCGCGCCCGAATACCGCCGCCAAGGCATTGCGTCCGCCCTGCTGCAACACTGGCAAAACGCAGTGCAACGGCAAGGCGCAACCCGATTGCTGCTCGAAGTCCGCGCAAGCAATGAAACCGCGCAACAGCTCTACCGCAAACACGGCTTCCAAACCTGCGGCCGCCGCAAAAACTACTACGCCCTGCCCGACGGTGGCAGCGAAGATGCCGTATTGATGGAGAAATCATGTTAAGCAGCCGCTACCTGCACCTGCACGAAGCCTTGGGTTTGGGCCCGATGTGGCTGAACCGAAACGCCAAAATCATCCATGCCGCGCCCCAAGCAGCAGCCGCGCCCGTCCGCCCCAAAACCATTGCCGCCGATACCGCGCAAGCCGTGCGCACTTTATCCGCAAGTGCCCATCAGGCACGCACCGCCGCCATTGCCACTGCGCAAACGGCCAAACCTGCTGTCCGCGTTCCCGAAGCGGCACCCAAAACCATGGCCGAAACACCGGCAAAAACAGAAAAAGCCGCGCATTCAGACAATCTGCCCCGTCTTGACGTAACCATCAGGCCGTCTGAAATCATGGTGGTCAGCATTTGCCCGTCCACCGAAGACAGCCTGCACGGCACGCTCTTTAGCGGCGATGTCGGCACGCTTCTCGACAACATCCTCGCCGCCATCGGCCTTAAACCCGAGCATGCGCACAAAACCGCATGGGTCAAAACCGCGCCCGTGTTCACCGCCCTGCCCGATGTCGAACACATCCGCGCCGAGCTTGCCGAAATGCAAAACGAGCTGACCGCTTCGCAAGCGCGCGCAGTATTGTTTCTCGGCAAAATCTTCGACAGCCCCGACATGATCGGGTTGATGAACGAATTGTGCGCAGAGCGGCCGCATTTCGTCATTCCCCACCCCGCCCGCCTGCTGATGCAGCCGCAACTCAAAGCGCAGGCATGGCAAATCTTAAAGCCATTGAAACAGCTTTTGGCCAAGGCCGTCTGAACATTCTGTTCAACCTAAAATCAGGTTTTCCACCAATAAAAAAGGGCGTGTTCGACACGCCCTAATGTTTTTCAATATTCCGCCGAATGCCAGAAAGGCTGGCCCACCGTCGGCGTACTGGCGCGCGCTTTCTCACGCGCCTCCACAGGTTCCGCCTCATAGGCCAGACGGCCCGACTCGACCGCAAGCGCAAAAGCGCGTGCCATATTGACCGGATCGCCGCTGCGGGAAACGGCGGTATTCAGCAACACGCCGTCAAAACCCCATTCCATCACTTGCGCCGCCTGCGAAGGCAAACCCAAGCCTGCGTCGATAATCAACGGCGTGTCGGGCAGGCGTTCGCGCAGGACTTTCAACGCATAAGCATGAACCGCGCCCAAACCCGTACCAATCGGCGCCGCCCACGGCATCAACGCCTGACAGCCTGCGTCGAGCAGGCGGCGGCAGGCAATCAGGTCTTCGGTGCAATAAGGCAGCACTTTGAAGCCGTCTTTAATCAGGATTTCCGCCGCTTCGACAAGCTGGAACACATCGGGCTGCAACGTGTCGTCATCGCCGATAAGTTCGAGCTTGATCCAATCAGTATCAAACACTTCGCGCGCCATTTGCGCAGTGGTCACAGCTTCCTGCACGCTTTGACAGCCTGCGGTATTGGGCAATACAGGCACGCCCATTTCTTCCAACAACGACCAAAAACCCTGCCCGTGCGCTTCGCCGCCGCTGCCGGCACGGCGCAATGAAACGGTAATCATCGCCGGTTGCGCGATTTGGACAGACTGCTTGAGGATTTCCGGCGTCGGATAAGCAGCCGTACCGAGCAGCAGCCGTGAAGGGAAAGTTTCTCCGTATAGGGTAAACATGATGGATTCCTTTGTAATATTATTTTTTGGGCAATAGCATTCTGAAAAATCGGTTTAGATAGTTTCCAAATAGTTCTCAAGTCCTTCGGCGACCTTAGTCGGAATAAACTCGGTAATTGTGTATTTCGCTACGCCTTCTCGATGAAACGGGTCTTCTGCAATTAACTTTTCCACCTGTTCCCTGCCTGATGCTTTCATCAGGATAACGCCGCCTGTCCGCGGCTGTTTGCGTCCAGACATCACAAATACACCTGCTTGATAATACCGTTCGAGATACGCAATATGCTTAGACAGGTAGGTTTCAACTGCAGCCAAGTCTTTCATATATTCCAACGATACGATAAACATTTCTTTTCCTTTTCTAATCATTAAACCAATAGCGCAGCCATACACGCAGTAAAACCGCTTATCCGCCGACTACAGGGCGCACAATATCCACTTTGTCGTTTTCGTTCAAAACCGTTTCCGCATACGCGTCTTTGGCGATAAATCCGGTATTCACCGCTACGGCAAAAGGCTTTTGCGGCGCGGTTTGGGCGATAAGGTCGGCAACGGTTGTGCCGTTTAATGTGATGGCTTCATTGTTTAATATGATCTTCATGATGTTTGCTCCTCTTGTCAGACTTCTTATTTTCAGACGGCCTATTCATCCCACAAAGCCTGAAATGCTTTAACCACCGCTTCGGGATTTTCCGCTTCGGTCACGGCGCGGACGACGGCAAGTGAGGAAACGCCTGTTGCCAGCACATCTTCGGCGTTGTTCAAATCGATGCCGCCGATGGCGACGACGGGCGTGCCGCGTGCCTGTCTGACGTATTCGCGCAGTTTATCCAAACCTTGCGGGGCGGTCAGCATTTGCTTGGTCGTGGTCGGGAAAATCGCGCCGCTGGCGACATAGCTGGGGTATACGGACAAGGCGCGGTCGAGTTCGGCAACGGAATGGGTGCTCAAGCCCAAGCGCAAACCGGCAGCTTCAATCGCGGCTAGGTCGGCAGTGTCCATGTCTTCCTGCCCGAGATGCACGCCGTATGCACCTGCGGCAATCGCTTCGCGCCAGTGGTCGTTGATGAAAAGCTGGGTTGCACTGTTTTGACAGGCTACGACGCAACGTTCGATTTCGCGTTTCAACTCGTCACCATGCAGGGTTTTACAGCGCAGTTGCACCGTGTCGGCACCTGCTTTGACCATACGCTCAACCCAGTCAGCAGTGGGAACAACGGCGTAAAATTTCAGGGGGGATTTGAGTGGCGGGAAGGTCATAACGGCTCCGAAAGGAATAATTCGTTGTTATATTATCAGAAAAGGCCGTCTGAATAATATTTGTTTTCAGACGGCCTGATTGAAAAAATGAATATTGCCCTATTCGGCTTTGGCTTTATAAAAATATGAACATACTGATGGGTTATCAAAATGAGTGCCATATTGGCGCCCCACATTCGGAGACCCAACCCATGAAAAAATTTCTCTTGTTAGCCGCCCTTCCCTTCCTGTTTGCCACTTATTCAAATGCCGCCACGCCTAAAGCGGAAGCTTTAAAACCAGCTTCGGCACACAAACAAACCAAGCAGCGTTTTCCGGCAAAATCACCGGCTATCAAACCGCCGAGCATTTGTTCTCCGTACGCAAGGGCGACCGCCTGCGCATCAGTAAAACCGGCAGCCCTAACGCCTATTTCAACGTATGGGCACCCAAAGACGATGAAGCCGTATTTAACGGTTCGGCACAAGGCGATAAATTTGACGGTATCGCTACCCAATCGGGCAAATATAAAGTGCAGGTCTATATGATGCGCGCCCAAGCCCGCCGTAACACTACTGCCCATTACGCCGTAAACGTCATCAAAAACTAAGGGGCTGACGTAGATTAGCCCTAAATTCCACACCAATCTCGCAGGATTTTAAGCTGTTGAGACGGTGTGCCGAAGTTAAATCGAAATTCGCATTCTTTCAAGAACAGCGGGAAAGATTTGCGATCGATTCCGTTGTATTTTCGCAAGAAACGTTTTGCCTGATTCCAAAAATTCTCAATGCCGTTAATGTGGTTCTGACGGTCGACAAATTCCTTGGAATGGTTGATGCGGTAATGGATAAAACCGCTCACGTCCAACTTATCATAGCTGCTCAGGCTATCCGTGTAAACAATGCTGTCCGGCATGATTTTCTTTTTGATGACAGGGAATAACGTTTCAGACTTGGCATTATCCACCACAACGGTATAGACCCGTCCGTTGCGTTTCAGAATGCCGAAGACAACCACTTTTCCTGCCGCACCTCGACCACGTCTGCCTTTACGCTGTCCGCCGAAATAGCTTTCGTCCAGCTCGACAGAGCCCTCGAAAACCTCATCGGCAGCCAAGGCCAAATGATGGATGATGACATACATATTTTGCGGTAGAATAGAGTTATTTATCCTGCGACTAGGTAGAAGGCGCGGAAAGTCCGGCAGAACTGGTCAGCCTGATTGAAAGCGGCGACTACGAAGCCCTGCTTGCCGAAGATTCGGACGAACATGGCCAAGGCCACGAACATCATTGCGGCTGCGGCTGTTCCCTCGGCTGAGTCAGCCTGCCCATATTATCTACCGCCTCGATTTTCATATTAAAAGGAGACTTACCAGCATGATAAGCAAAGCAAAATTCAATACCGTTGTCGGCAGCATAGGAGCGGCAATAGGTATTTTCGTATTTGTCGCCTATATCCCCCAAATTATCGCCAATATGCAAGGGGCAAAGGCGCAGCCGTGGCAACCCCTGTTTGCAGCAGTATCCTGTCTGATTTGGGTTTTGTACGGTTGGAGCAAAGAACCCCGGAAAGACTGGATTCTGATTATACCCAACGCAGTCGGCGTGATATTGGGATTTCTGACTTTTCTGACTTCGCTTTAAACAAGGGGCTAATCTACGTCAGCCCCAAAACTAAACGCCCTCATGATGTAAAGCTTTAAAAAACAGCAAAGGCCGTCTGAAAATTGAAATTTCAGACGGCCTTTTAAACGGTTTGAAAAGGACGTATCGAACACGTCTTTTTTTTCCTATTACAACAGGAACATGGTTGCTAATCCCAAGAAAATCAGGAAGCCGCCGGAGTCGGTAACTGCGGTAATCAGCACTGAGCTACCCAATGCCGGGTCGCGCCCGGCTTTGTCCATCATAACGGGAATGAGGACGCCGACGGTCGCAGCCAGCAAAAGGTTCAAGGTCATCGCGGCCACCATGACCAGACCGATGCCGATGTTGCCGTAGAGCAGCCATGAAATCACGCCCATCACGGTGCCCCAAATAATGCCGTTGACGAGGGCGACGCCGACTTCTTTTTTCAGCAGGCGGCCTGCCTGTGTGCCGGTCATTTGCCCCATTGCCATGGCGCGGACAATCATGGTGATGGTTTGGTTGCCGGAGTTGCCGCCGATACCGGCGACGATGGGCATCAGCGCGGCCAGTGCGACGATTTTCTCGATACTGCCTTCAAATGCGCCAATTACGCGGCTGGCGATAAAGGCGGTACACAGGTTGATGGCGAGCCACATCCAGCGGTTTTTCACCGAGTCCCAAATCGGGGCGAACAAGTCCTCTTCTTCTTGCAAACCGGCCATGTTAAACATGTCGGCTTCGGATTCTTCACGGATCACGTCCACCATTTCGTCAATGGTAATCCTGCCGATCAGCTTTTTGTTTTCATCGACAACCGGCGCGGTTACCAAGTCATAACGTTCAAACGCCTGTGCCGCTTCTTCCACGTCGTCTTCCGGACGGAAGCGCACGACATCGGTGGCCATCACGTCCGCCACCATGTCTTCGGGGTCGGCGACCAAGAGTTTGCGGATGGGCAGCACGCCTTGCAACACGTCGTTTTCATCGACCACGAAAATCTTGTCGGTATGGTCGGGCAGACTGTCGAAACGGCGCAAGTAGCGCAATACAACTTCACACGCCACATCGGCGCGGATGCTGACCAATTCAAAGTCCATAATCGCGCCGACTTGGTTGTCTTCGTAAGACATCGCTGCTTTGACCTGCTCGCGTTCTTCTTCATCACGCGTTTGCAGCGCTTCGTACACCACTTGGTGCGGCAAGTCGTCTGCCAGTTCTGCCAATTCGTCCGCGTCCAAATCATCAACGGCGGCCAATAGCTCGTCTTTGTCCATGGACTCGATCAGCGTTTCGCGTACGGCGTCGGATACTTCCAGCAAAACTTCGCCGTCGTCTTCCGGGGCAACCAAAAGCCAGACGATGTTACGCTCGCGCGGCGGCAGGGATTCCAAAACGGCGGCCACGTCGGCAGGGTGCAACTCGGCTAAGAGGACGGTCAGCTCTGTGAACTTGTCGCGCAGGCTTTCGTCTTCAATCGGCACACCGGCTTCGATTTGTTCGAAGGACGGCTCGAGGATTTCGCATAAGGCGTGGATGCGGTCGATATCGTCAGAGATGCGATCGTCAGAAATGCTGTCTTCCACCGCATCATTGTCGGGGGTATGGTCAAGATTCGGAGGGGTTTGTTCGATGCTCATAAATGCTCCGCCCGCCGGACGCGGGGAGGCATTTCGGCGGGATGATTATTGTTGTTGTGTGTCTGATGGGAAGTTCAAAGGCGAACTGGGAAGGTCCATAATTCGAGCCTGCTGAGAGGCGCAGAGTTGTAAACGGTGCATATTCTACTCTTTTTTAGGCCGTTTTACCATTTTTAACGAGGAAGGCCGTCTGAAATCGGGTGATATCGATCCCTTTTTTCAGACGGCCTGATGATTTGATTTTATTTGTTTCGCCTGCCAAACGCTTCTCTGACCACATTCAACCAAGCCCTTAAGGCCGGCGTCGGGCGTTGGTGTTTTTTCCATGCCATGGTGAGCTGCCAGCGGATTTCGGGTTCGACCAAAGGAATGGCGGCAAAGACATCGGGATTGATTTTTCGGGCATAGTATTCGGGCAGTAGGGCAATGCCCATATTGTGCGCCACCATGTCGGCAACCAAATTCCATTGCCCGGTACGGCAAACAACGTTGGGCGTAAAACCTTGATTGCGGCAGGCCGTCTGAATGGTTTCGTTGAGGGAAAAGCCGGCGCCGAACAGGATGAAGGGCTCGTATTGCAGGCTTTTAAGCTTCAGTGCATCGTGTTTCGCCCGATTTTTCGGCATCAAGACCACCAGCGGATAGTCGCATAAAGTAATGCTGTCGAAATCTTCGTGAACCGGCGCGAGCAGCTGTCCGGCATCAAGTTCGTTGTTGCGCAGGGATTGCTCGATGGCGAGCGAACCTTGTTCCAAAAACGACAATTCGATGTCCGGCCATTTTTGGTGGAAATCAAACAGCGCATGACTGAGCAAATCGCTGCCAAACAAAGCCAAACCCAAACGCAGCGTCCCGCTTTTGACATGGCGATAATCGTCAATGCGCGCAAGCAATAAATCGCGTTCGTGCAAAAGGTTTAAAGCGTGGCGATAGACTTCTTCGCCGATTGCGGTCGGCTGCACCTGCCGCTTTTTGCGTCCGTTTTCTTTGCACAAAAGCGGCACGCCCAATTCTTCTTCCAAAGCCTGAATGATTTTGCTGACCGTCGGCTGCGTCAAATTCAACGCGGAAGCCGTGGCCGAAAAACTTTGCAGGCGGATGAGTTCGGCAAAACAATACAGGCTTTTGAAGTCCATTATTCCTCTAAGGCATGATTATTCGTTTAATAATTCATATTATGCAGAAACAAGGTTTCTATAATCAAGCCTTTCATTCAACACACACCCATATCATGGATTCCCTCACCAGATTTTTTCAGACGGCCTTGCAGCTTGCCATCATCGGCGCAGTATGGGGCGTCTCCGACCTTATCGTCCGCTTCATGCATCTGCCTGTTTCTTCAGGCGTATTAGGCTTGTTCCTCATGCTCGCCCTTTTGGGGCTCGGCATCATCCGCCCGGGCATGGTTGACCGCGGCGCAAAATGGGCATTGGGCGAACTCGTCTTTTTCTTCATCCCCATCATGGTTTCCGTCTTGCAATATCAAGACCTGCTGATGTCCGAAGGTTGGCAGCTGATTTTGACCATCGCCGTCGGCACCGCACTTGTGATGATCAGCACCGCCCTTACCCTCGACTTCTGCTACCGCTGGAAACGCCGCCTCTACAAAAAACTCCACTCCTAAAAATAGAGAATAAAAATGGACTACACCGCCCTCGCCTGCTTCATCTGGACTTGCTTTGCCTATGTCGTTGCCAAAAAAATCCACCGCAAAAAACCCTTAATGATTTTCTCCCCCGTCGTTACCGTCTCCGTCAGCACCATCCTCCTGCTGCTGGCATTCGGCATCAATTACGACACCTACCATAAATATACCCAAGGCATCGTCTTCCTGCTTACTCCGGTTACCGTTGCCTTTGCCGTCCCCATTTATGAAAACCGCGAAGTCATCCGCCGCCAACTGCCCATCCTCTCCATCGCCATTATGGTGGGCATGTTTGTCGGCGTAGTCAGCGCATTCCTCATGAGCCATATGTTCCACTTCAACAACGAAGTAACCAACAGCCTGATGGCGCGTTCCATCTCCACGCCGTTTGCCGTCGTCCTCGCCAGCGAAATCCACGGCTCCGCCTCGCTCGTTTCCCTGTTCACCATCATCACCGGCTTTGTCGGCATGATATTCGGCGACCTGTTTTTGGCCTTCACCCGCATCCGTTTCCGTACCGCCAACGGCGTGGCATTCGGCAATGCCGCCCACGGCTTCGGCACATCGCGCGCCGGACAACGCCACGAAACTGAAGGCGTAATGGCCAGCCTAACCATGATTCTGGCCGGACTGTTTATGGTATTGTTTGGCCCGACCATGGTGCATTTGGTGGTTTGGATGATGAGTTAAGCCTTTTCTCCATTCTTGCCAATACGCAAAAAGGCCGTCTGAAAAATGACTTTCAGACGGCCTTTAATCTTATGGAAAGGTTACAGCGTAGAAACTGAAGTTTCCGCTAAATCATGCATGGTATCCAAAGCAGATGAAGCAATACCATGACTTGAATATGTCGCCTTATCTGTGGAAAGACCGGCAGAAGAATCAAGAGGATCAGCCTCACCAAACGCACGGCTCAAAAGCTCATCTCCACTAAAAGCCTTAGTTTCCAATATCGGCTTGGAGGCCGGCAGCGCAGGCTCGAAACCTTCCCATTCGCGCGGATCAAGGCGGATGATATGGTCATCATCATAACCGTCATTAGGACCTTTGCCTTCTCCTGAAAAAGTACCGTCCCACTCGCGCGGATCGAGGCGAATAACAAAATCTTCAGAATCACTTTCTTTACTTGGTTGATGTACTTTAGCCATGAAATTCTCCTTAACAAATAAACGGATACTGTACATAATGCCTCATAAAAGGCATTGCGGACTCTATTCTAGAACAAAGAAAACAGTGGGCAACGATTGAAGGGAACAACGGTTTATTAACACGATAATTGGATTAAAATCTTTTTAAAACAAATAGATATAATTTATACATCATACCCGGTCATCCATAATTAAAAATCTCACCCATGCCGTCTACCAAGATGATTTCCCCTCTTCCGTCCCCTTGCTATGTAACAAAAAGGCCGTCTGAAAAATGACTTTCAGACGGCCCTTTCATTTGCCCAAGCCTTATTCTTTAGGCAGGCGCAGGACGGAGACGATGAATCCGCCCCAAATGACGATCAATGCGACAAGCATCATAATAATGGCTGAAGTACTCATTATTCGTCTCCTTCACGTTCGTGTTCATGTTCGTCTTTGACGTTGAAGCCCTGACCGTGTTTCCACGGCAAGAATGACAGCAAGACAGACAATACCAAGAGAGCGCCTACCATGCCCCAGCCGAAGATATTGAGGAAGCTGTCAGGATAGCCGCTGTAATTCTCTTTTAAGAGGCCGGCAGTATCTTGATAAAGCATATAGCCGAGCATAGCGACGGTAACTACCACGCTGGCTGTCCACACTTTACCGACACGGATGGAAGACAGCGCGTTCAAGTGATTGCGCAGTTCGGGCAGCTTGCGCAACAAAACAATCGCCAAAACGTAAACAAAACCGGAAGCCACAATGCCGTAAGTATTGATGAATTTGTCCAATACGTCCAACACAGGCAGGCCGGTGGTCGTACCGAACAGCAAGGTAGAAATAATCGCCATTGGCACGCCTGCAATCAGCGTTGCGCTGACACGGCCGATGTTCATTTTGTCTTGAATTGCGGCCACAATCACTTCAACGATGGAAATCATAGAAGTTACCCCCGCAAACACCAGCGAGCCGAAGAACAACACGCCGATCAATGCGCCCATCGGCGCTTGGTTGATAATGGTCGGGAACGCGATAAACGCCAAGCCGATACCGTTGGATGCCACTTCGCTGACTTCTTTGCCTGCGGCTTGAGCCATAAAGCCCAATGCTGCGAATACGCCAATACCGGCGAGCAACTCGAAGCTGCTGTTGGCAAAGCCGACAACCAAGCCGGTGCCGCCCAAGTCGGTTTTTTTCTTCAGGTAAGAAGAATAAGTAATCATGATGCCGAAGCAGATGGAGAGCGAGAAGAAGATCTGGCCATATGCGGCTACCCAGACTTTCGGATCCGCCAAGCGGCTCCAGTCAGGCGTAAACAAAGCGTCCAAACCTTTTGCCGCGCCCGGCAGGGTCAGGGCGATGCCCACCATGATGACAAACATCACTACCAACAAAGGCATGAAGAATGTGGACGCACCGGCCACGCCTTTTTGCACGCCCAAAGCCATAATCGCCAGCGTAAACACCCACACGGCAATCAGCGGACCAGCTACTTTGCCGACAAAGTCCAAGCCCAAGTCTTTGGCATCGGCCATTTGTAGGAAGTCTTTGAAGAAGAAGGTCTGCGGATCCGCACCCCATGCCGAAGTCAAAGAATAATAGGCATAGCTTGCCGCCCAGCCGACAATCACGGCGTAGTAGATACAGATGATGACGTTGGTCAGGAAGTTCCACCAACCCATCGGCTCAAACCAACGGCCGAGGCGGCGGAAGGCCAAAGGAGGCGAACCGCGGTAACGGTGGCCGATGGCGTAGTCGAGCA
The DNA here is from genome assembly GCF_002863305.2 of Neisseria perflava. Lineage (NCBI taxonomy): Bacteria > Pseudomonadati > Pseudomonadota > Betaproteobacteria > Neisseriales > Neisseriaceae > Neisseria > Neisseria perflava. Next base: position 1,731,530 of record NZ_CP136962.1, read on the forward strand.
GCAACAGCGGAATACCTGCCGTCAACAGCGCAACCAAGTAAGGGAGGACGAAAGCACCACCGCCGTTGTCGAAGGCGATGTAAGGGAAACGCCAAATGTTGCCTAAGCCCACGGCCGAGCCGATGGCGGCAAACATAAAGGCACGGCGACTGCTAAACGTCGCGCGTTCGCTGGATTGAGAATTTGACACAATGAACCTCTTAAAAATCGAGTGTCGTCAAGGCCTCCCGGCCTTGCGCATATATATTTAGAAATCAGGCCGGACAAAGCGGCCGGTTAAAATAGATATTCGGACAAGGATAATATCCGGTATTTAAAGAATGCACCGCTTATGGCCATGCAAACATAATCTGACCTTATCGTAAAAAAATTTAACACTGTTGGCAAGTCAGTATTGCATTAAAATCGCAAGGAAAATCTTCATGCACTACGACTAAAATCTTCATACACTTCTTTATATACAAGCCAAACGCAACACCCAAGCCCCGTTTTCCCTCCCCTTCCCACTGACAACCGCCCTCGCCGCAAACCGCCTTTCCCTTATCCCGTAAGGAAAAGCGGCAACCCAACGCATTCAAATCCCCGTCATCAAAATGTTTCAGACGGCCTGTTTCCCTTCCGTCCCATCCGGGCCGTCTGAAATTTCACTGTTGCATGTTGTAATCAAGAAACCGTCCCAAAATTCCGTTTAATATAAACAAAAACAATCCGCCTTTTTCTACGCCCATCATCACTATCATTTAAAATAAGCATAAAATATCAAAAATAAAATGAATACAAAATAAAATAACAAAAAATCCAAAATAAAATTAATTTTAAACCCGAATTTCTACTCTAATTATCCACAATCAAAAATAATCGAATCAAAAAATTTCAATAAAACATTAATTACACAACACTACATTTTTGCTATAATTGCCGCCATTCAATCCACAACCCAAACCCAAAAGAAGAGGAAAAGCCATGGGTATCAAAGTTGCCATCAACGGTTACGGCCGCATCGGCCGCCAAGTAGTGCGCGCTATTTTCGACTACAAACTGCAAGACCAACTCGACATCGTTGCCATCAACGCCAGCGGCAGCATCGAGACCAACGCCCACCTGACCAAATTTGACACTGTTCACGGCCGCTTTGACGCCGATGTTTCCCATGATGAAAAACACCTCATCATCAACGGTAAAAAAATCCCTTACTTCTCCACCCGCAATCCTGCCGAATTGCCATGGGGCGAATTGGGCGTTGACCTGGTCATGGAATGTACCGGCGCGTTCACCAGCAAAGAGAAAGCCAAAATCCACTTGGAAAGCGGCGCGAAAAAAGTGCTGATTTCCGCTCCCGGCGGCGATGACGTTGACGCAACCATCGTTTACGGCGTAAACGACGACGTGATTACCGGCGACATGACCGTTATCTCCAACGCGTCTTGTACCACCAACTGCCTGGCACCCGTGGCCAAAGTGTTGAACGAAAACATCGGCATCGTAAACGGCGTGATGACCACCATCCACGCGCTGACCAACGACCAAACCGTCACCGACGTACGCCACAAAGACCTGCGCCGTGCGCGTAGCGGCGTGGAAAACATGATTCCGACCAAAACCGGCGCAGCAAAAGCCGTCGGCTTGGTATTGCCAGCCCTGAAAGGCAAACTCGACGGCCTCGCCATCCGCGTACCGACCGTCAACGTTTCCCTGGTTGACCTGAGCTTCCAAGCAAGCCGCGAGACTTCTGTCGAAGAAATCAACGCGCTGATGAAAGCCGCTTCCGAAGAAGGCCGTCTGAAAGGCGTTTTGGGTTACAACACCCTGCCGCTGGTTTCTATGGACTTCAACCACACCACCCAAGCCAGCACATTTGACTCTACGCTGACCAAAGTAACCGAAGGCAAAATGGTTAAAGTGTTCGCATGGTACGACAACGAGTGGGGCTTCAGCTGCCAAATGCTGAACACCGCGCGCCGTATGTTCGGTTTGGAAGTACGTCCGTTCTAATCGGCTTCCAACACAAAGGCCGTCTGAAACATCTTTTCAGACGGCCTTTTGTATTTCCTTTAAAATATCGCATTCCCATTTATTTTCAGACGGCCTCTTCATGTTTCCCAACGAATCCGCCCCCAACCTCCTGCAAGGCTTAAACCCCGAACAACTCTCCGCCGTAACCTGGCCGCCGCAATCCGCCCTCGTTTTGGCGGGCGCGGGCAGCGGCAAGACGCGCGTACTGACCACGCGCATCGCATGGCTTTTGCAAAGCGGTCAGGCCAGCGTACACAGCATTATGGCGGTAACGTTTACCAACAAAGCCGCCAAAGAAATGCAGACCCGTTTGGGCGCGATGATTCCCGTCAACGTCCGCGCCATGTGGCTCGGCACGTTCCACGGCCTCTGCCACCGCTTTCTACGCCTGCACCACCGCGATGCCGGCCTGCCGTCTTCCTTTCAAATCCTCGACAGCAGTGACCAGCTTTCCCTGATTAAACGCCTGCTCAAAAGCCTCAACATCGCCGAAGAAATCATCGCACCGCGTTCGCTGCAAGGCTTTATCAACGCGCAAAAAGAATCCGGTTTACGCGCTTCCGTCTTGAGCGCGCCCGATCCGCACACGCGCCGCATGATTGAGTGCTATGCCGAATACGACAAAATCTGCCAACGCGAAGGCGTGGTCGATTTTGCCGAACTCATGCTGCGCAGCTACGAAATGCTGCAAAACAACGAAATCCTGCGCCAGCACTACCAAAACCGCTTCAACCACATTCTGGTCGACGAGTTCCAAGACACCAACAAGCTGCAATACGCCTGGCTGAAACTGATTGCCGGCAACAACGCAGCAGTATTTGCCGTCGGTGACGACGACCAAAGCATTTACCGGTTCCGCGGCGCAAACGTCGGCAACATGACCGCGCTGATGGAAGAATTCCACATCGACGCACCCGTCAAACTCGAACAAAACTACCGCTCCGTCGGCAACATCCTCGCCGCCGCCAACGCCGTTATCGAAAACAACGACGAACGCCTCGGCAAAAACCTGCGCACCGACGCCGAAGCAGGCGACAAAATCCGCTACTACTCCGCCTTTACCGACCTCGAAGAAGCCCAATTCATCGTGGACGAAACCAAAGCCCTCGAACGCGAAGGCTGGGATTTGGACGAAATCGCCGTCCTCTACCGCAGCAACGCCCAATCGCGCGTTATCGAACAAAGCCTGTTCCGCAGTGGCATCCCCTACAAAATCTACGGCGGCCTGCGCTTTTACGAACGCCAAGAAATCAAACACGCCCTCGCCTACCTGCGCCTCGCTGTCAATCCCGACGACGACAACGCCCTCTTGCGCGTCATCAACTTCCCACCGCGCGGCATCGGCGCACGCACCGTCGAAAACCTTCAGACGGCCTCAAATGAACAAGGCATCACCCTCTGGCAGGCAGCCTGCAATGCCGGCGCAAAAGCCGCCAAAATCGCCGCCTTCGTCCGCCTCATTGAAGCCCTGCGCAACCAAGTCGGACAAATGCCCCTGTCCGAAATCATCGTCGGCATCCTCAAAGACAGCGGCCTGACCGAACACTACAAAACCCAAAAAGGCGACAACCAAGACCGCCTCGACAACCTCGACGAACTCGTCAACGCCGCCATCGAGTTCAAACCCGAAGACAGCAACTTTGAAACCCTGCCTGAAAACATTTCAGACGACCCCGCCTTCCCCATCCTCGCCTTCCTCAGCAACGCCGCCCTCGAATCCGGCGAAAACCAAGCAGGCGCAGGCGAAAAAGCCGTCCAACTGATGACCGTCCACGCCTCCAAAGGCTTGGAATTCAACGCCGTCTTCCTCACCGGCATGGAAGAAGGCCGCTTCCCCAGCGAAATGAGCCTTGCCGAACGCGGCGGCCTCGAAGAAGAACGCCGCCTTATGTACGTCGCCATCACCCGCGCCCGCAAACGCCTCTACATCACCATGGCGCAACAACGCATGCTGCACGGACAAACCCAATTCGGCATTGTCTCTCGCTTCGTCGAAGAAATCCCGCCCGAAGTATTGCACTACCTGTCGGTCAAAAAACCGGCCTACGACAGCTACGGCAACACGCGCCAAACCGTCACGTTCAAAGACAAAATCATTGAAGACTTCAAACAGCCGCAAACCTACGCAGGCTTCCGCATCGGCCAAAACGTCCGCCACGCCAAATTCGGCACCGGCGTCATCATCGATGCCGTGGACAAAGGCGAATCCGCCCGACTGACCATCAACTTCGGCAAACAGGGTGTAAAAGAGCTGGATACCAAGTTTGCGAAATTGGAAGAGATGTAGAAATTAGAATGCTTGGAATGATAAAGGCCGTCTGAACATTTTTCAGACGACCTTTTAACATCTACCTATTAAGCCGAAAAAGCCTTATATGCCATTGAAACGATAATCAGCAAAACCGTTACGACCAAAACCTTACGAATAACTTCCCCGTTTGAATTGATAGCATGGAGGCTGCCAAAATGGTTACCCAACAAATTTGCCAAAATCATCGGGATTCCGATTAGGAACGCCATTTTCCCTGCTATCAAGAAAGCAACAAATGCCCCGATATTAGAAGCAAAATTGAAAATCTTGGAAGTAGCCGAAGCCTGCAACAACGACAATTTGTTAATGACAAACAAAGCAATGATGAAAATACTGCCCGTGCCCGGTCCGAAAAAACCATCATAAAAACCAACAATCAGACAAGTTAAAAATACGGCGATAACGGATTTTTTTATCTCGCCACGCTCGTCTTCTTTTTTCAGCAAAACGCCTTTGAACAAAGTTGCCAGCAAGCCTATGGGCAAAAACGCAAGAATAATGTAATTGATGGTTTCCACCGGAAGAATCAAAATGACTTTTGCACCGACAAATGCCCCAATTAAAGCCGCAACAATACCAACCGGCACAATATGCCATACGATCGAACTGCTCTTCATAAAGTTTTTAATCGCAGCCACCGTACCGATGGTACTCACCAATTTTTCCTGTGCCAACGCGACCTGCGGCGGTAAACCTACCATCAAAAATGCGGGAATCAAAATCAGCCCGGCTCCGCCCGCAATAGCATCAACGTAACCCGCAATTAAAGACGCAGCAACCAGCAAGAAAAGGCCGAGATAAAAATAATCGGCAATAATGCTGCCGGGAATAAATAATTGTTCCATGGATTGTTTCCTCTTGATTAAATTTAAATTTTTGTATGCAGGTAGTGTTTGCACGAAGTATCTGAGAAATAGTTGTCCCAAACACCCTAAACTCAATGTGTCAGGTAACATACTTCAGACTCCACACTCTCCTTGCAATCTTAAATACATATAATAATGACTAAAGAAATTTTTAATATGTTGATTAACATTGTCGATTTTGTCAACAATATTAATTTATGTAAAAATATACTATGAATTAGTTAATTTAATCAAGAAATTTCTTCTTTAAGAAATCGTTTGAAGCATGCTAAGATAAGACAGATGGCAGATCATATACTCTATACAACTTTTAAAAAATAAAGGCCGTCTGAAAATTAAATAGGTTTTCAGACGGCCTAAAATTTTTATTGTCTCATGTTCCAAATCATGTATATGTAAAACTTACAGTCCCATGGTTTAGATTCTCAACCGATATTCTGGGGACAATCAGGCAAATAAAAGTCGTTAACTGCTCAATACATCGCCCTTCTTCGTCAAAACATATTGATAAACTTCTTCTACAGTAGCCTCGTCATAGCTTTTGCCAAAGCGTTTTTTGTAGCCCAGTTCGTATAGTTTCACATGATGCCCTTCCGGGATTTCAACGCCCACATTTTCCAAACACGATTTAGCGCAATGCAGATGACAGCCGTCAATAACCAACATCGGCCGTCCGGACTGCGCTTTGCGCACCAACGGCGCGACTTTGCCGCCCACGCCGGAAATGCACGACATTTCAAATTCTCCGGCATGGTCTAGCGCCACGGCTGTGTTGTTGGCCAGCTGCGCCACATCGGAACATCCGGAACAAGAATAAATTAAGGGAAGCTCATTGCGGTTAGGCATTTTCTATTTTCTCCGGTAGCGGTTTTTATCTTTATGTGTCCATCCATGGCTAGTCTGTCGGGCGCATCATGCGTGGTATGCGGATATTCGGGGTGCACCCGTTTTCTTTTTTCAGACGGCCACGGCTTATCCATTTACATATTAAAAGGCATCATAACCCAATACAATTAGACATGCCAGAACAAAGCAGATTGTACCTTCTAAAAAATAAAGGCCGTCTGAAAACAGATAACGCTGCTTTTTCAGACGGCCTTTTTCTTTTGAAGATTAATGATTAGGCTTTAGGTTCGCCATCATTCTCTGCTTTGGGCGGAACGGGTGCAAACCAACCGACCAGAAGCAGCAGCAAGCCGACGATGATGAAGGAGGCAATGCGCTCGATACCGCCGCTATTGGAAAGCTCGATTAGGAAGAGTTTGACGACCACGATGCCCATCAGCGTCGCGCCTGTCATCCAGTAGGAACGCTGTTTGCGACGGTTGCCGAGTACCATCAAGATGATGGCGGTTACTGCCCAAACAACAGACAGGCTGGCTTGCAGGCCGAAGGATTGCAGCATGATGTCGAGACGCCAAGTGATGCCGTCGTAGAAATGCCATACGCGCATCACGCCTGCGCTGATCAGCATAAATGCCAAGGCTGAGACAGTGGTTGCCGTGGTACGGCGAAGGTCGGGCGGCAAGGCTTCGGGCAGGGATTTCAGGGCAAACCAAAGTATACCGGCGCTGGCGAGTTCCACCGGATTGAGTACGGGAATATACGGCAACGGCGAAGGTTGGAACGGAGTGGAGAAGTTGGTCCACAGCATCCAACAGGCAGCGGCAAGGGCGCACAACGGCATAGCAAAATGCTGATAAATGGCTTGATGCCGTTTGAAAAATTCGCATTGGCGCTGCGTATGGAAAACAATCCACATCGCCAACGGCACGACAAGCCATGAAAGCTGCGCCCAAACGCCGTAAAAACGCTCGCCGACATACAGCGCCGTCCAAAGCGTCCAAAGTACGCCGAGTATCGTGATATTGAGTTTGTGCAACCAAATCAGATCATGGCGCGGATAGTTGTTCAAAATAATGAAGTTCAACACGGTGGCGGCCACAAGCGGCAAGGCTGCGGCGGCTGTCCATGCGTGTTCGGTATGGTAGAAGACAAAATGCATGGCAAACACGGGCAGGAATGCCAAGTTTGCCTGCAGCAACTCTTCCCATTTCAAACGTTTGGCAAACAGCAGTAAGCTGGCAAATATCGGCCACATCCACAACTCGATAAACAGGGTTTCCTCGCCTGTCCATTGCATATAAAGGGCGTAGCTGCCTGTCGCCAACGCAGTAAGCAGGATAATCCAGCCTGAAACCTGCGCAAAGTAAACCTCGTTTCCTTCCGGCTTTTCGCTTGCAACCGGCACGCGCGGATATTGCAGCGCGTAGGCAGCCGCAAAAAGCAAAGGCGTGGCGGCAATAAGGTACAGATGGCTCAGGAAGCCTTGGGATTCATAAATAATACCGGCTTGCAGCAACAGGGCGAACAATACATTGCCCAAGGCAAATGTGATAAATACATTCGGCTCGTGTTTGCGTCGGCAGAATGCGCACGCCGCCGCCAAAGCAGAAAGAGCGACAATGCTGCCTTGGTCGGCCAAGAAAAGCAAAGGCAAAATAGAAATGTACAGCAAGGCGGCAGATAACACGGCCGTCTGAACGGATTTTTCCCATTGCGCCGAACCTTCGCGCCGCAAGAAATTCCACAATAAATAAATCGCCGCTCCGCCAAGCAACACCACAACCGTCGTAAACCACTGCCCTTCCAGAACGGTATCCGTGCCGAAGTTCTGATAATTGCCCAGCTGAATCAGTGCCGCCAAGAGATAAACCATCAGCGCACCCAAACGGATATGCGGACGCTGTTGGCGCAAACCGAAGAAATAAACCAATGCGGATTCGGCACTCCACAAGATAACCGTATTGCTCGGTTCAAAATAAAGCGGAACAGCAATCGTGAGGAACAACACCGCCAACGCAAAAAACGCCTGACGCAAAATATACAAACCCTGATGACGTTTCAGCAGCAGCGCGGCCAGTCCGTAAACAGCGGCAAAACCCAATGCGGAAAGCGCATCCGCAGACGGCCAATGCTCCACCATGCGGTATTGCAGGCCGAACGCCGCCGCCATCGTGCCAAACAATAAAGTATGGTCGAGGACATGCACACGCAGGCCGTGTGTATAAATGCTGTTGCCAATCTCCTCCAAAGTCGCATTGTCGGCAATCGGCGTAACGCTGTCTTCGCTGTTTTCCGTCAGCTTACGGCGTGCAAACAGATAAGCGATAAAGGTATAGAGCAGCCAGTGGTAAATCAAGAAAGGCTCGGTAGTGGCGAAATGTTGCGGCGTATAACTTCGCATGCCCCACAGCGCGGCAATCGCAAAAGTAGCGGCAAAACCCGTCAGGTTCAGCGGACGCCATGCCTTAAACCACGCAATTGCGGCCACACCGGCATTGAGCAGGGCAAGATAAGAAAACAGCACCAAATAATTGCCGCTGCCGTCTGAAGTCAGCAAAGGCGCGGCCATACCGCCGATTAAAGCAACCTGCGCCATAATCTGCGCATTCTGCCTTACCGCCAGCCACGCCATCAGCACAACCATCGCCACCATCAGCCCGAACACGACCGACACAGGCAGCAGCGGATGCAGTTTCAACGCCGCCAACGCCGTCAAATACATCACCGCCACGCCGAAACCCTGCAACACCAAACCATACTCACGCTTACGGCTTTGCAGTTTCCAACCGCCGACTACCGCCGCCAAACCCGCGCCTGCCACCGTCAGATAACGCAGCTCCACCGGCACATGAACCCGCTCGGAGGCATAGCGCAGCAAAAATGCCAAACCGAGGAATAACACCACAATACCGGTTTTCAACAACGGATTGCCGCGCAAGAACCAAGCAACAATCGGATTGTCGGAAAACTTATACTCTCCGCCTTCCACCTTATCTTTATGGATAACGAATTGACGCGATGGCGCTTCTTCACTTTCAGACGGCATCGAAGCAACAACAACCTCTTCCTTAGGCAGCCCTGCTTGTTCAGCAACAACCGGAGCAACCGCCTCGACAACTTCTTCCACAACAGGCTCAGACGAAGCAGCAGCCTTGGCAGAAACAGGATTAATAGGTATAGAAAAAGAAGGAGCAAACGCCTCTTCAATCTTCTGCTTAACAGGCGCAGCTTCCGCCTCAGGCTCAACCCGAACCTGAAGTGGCTCGGAGGCCGTCTGAACATCAGCAACAGCCCGAGCCTCAAGCCCCTGCCCCACCTTCGCCTCATCACGGACAGCCTCATGCTCCAACACCGACAAACGCCGTTTCAGCAGCTCGATTTCCTGCTCCAGCTTCTGCATCCTGTCGCCTGCCGTAGCAGATTCAGCCAAACGCTCTTCTTGACGCTGTTTGGCAATCGACCAAGCAACCAGCCAAAACAACGACCCAATAATCACGCCCGTGGCCATCTCATCAAGAAAATAGCCGATCATAATAGGAATAAGCAGGCCAAAAAACTGCATAAAACACCTGTTTGATAACAATAAGAATATGCCGATTGTAACACCGGCAACATTATTGATGAAAAAAAGAGACAAAAGGCCGAGAATAAAAGCATACGGCAAATAGAAGATAGAAAATCGGCATAGAAAAAGGCCGTCTGAAAATGTTTAGGGATTTTCAGACGGCCTTAAGCATGTTTTCTTTATGTATCATGAATACATCAACAGATAAGCAATGATTTACCGAATATTATTTGCAACGCATCAGCGTACGCGTCCGCCAAACTTTTTTGCCTGAGCCGTCCGTTGAAAAATCACGGAATCTTTGCGTCAGTACGCCTCGGTTTAAAGAAAACTCAAAATTATCGTTATAAATCTGCGTACCTTGCTCCGGCTCCTCTTCCCGAACACGTGCCGTACCTGCAATTTTATCGGGTGAGTAAATTCGATAATTCAGTTTCGTATATTTCGCACCCCATTCCCAACCGTTTAATTCAATTGATTTTTTACCTATTTCAATATAAAAGCCGCTATCTTCCGACACATCGACATTATCCATAGCAGCGTTTTCATCATAACCCATGGCACATAAAGCCCTTATATGTTTGGGCGATACCTTCCCTTCATAATGCCCGGCCCATTTGCCTTGAAACGCTTGCGGAATATCTTGGGCAGCGGCTTGAAATCCAAGAAGGAGCAAACCGGCGGTCAGAACAGATTTTAAAGTGAGCGACATTATTTTTGACCTTTCAAGAAAGAGTGTTTAAATCAATATGAATAATACAGGAAATGGAAAAAATAGAAAAAGGCCGTCTGAAAATATTTAGGGATTTTCAGACGGCCTAATAATATTGTCAGGTTAATTGAGCAACTATTTATTGAAACTTAAGACTCCTCACGAGGATATCCGTTACTATAAGCCTTCTCAAACCATTCCTGAGCCAGCGTGTCATCCTGTTGAAAACCTTGGCCAAGTTTATACTTAGTACCCAAGCAAAACTGAGCCGATGCAACCCCCTGCTCTGCCGCTTTACGATACCAATAAATCGCCAACACATCATTTTGCGTTATCCCTTCTCCCCAATTGTACATCTGAGCCAATTGAAACTGAGCATCGGCATGCCCTTGTTCCGCCAATTTACGAAACAAAGACAGTGCCTGCTTATAATCAATACCAAAAGAAGAATCACTTCGATCTACACTTCCACCGTATCGATACTGCAAACCCAATTTGTATTGAGCCTCTATATCTCCTTCACTTGCCATACGAGAATACATCATAAACAAGTGCCATCGAGGCTCCCCATATGGCCCACCTTTAATAAACCATTCTTCTGCCTGTTTATAGTCTTGAGGAACACCTATTCCATACTCGTACATTGTTCCTATTTGGCAATCAGCAGGGCCATATCCCTGGCTACTGGCAAGACGATACCAATACAATGCCTGTTCATAATCTGACAGCTCCAAATACAGCTTTCCCAAAGAAAATTTAGTTCTCCCATCTCCATTCTCTGCCTTTGCATGCAGCCACTGTTTCAACTGCTCATAATCCCGATTGGTCAAAAACCTCGAATACTCCATTATCAAAAGGCATTGCGCATCAAGATATCCCTGCTCTGCTGCCTTCATATACCAATGCACTGCCTTTCGATAATCTTTAGGCTCTTTATTACAATATAACCCAGCTAATTCATATTGAGCCTGGACATTTCCTTCTTCTGCCAACTGAGTAATAGCTTGAATAGAATCAGGCGCAGTTCTTTTACCTACACTCCGTCGCATAAGTTTGAAAAAAACAATAACAACAGCTATTAAAAAACAAGCGAGTAACAATTTCATCTTATATTCCCAGTCTTATTCATTTTTTATTTTCGATACCATAACTATTTTTTAATTACACTCATTAAAATGGGGTTGCCATTAAATCAAATTCTTAAAATCTAATAATGCCGAATACAACATCGTCTAAAAACCTTGAAAGGTTTTCAGACGACCTCGGATATGTTTTGAATTCAACCTACAACTATTTAATCAATACACGTTTATCTGCCAATCCTGTCAATCTTGAAAAATTTTCTTTTTGTTTCAATTCACTCCAAGAAAACTTTTTCAATCGCTCCCACTTAAAGTCATCTTGCCGAGTTGAAATCCATACCCCTTCAAGCGCAACCAAGCCAAAGCCATCACACCCCAAACGCAAAGCATAAGACTTTGCCTGCAGGAAGGCATCTTTTAACTGTCTTTCATTAGCAATACGATATTTGGCTTCCCAAATAAATCGGGCGCTCTCTTCTCCACGTCGATCATTTGCAAATAGGGCATAATCAGGAAAAACACGATCATTACGCCCCATTCTTAAAGTCATCTGCCTTAGCCAATCATTTTCATCAAACCCTAATTGTTTCAACAACGGTTCAAGTAAAGTAATTTCTACATCCCGCTCATTACTTAAATTTCTAAAATCGGGCTCATCTAAAAACGGTAATTTTGGCAGTATAGAAACATCAAAGTTTTTAGATTTCAATATCTCTATGATTGCATTGTATTCATCTGATGTACATTCCCTTCCATTCACTCCTTGCATATTGGCTTTAACCAAACCTTTTTCTTTCCAAACTGGGTTACTTTTCAATTCAGATAAATGAATCGTCGGAATGACTATGGGAAAGCCTACCCAAACTCGTTCAGGATAGTAACTAAATGGATCATAGTAGGTAGGAGATACTGCGCGGAAGATAGCCGTCAATCCACTATACGGGGACAAACTATACAATAAAATAATATCCCCTATTTTCGTTTGCGGATTTCCCTGCCAAAAAGTTTGATATTTTTCTCCATTACTCCTTAATAGATCTGTATCCTCTTTGGTTCCTCCGCTGATATAAATATTGATTGCATCAGGCAATTCATCGGTATTGATAAAGTCAGGTAGGGTTTTTAACGAAAAATCATATAGAAAACAATTTAATTCTATATAGTCTAATGAATATTTTTTCCGAAATTCGTATATCTCTCGGCATAAATTTCCATAGTAAAGGAAACGATCATGGTATTTCTGTTTACTTGGCGGCATTGGAAAAGGTATATCAAATGACTGGAAAACTCTTTCCAACAAGAAAAACCGGTTAGTAAAAAAATACGGAATATAATGTTCAGGGTCTTTTAGATACAAAAACAATGAAATTCCATCTAACCATGCCAATTTGTCCCTACATTCCTTTTTATCACTTTCAGCAAGAAAAGAATCAACAAATCCTTCAAACTCTTCAATTGCCTGCTCGATATTCTCAGCACTCTCCCAATCTGAAAAATTTGCTAATAGGTCTTGTATAAAGACAAAAGTTTCTATCCAATAACCTTCGCTTTCCTGTGTATATCCTTGCTTAAATAAGTAAGAGTATATTTCCTTCCATTTTTCTTCTTTTACCCATACAGATAAATTTTCAAAGAAGTTTTTAGTTTCTCTTGCTGAATCAGTTTGCAGATAACAATCAAACACATAGCGATTAAAATACATACCCATTTCCTCAATGCGCCTCTTCCCAATTTATCCCCACGCCTACTTCTGCCACCAGTGGCACTTTCAACATTCCTTCATCCACTTTCGCCATAATCTGCGGCAGTTTTTCTTTCACTAAATCCAGTTCGGCTTCAGGGACTTCCAGCACCAGTTCGTCATGCACCTGCATAATCAGTTTGCTTTGCAAGAGGTCGTCTGAAAGCCAACGAGACACGTCTATCATGGCGCGTTTGATGAGGTCGGACGCGGTGCCTTGCATGGGGGCGTTGATGGCGGCACGTTCGGCTCCGGTGCGGGCGTTGGCGTTTTTGTTGTGGATGTCGGGCAGGTAGAGACGGCGGCCGAACAGGGTTTCGACAAAGCCTTGCGCGGCGGCTTGTTCTTTGGTGCGCTGCATGTATTCGGCGACGCCGGGATAGCGGGCGAAGTAGCGGTCGATAAAGTTTTTGGCGGACAGGTTGTCTATGCCCAGCGATTTGGCGAGGCCGTATTGGCCCATGCCGTAAATGAGGCCGAAGTTGATGGTTTTGGCGTAGCGGCGTTGTTCGGACGAGACGTTTTCGGGAGCGATGCCGAATACTTCGGCGGCGGTGCGGCGGTGTACGTCTTCGCCGTTTTGGAACGCGGTAATCAGGGTTTTGTCGCCGGAGAGGTGCGCCATGATGCGCAGCTCGATTTGGGAATAGTCGGCGGAAACGATGACGCTGCCTTGCGGTGCGGTAAAGGCGCGGCGCACGCGGCGGCCTTCGGCGGTGCGGATGGGGATGTTTTGCAGGTTGGGGTTGTTGCTGGCAAGGCGGCCGGTAATGGCGACGGCTTGGGCATAGGTGGTATGCACGCGGCCATCTTTGGGCGAAATCATTTCGGGCAGTTTGTCGGTGTAGGTGGATTTCAGTTTCGCCAGGCTGCGGTTTTGCAGGATGATTTTGGGCAGGGGGTAGTCGGGCGCGAGCTGTTCGAGCACGGCTTCGTTGGTGGAAATGCCGCCTTTGGCGGTTTTTTTCAGGCCTTTGGTGGGGATGCCCATTTTGTCGAACAGGATTTCTTGCAGCTGTTTGGGCGAGTTGAGGTTGAACGGCTGGCCTGCGGCGGCGTAGGCTTCTTGTTCGAGCTTCATCAGTTCGGCGCCGAGTTCCGCGCTTTGGCGGGCGAGTTCGGTGCGATCGATTTGCACGCCGTTGCGTTCCATTTCAAACAATACCTGCGCGACGGGCAGCTCCATTTTTTCATACATTTCAAGCTGTTTGACGTCCATCTGCGCGCGCAGGTGCGCTTCGAGGCGCAAGGCGAAATCGGCGTCTTGGGCGGCGTATTCGGTCGCTTGCCCGATGGCGACGTCGGCAAAACTAATTTGCTTCGCGCCTTTACCGCACAATGATTCGTAGGTAATGGTTTCCAATCCGAGCCAGCGTTCGGACAACTCGTCCAAGCCGTGTCCCAGATGGCTCTCGATAATGTAGGAAGCGAGCATGGAATCGCCGGCAATGCCGTTCAGGGCGATGTCGTAGTTGGCGAAAACGTGTTGGTCGTATTTGAGGTTTTGCCCGATTTTTTTCAGGGCGGGATTTTCCAAATGTGATTTCAGACGGCCTAATACGTCTTGTAAATCGAGCTGTTCTGGCGCGGCAGTCAGGCTGTGTCCTACGGGGATGTAAACCGCTTCACCTGTTTGGAACGCAATGCTGATACCGACCAGCGCGGCGTTCATCGCGTCTAATGACGTGGTTTCCGTATCGATGCCGATTGTGTCCGCCTGCTCCAGTTTGTCCAACAAAGCGGCAAACTGCGCTTCGGTGGTAATAGCTTGATAATCCAGTTTTTCAGGGGCTGGGGCGAGTTCGGGTTGTTTTTCAGGCTGTGTTTCCATCACCAATGCGGCCTGTTCGCCGATATGCTCGCTGCCGAACAAATCAGTGTTTTGCGCTTCGTGCATACGGCTTTCCGCCTCTTTCAGCCAAGTGCGGAAGCCCCAGCGTTTGAAATCGACAACCAGCTGCGCCCATTTAGGCGTAGTACGGCGCAGGCTTTCAAGGCCGTCTGAAAGCTCGGTGTGCAAGTCCACATCGGTTTTAATCGTGACCAAATCATACGACAGCGGCAGTTGTTCCAAAGCGGCTTGCAAGTTTTCGCCGACCTTGCCTTTGACTTCGCCAGCGTGTTCCATCACGCCGGCCAGCGAGCCGTAGGCTTCCAGCCACTTCACCGCGGTTTTCGGGCCGCATTTTTCCACACCCGGCACGTTGTCCACCTTGTCGCCCATCAGCGCGAGATAATCGCGGATTTGGTCGGGGCGCACGCCGAATTTTTCCTTCACGCCTTCAATATCCAGCGTCTCGCCACTCATCGTGTTCACCAGCGTCACGCGTTCGTTCACCAACTGAGCCATGTCCTTATCGCCGGTGGACACCACCACGTTCCACCCTGCTTCACTGGCCATCGCCGCCAACGTGCCGATAACGTCGTCCGCTTCCACCTGCGGAATCACCAATACCGGCCAGCCCATCAGGCGCACCAAATCCGGCAAGGCTTCCGCCTGCGGGCGCAAATCGTCCGGCATCGGCGGACGCGTCGCCTTATAGTCGGGAAACATCTCGTGGCGGAAATTCTTACCCTTCGCGTCAAACACCACCGCGCAATAGTCGTGCACATAATCCGCCCGCAGTCGGCGCAGCATGTTCAACACGCCATACATCGCCCCAGTCGGCGCACCGTCGGGCGCAGACAAATTCTGCCCCATAGCATGATAGGCGCGATAAAGATAAGAAGAGCCGTCAACGAGAAGGAGTGTGGGTTTGTTGGACATGGGGAACCTGCTGTGTGTATGAAAATAATGTACGGATTATAAAGGAAAAGGCCGTCTGAAAACCGAAAATCAAGTTTCAGACGGCCTGATGTTTACATAAATATACGGTTTCAGGTATTGCGCCTCAGAATCCCATCTTGTATATTTGTATTCAAATGAATACAAACCAAATCAAACGAATATGAATGCAACGAACCGTATCCCAATTAGTGTGCGCATCACTCAGGAAGATGCTGATTTTATTGCCGAACTAAAAATCGAAGGTGCGAATACGCCGTCTGAAAAAATCCGCGAATTGCTCAAGCTGGCGCGCTTGGCGCATACGCAGACACGCGATTACGGCTCTGCACTGACGGCGCAGGAGCAATTTTTCCAAGCGGCAAAACACGAAATCTTGCACGCTGAAAAACAGGCCGGAGTGCATTCGCATATCGTGGCACGCTTGTTTGAACAACTGCCCGACTTGGGCGCAACACTCGCCGCCGACCTGCCCGAAGAAGCTGACCTCGACGATTTGAAAAAATACGAGCGCGAACTGATGTGGCGCATCGTCCGCCTCACCGACAGCATCCTGCAACTCGCCGTAACCGGAAAAGGCGCGGCATACGACGACAGCGTATTGCAACAGCTTGAAAACACTTTGAAACTGGCGAAGATTGTGCAGCAGGCAAATGAAGTTTAAGACTGCCGCCATACCAAATGAAACAAACACATTTTAGTGAAAGGAAAATCCAAATGAGCGAAACCCTATCCCGCCGAGTAGGCCGTCTGGTAAGCGGCGGTTTTCATGCCCTGATTGATGCAGCGGAAAACCTCGCGCCTGAAGCGGTAATGAACGAAAGCATCCGCGAAATCGAGCGGGCAGTAGATGAAGTGCGTGCTGAGTTAGGCAAAGTGTTGGCGCAGAAACATCTTGCCGCCAAGAAAATGGCCGACGAAAGCAACCGCCACGAAGCCATCGATGCCAATCTGCAAGCCGCCGTAGATGCCGGTCGCGATGATCTTGCCGAAGCGGGTATCGCCGAACAGATGGACATCGAAGCGCGTCTGCCCATCTTGGAAAACACCATTGCCGATTGTGCTGCACAAGAAAAAGAGCTCGAAGGCTTTATCGCCGCCCTGCAGGCGAAAAAACGCGAGATGCAGCAGCAGTTGCAAGACTGGCGTGCCGCACAGCAAAGCATGGGCACAGGCAAAACAGCCGGCAGCAACGGCAGCGATCTCAACCGCATTGCCCGTGATGCCGAAAAAAGCGGCAATGCCTTCGACCGTGTGATGGGTCGCCAAAACTCGGTACACAGCAGCACCGATGCGGCGCAGTTGGCCAAGCTGAAAGAACTGGAAGACTTAAGCCGCAACAACCGCATTGCCGAAAGATTGGCAGCATTGAAAGCGAAATCATAAGCCATATTGAGAAAATTGCAGTTTCAGACGGCCTCTATCTTCACGGGGCCGTCTGAAAAAAGAGAACCATACACGCCTCAATAACAAAAAGATGACGGATTGGGAAAAATCCTGTCAGTTACGACAAATTAATAAAAATATCCATATCCAATCGGCTTAACTTTAAAATAAAATATATGCCGTCTGAAAATTAAAAAGAATAAGGAAATGCAATATGTGGAATTTAATCAACGCCCCCGAAACTGAAATCTTCGGCATTGCCATTGCGCTGATGGTTTTGCTCGGTGTGTTGGAAGTCATTTCCATGCTGGCAGGCGGTATCAGCGACTGGTTGGACAACCTGTTGCCCGACAGTCTGACCGAAACCGCGCACGCCGAGGTCGGATTGGATGTGGCGGATGCAGGCATATTCGTGCGTTTCCTGAGCTGGCTGTATGTCGGACGTATCCCGGTATTGATGTTGATGGTGGTGTTCCTTGCTGTATACGGATTGACGGGTTATCTGTTTCAGACGGCCTTTGCCACTGTATTCGGCAGTTATCTGAATGGCACGCTGGCTGCAGTCATCGTTTGGTTTATTTCCCTACCCTTGGTGCGCGTGACGGCTAGTGGTTTGTACAAAATTATGCCGAAAGATGAAACCACTGCCGTTTTGCAGGAAAGTTTAATCGGCCGCGTCGGCACGGTGGTATTGGGCGAAGCTCGGGTAGGCAATGCGGCGCAAGTGCGCGTGAAAGATGCTTACGGCCAACAGCATTATGTGATGGCAGAGCCTGACTCTGAAGATGTATTAAAACAAGGAGATGCGGTATTGCTGGTGTCGTTGAACGGAAATACATTTAAGGCGATTTTGAATCCGAGCGGCAGCTTGGTAGATTAAGGCCGTCTGAAACCGCTGATTTATCGATACGGGAAAAATAGATACTTTACCGCCCTATCCTCACTATCTAGAAATTTGAAATAACAATTAGCCCCCCTATTATTTCAACCCATATTTTTAACCCTTTCAGACGGCCTCTTTCTCTCAAAGCCTTCTGAATCCACCGCCCCCAAAGGCATATTAACAAGAAGAAAGGAAAAACCATGAATTTGGTCTCCATCGGCACTATCGCCGGCGTCATACTCGTCGCGCTGTTTGTACTCGGCCTCATCCTGACCCGTCTGTATCGCCGTGCCAGCAAAGAAGTCTCATTTGTCCGCACCGGTTTTGGTGGCGAAAAAGTCATTATGAACGGCGGTGCGATGGTGCTGCCCGTATTGCACGAAATTATCCCCGTCAACATGAATACACTGCG
Source organism: Neisseria perflava (assembly GCF_002863305.2). Taxonomy (NCBI): domain Bacteria; kingdom Pseudomonadati; phylum Pseudomonadota; class Betaproteobacteria; order Neisseriales; family Neisseriaceae; genus Neisseria; species Neisseria perflava. Next base: position 1,750,132 of record NZ_CP136962.1, read on the forward strand.
CCTTGAAGTGCGCCGCGCTGCCCAACAAGCGCTGATCACCCGCGACCGTATGCGCGTTGACGTGATGGCGGAATTTTACGTCCGCGTTAAACCCAGCGCCGAGAGCATTGCGACCGCTGCACAAACGCTGGGTATGAAAACCATGTCTCCCGATGAGTTGAAAGACCTCGTCGAAGGTAAATTCGTTGATGCCCTGCGCGCCGTTGCCGCCGAAATGGCGATGGAAGAGCTGCATGAAAAACGTGTTGATTTCGTTCAGAAAGTACAGCAAGTCGTGAGCGAAGACTTGTTTAAAAACGGTCTCGAACTCGAAACCGTTTCCCTGACAGGCCTAGACCAAACCAGCTTTGAGTTCTTCAACCCGCAAAATGCCTTTGACGCGGAAGGTTTGACCAAACTGACCGAAACCATCGAAGGCCGCCGCAAAAAACGTAACGAAATCGAACAAGACACCGACTTGGCAATCAAAACCAAAAACCTCGAAGCCGAACAACAACGCCTGAAAATCTCACGCGAAGAAGAATACGCCAAACTCGAACAAGAGCGCGAAATCTCGGTACGCCGTGCTGAACAAGAAGCCAGCATCGCCGAACAAGAAGCCCAGAAAAAACGTGAAGCGGAAGAAGCCAAAATTGCCGCTGAACGCGAAGTGGATTTGAAACGCATCGCCGCCGAACGCGACATTAAAAACGAAGACATTAGAAAAGCACAAGCCGTTGAGCAGGCAGAGGTTGAACGCCGCAAAGCCATCGAATTGGCCGAGCAAGACCGCGCCATCGCCGTTGCCGAAAAATCGCGTGCCGAATCCGAAGCCAAAGCCGAAGCAGACAAAGCCCGCGCCGCCGCCGTTCGCGAAGAAGAGAGCGTGATTACCGTACGCGAAACCGAACGCGCCGAGCGTGCCAAAGCGGTTGAATTGATTGCCGCCGAAGAAGCTGCGCAAAAAGATGCGATTTCGCTCACTGTTGCCGCTGAAGCTGAAAAACAAGCTGCACAAGACCGCGCTGAAGCCGTGCGTATCGCCGCCGAAGCCGAAGCCGAGAAACAACGCCTTCAAGCCAAAGGTGAAGCCGATGCCAAGATTCTGTTGGCGCAAGCGCAAGAGCAACAATACAAGGTTGACGCCGAAGGTACCCGCGCTGTGAACGAAGCTGCCAACGTCCTGAGCGTTGAACAGGTTGAAATGCAAGTCCGCCTTGCCCTCTTAAAACACCTGCCGGACATCATCCGCGAATCCGTCCGCCCAATGGAAAAAATCGAAGACATCAAGATTTTGCAGGTCAATGGTCTGGGTGGCTTTGCCGGTGGTGCAAACGGTGCGGAAGGTGTTTCAGACGGCCAAACCACACAAGCCAGCCTTGCAGATCAAATGGTCAACAGTGCCCTGCGCTACCGCAGCCAAGCCCCGTTGGTTGACGGTCTCTTGAAAGAGTTAGGACTGAATGGTGGCAACATCAACGGCCTGACCCAAGGACTGGATAAAACCATCGACCAATCATAAACGAATGCCGTCATAATGGTTTAAAGGCCGTCTGAAACAGGTTTTCAGACGGCCTGAGACCTTTGCAAAATTCCCCCAAATCTCCTAAATTCCCATCAAGACATTTAGGGGATTTCTCATGAGCACCTTCTTCCAGCAAACCGCCCAAGCCATGATCGCCAAACACATCGACCGTTTCCCACTATTGAAGTTGGATCAGGTGATTGATTGGCAACCGATCGAACAATACCTGAATCGTCAAAAAACCCGTTACCTCCGAGACCACCGCGGCCGTCCTGCCTATCCCCTGTTGTCCATGTTCAAAGCCGTCCTGCTCGGACAATGGCACAGCCTCTCCGATCCCGAACTCGAACACAGCCTCATCACCCGCATCGATTTCAACCTGTTTTGCCGTTTTGACGAACTGAGCATTCCCGATTACAGCACCTTATGCCGCTACCGCAACTGGCTGGTGCAAGACGACACCCTGTCCGAATTGCTGGAACTGATCAACCGACAATTGACCGAAAAAGGCCTAAAAGTAGAGAAAGCATCCGCCGCCATCATTGACGCCACCATTATTCAGACCGCCGGCAGCAAACAGCGCCAGGCCATAGAAGTCGATGAAGAAGGACAAGTCAGCGGCCAAACCACACCGAGTAAAGACAGCGATGCCCGTTGGATAAAGAAAAACGGCCTCTACAAACTCGGTTACAAACAACATACCCGTACCGATGCGGAAGGCTATATCGAGAAACTGCACATTACCCCCGCCAATACCCATGAGTGCAAACACCTGTCGCCTTTGCTGGAAGGGATAGCCGAAGGTACGACCATCTATGCCGACAAAGGCTACGATAGCAAGGAAAACCGGCAACATCTGGAAGAGCATCAGTTGCTGGACGGTATTATGCGCAAAGCCCACCGCAAACATCAGCTGTCGGAAGCGCAAACCAAACGCAACCGATATTTGTCGAAGACCCGTTATGTGGTCGAACAAAGCTTCGGTACACTGCATCGTAAATTCCGCTACGCCCGGGCAGCCTATTTCGGGCTGATTAAAGTAAGTGCGCAAAGCCATCTGAAGGCGATGTGTTTGAACCTGTTGAAAGCCGCCAACAGGCTAAGTGCGCCTGTTGCTGCCTAAAAGGCGGCTGGATGCCTGATTATCAGGTGTCCGGGGAGGATTAGGAGGGTATTTGAGGAGAGTCAGTGGATATTTGAAACAAAAACAGTCGAAAACTTGTGTTTGGATTTCGGCTGTCGGGGGAGGGGGGGGAATTTTGCAAAGGTCTCGGCCTTTTGTTTATACAAAAACTTCCACAAATTCTAATATTTTCAATACTCACCAATTCAGATCTATTGCAGTTGCAATAAATTAGGAATTATCCAACCTGCTTTTTGTGGTTAAAAAAGATTGAGTGGGCTATTTTAAATGTGAATCACAAGGCTAACTACTTCAATAATGATCCACCAACAATTTAGTCATAAAAGCCGGTTCTAGCGTTTCGATTTCAAACTTATCATCTACTCATCTATCGATATTTCAATATCAAGCCGCTTATCTTCAGGCAAATAAAAAAGCACAACATTTCGTTGTGCTTTTTCTTGATGAACCCACATTACTTGTTTTTTTGCGAACGAAGGTAGTCCAAAGTTTTCAGCTGGGCAATGGCTGCTGCCAATGCTTTGTGCGCTTCGGCCAGAGATTTATCATCTTTGGCTGCAGAAACACCTGCCTCGGCTGCTTTTTTAGCTGCTTCAGCACGCGCCTGATCCATTTCGGTACTGCGGACGGCAACGTCTGCCAATACGGTAATCTTATCAGGCTGTACTTCTAAAACACCGCCAGAAACGGCAACCAGCACTTCTTCAGCTTCACCCGGAACAGTCAAACGCAATGTGCCGGGGCGTATCAAACTCATAATCGGCTCGTGTCGTGGATAAATACCAAGCTCACCTTGAACGGTCGGAACCACCACAAAGCTGGCCTCGCCCGAATAGATGTTTTGCTCGCTACTAACCACTTCAACTTGCATGGTGCTCATGCCGGCCTCCTTAGTTTAAGGTTTTCGCTTTCTCAGCCGCTTCTTCGATGCCGCCTACCATATAGAACGCTTGTTCAGGCAGATGGTCGTATTCGCCGTTCAAGATGGCTTTAAAGCCGGCGATGGTGTCACGCAATGAAACGTATTTGCCTGGAGAACCGGTAAATACTTCGGCAACGTGGAACGGTTGAGACAGGAAGCGTTGAATTTTACGGGCACGCATCACAGTCAGTTTGTCTTCGTCAGACAATTCGTCCATACCCAGAATGGCAATAATGTCGCGCAATTCTTTGTATTTTTGCAGAGTAGACTGTACACCGCGCGCTACGTCGTAGTGCTCTTGACCCAATACCATCGGATCCAATTGGCGCGAAGTAGAGTCAAGCGGGTCAACTGCTGGGTAAATACCCAAAGATGCAATATCACGGCTCAATACGACGGTGGCGTCCAAGTGGGCGAAAGTTGTCGCTGGAGACGGGTCAGTCAAGTCATCCGCAGGTACATATACGGCTTGGATGGAAGTAATGGAACCAGTTTGGGTAGAGGTAATACGCTCTTGCAAACGACCCATTTCTTCAGCCAATGTCGGTTGGTAACCCACTGCAGAAGGCATACGGCCCAACAGTGCAGATACTTCGGTACCGGCCAGAGTGTAACGGTAGATGTTGTCAACGAAGAACAATACGTCGCGACCTTTACCGTTTTCGTCTTTTTCGTCACGAAAGTATTCGGCCATAGTCAAACCAGTCAAAGCAACGCGCAGACGGTTGCCTGGAGGTTCGTTCATTTGGCCATACACCATGGCTACTTTATCCAATACGTTGGAATCTTTCATCTCGTGGTAGAAGTCGTTACCTTCACGGGTACGTTCACCCACACCTGCGAACACGGACAGACCGCTGTGCGCTTTGGCGATGTTGTTGATCAATTCCATCATGTTCACGGTTTTGCCCACACCGGCACCACCGAACAGACCTACTTTACCGCCCTTAGCAAACGGACACAGCAAATCGATCACTTTAATACCGGTTTCCAGCAATTCGGTAGTTGAAGACAACTCGTCGAATTTCGGAGCAGTTTGGTGAATGGCACGGCTCTTGTCGGTATCGATCGGACCTGCTTCATCAACAGGCGTACCCAATACATCGACAATACGACCCAATGTACCTTTACCTACCGGCACAGTGATTGGCGCACCAGTATTGCTTACAGACATACCGCGTTTCAGGCCGTCTGAACTACCCATTGCAATAGTACGGACAACGCCATCACCCAGAAGCTGTTGAACTTCCAGAGTCAGACCGTTCTCGTCCAATTTCAGGGCATCGTAAACATGCGGGATAGCGTCGCGTGGAAATTCCACGTCAACCACCGCACCAATAACTTGTACGATTTTGCCTTGGCTCATTATCGTATCCTAATTTCCTGTTCAGGCTTCAGACGACATTAAACTGCCGCTGCACCTGCTACAATTTCTGACAATTCTGTGGTAATCGCGGCTTGACGCGATTTGTTGTACACCAAGCGCAATTCTTTGATGGCATTGCCTGCGTTGTCGGTTGCGGCTTTCATCGCTACCATACGCGCGGCTTGTTCAGATGCCATGTTGTCGCTCAATGCCTGATAAACCACAGACTCTAAATAGCGGCGAACCAAATATTCCAATACGGCGATAGGACTCGGCTCGTAGAGGTATTCCCAAGTAAATGAAGAATGACCTGTTCCGTCGTCAATAACGTTTTCACCGATAGGCAGCAAAACTTCCATACGCGGCTCTTGGCGCATTGTATTGACGAAACGTGAGTAAACCATATGGATACGGTCTAATTCATGCTTCTCATAACGTTGGAAGATTTCGGTCAGAGGGCCAAGCAACGCTTCCATTTTTGGGGTATCACCCAAATTGGTTGCACTGGCAATAACATTCAAACCGATGCTTTGGCATGCAGCCAAACCTTTACTACCCAGGCACACGACTTCGACTTCGATACCTTGTTCCTGATACTCTTGAACTTGCGCCAAAAACTTTTTCAGTACGTTTGCGTTCAAGCCACCGCACAAACCTTTATCCGAGGTAATCAAAATGAAACCGGCACGACGCACTTCACGGTGCGGCTCCAATAATTTGATACCATGATCGGCATTAGTCTGTGCAAGATGGCTCATCACTGTACGCACTTTTTCGGCGTACGGACGCGCTAAGCGCATCCGGTCTTGAGTCTTCCGCATTTTAGAGGTCGACACCATTTGCATCGCTTTAGTGATCTTTTGGGTATTTTGAACACTACGGATTTTGGTGAGAATCTCTTTTCCGACTGCCATTTCAGACTCCTTTCATCTCAATACTTATGCTTGGTAAGCGTAAGAAGATTTGAAAGATTTCATGGCTTCGGTCAATGCTTTTTCGCTTTCGTCAGACATTGCGCCTGATGCATTAATCGCTTCCAGAACCTCAGGATGTTGCGTACGTACGAAACTCAAGAATTCTGCTTCGAAAGCCAAGGCTTTGGATACCGGAACATCTGCATAAGAACCGTTATTGATCGCCCACAAAGTCAATGCCATTTCGGCAGTGTTCAAGGTGCTGAATTGTTTTTGTTTCATCAATTCAGTAACCACTTCACCGTGTTGCAGCTGTTTACGTGTTGCTTCGTCCAAATCGGAAGCAAATTGCGAGAACGCCGCCAATTCACGGTACTGTGCCAACGCCAAACGGATACCGCCACCCAGTTTTTTGATGACTTTGGTTTGTGCTGCACCACCTACGCGCGATACGGAAATACCGGCATTGATTGCAGGACGGATACCGGCGTTGAACAAGTCGGTCTCCAAAAAGATTTGGCCGTCTGTAATCGAGATTACGTTGGTTGGTACGAATGCGGATACGTCACCGGCTTGGGTTTCAATAATTGGCAACGCAGTCAGAGAACCAGTTTTGCCTTTTACTTCGCCATTAGTCAGTTTTTCAACTTCGTTTTCGCTGACGCGGGCTGCACGTTCCAACAGACGGGAGTGCAGATAGAATACGTCGCCAGGATATGCTTCACGGCCAGGAGGACGGCGCAACAGCAGAGAAATTTGACGGTATGCAACGGCTTGTTTAGACAAGTCATCGTATACGATCAACGCATCTTCACCACGGTCACGGAAGAATTCACCCATGGTACAACCGGAGTAAGGAGCGATGTATTGCAGTGCAGCGGCTTCAGAAGCAGTTGCAGCAACCACGATGGTATGCTCCATCGCGCCATGCTCTTCCAATTTGCGTACTACGTTGGCAATAGAAGATGCTTTTTGACCGATAGCCACATAAATACAGATTACGCCTGTCCCTTTTTGGTTAACGATGGCATCCAGTGCCACGGCAGTTTTACCGGTTTGACGGTCACCAATGATCAACTCACGTTGACCACGACCAACCGGAACCATAGAGTCAATGGCTTTCAGGCCGGTTTGCATTGGTTGGTCAACCGATTTACGCGCAATCACACCTGGTGCAATTTTCTCGATTGGAGCAGTCAATGTTGTGTTGATTGGACCTTTACCATCGATAGGACGACCCAATGCATCAACCACACGGCCAACCAGTTCGCGACCGATCGGCACTTCCAAAATACGGCCGGTACAGGTAACTGTATCGCCTTCTTTAATGTGTTCGTACTCACCCAACACTACGGCACCGACGGAGTCACGCTCCAAGTTCATGGCCAGACCGAAAGTGTTACCGGGGAATTCGAGCATCTCACCTTGCATCGCGTCTGACAAGCCATGAATGCGCACAATGCCGTCTGTAACAGAAACAACGGTACCACGGGTACGCACTTCTGCATTGACGGACAGATTTTCGATTTTGGCTTTAATCAAATCGCTAATTTCAGCAGGATTAAGCTGCATGAAAACTCTCCTAATTTGTCATAGTCGCATACAAAGCATTCAGTTTGCCTTGTACGGACAAATCCAAGACCTGATCACCCACTTCTACTTTGATGCCGCCGATTAATTCAGGGGCGACTTTAGTTACCACATCCAATTTGCTGTTGAAGCGTTTTGTCAGGATATCGGTAACATCGGCCAGCTGCTGAGAACTGAGCTCATACGCGCTGTAAATTACTGCCGATTTCGTATTGTTGTGTATCAAGGTCAAATCTTGATATTGGGCATAAATTTCCGGCAATACCAGCAAACGCTTTTGCTCGGCCAAAACGGTAATAAAATTTGCCAATTCGACATTTTTGATACCGACAAGACCTTTGAGCGTTTCTGCTTTTTCGGAAGCTCCCGTTTCCGGCTGCTCGATGAAAGCAATGACTTTCTCATCTTGAACAACCGCTGCGAGTTCTTTCAGTTCGCCCAACCAAGACTCGATTTGGTTTTTTTCCTGAGCCAGACTAAATAATGCTTTCGCATAAGGTCTGGCAATCGTTGCGAACTCTGCCATAAGATTACAGCTCCTGTTTTAAGGCACTGAGCAGATCTGCATGTTTGGAAGCATCGACTTCTTTACGCAGGATAGATTCCGCACCTTTAACAGCCAATGAAGCGACCTGTTCGCGCAACACTTCGCGTGCACGGTTAACTTCTTGCTCTACATCAGCTTTTGCTTGGGCTGCAATGCGTGCTGCTTCATGAGAAGCTTGCTCTTTGGCTTCTTCTACAATTTTTGCAGCACGTTTTTCGGCGTTGGCAACCATTTCGGTTACCTGATTACGCCCTTCGGCCATAAGTTCTGCAACTTTTTTCTCTGCCTGCTCAAAATCGCTCTTACCGCGCTCGGCGGCAGCCAAGCCCTCGGCGATTTTTGCGGCACGCTCATCCAATGCTTTGGCAATCGGAGGCCATACGAATTTCATCGTAAACCAAACCAAGCCAAAGAAAACTAGGATTTGCGCAAATAAGGTTGCATTAATATTCACGTTACTTAACCTTCGTATCTGGGTTAATCAAACAGACGGCAAGCCTGTATCTGAACGGATCGCTCCGTCTTGATTACGCACCACTAAACGGGTTAACGAAGGCGAACAACAGGGCAATAGCCACACCGATCAAGAAAGCCGCGTCGATCAGACCAGCGATCAAGAACAGTTTGGTTTGCAGAGGACCGATCAGCTCAGGTTGGCGAGCAGAAGATTCCAAGTATTTAGAACCAACCATTGCGATACCGATAGAGGCACCCAATGCGCCCAAGGCAACGATCAAACCACATGCGATAGCAATCAAACCCATTTTTAAACTCCTTAAAATAGTAAAGGTTAAACTACAAAAAACAAACTACAAAAAAACTACTTGATTAGTGTGCATCATGCGCCTGTCCGATATATACGAACGCCAACGCCATGAAAATAAATGCCTGCAAGGTGATGACCAAAATGTGGAAAATCGCCCAAGCCAAACCGGCAATCAGGTGGAACACAAATAAAATCGGATCCAAAGTTTCGACACTGCCGGTTGACGCCCATGCACCGCCCAACAGAGCGATCAACAGGAACACCAGCTCGCCGGCATACATATTACCAAACAACCGCATACCGTGAGATACGGTTTTGGACAAAAACTCTACCAAGTTCAGCAGGAAGTTGGCCGGAGCAAGCCACGGACCGAAAGGTGCGCAGAACAACTCGTGAATCCAACCGCCAAGGCCTTTGATTTTGACATTGTAGTAAATACAGATCAGCAATACGCCAATCGCCAGAGCCAAAGTCGTATTCAAGTCAGCTGTCGGCACGACGCGCAACAGAGCATGATGATTACCGGTAATGCCTTGCCATGCCATCGGCAGCAAATCAACTGGCAGCATATCCATGGCGTTCATCAAGAGAATCCAGACAAACAAGGTCAGACCCAATGGGGCAACGGCTTTACGCGATTGTTCGTTATGGATAATGCTCTTACACATGTTATCCACGAATTCGAACAGAATTTCAACAGCCGCTTGGAAACGACCGGGAACACCGGCCGTCGCTTTTTTGGCACCGCGCCACAAAAGAAAGCTGCCGATTACGCCCAATAGAACGGCAAAAAAGATTGCATCAAGGTTAATGAACGAAAAATCAGCAATGTTTTTCAGTCCTTGACCCTGAGTAACATCCGACATACTGGTCAAGCTTTGCAAGTGGTGCTTGATGTAGTCGGCAGCGGTCATAGTTTCACCTGCCATAGTGTTTCACTCTCAACAATACTAAAAAAACCAAATGACTGACGCCAAGAAACGCCAATAAAAATGGGTAAAATACCAGTGATCGATGCCATATCGCAAAAACGACCAACATAGATACCAGCGACAGCACTACTTTTAAAACCTCTCCGCCGATAAACATCGAACTTTGCAGATCGGGATTTCGTCGGGAAAACTTTAAAAGTAAAACTGCAACTAGGGTAGGCAAAATGTACGAAAATCCTCCCGCCAAAGCAGAGAGGAAGCCGGGCAATCCGGAAAATAATGCACAAACAACTGAAATTATTAACAATACAATCACTTGCAATGGGACTATCTGATTCATTGTACTTTGTACCCCAAAAAGCAAGGCAGGCTAATATAATCAAGAAGTTTGTTAACGTCAAGCAATATGTTAATCTTTGTGAACCTTTCACAAATAAATGATTAACACATATAAAACAAATCTTTGCTGGAATGGAGTTTAACACAAATTACATGTTGTTACATAGATTTTACAGAAGATTTTGATTTGTATTGTAAACATTTATACGCTCTACGCTTTTTCAAAAATTGAGGCCGTCTGAAAAGCTTTTTTTCAGACGGCCTGTTCTGTTTATAAAGCCGTTAGAACGCTTGATTGATGCCCAACTGCTTCAGCAAATATTCGAATGTTTCCGGCGTATCAAAATGCAGCACGATTTTGCCTTTTTTCTGATTGCTGGTTTTGACTTCGGCATTAACGCCCAAATGCTCGGTCAATGCATCATTGATGCGGCGGATATCCGGGCTGATGGTTTTGGCTGCTTCGGGCTTGGCTTTTTGATGCGCCAATTGGCTGCGGCGTTCTACTTCGCGCACCGACCAGCCGTTTTTGACGGCTTTTTGCGCCAACTCCAATTGATCGACCACATGCAAGGTCAGCAACGCACGGGCATGACCCATTTCCAGACGGCGTTGGTAAAGCATTTCCTGAACCGGCTCAGGCAGGCCCAGCAGGCGCAGGCTGTTGGAGATGGCGCTGCGGCTTTTACCGACGGCTTTTGCGATGGTTTCGTGGGTCAGGCCGAATTCGTCGGCGAGGCGTTTCAAACCTTGCGCCTCTTCAATCGGATTGAGGTTTTCACGTTGCAGGTTTTCAATCAAACCCATGGCCAACGCGGTTTCGTCACTGATGGTTTTGATGACGACGGGAATTTCGGTCAAACCGGCTAACTGGGAAGCGCGCCAACGGCGTTCGCCGGCAATCAATTCATATTGAGACAGACCACGTTCGCGTACGATAACCGGCTGGATAATGCCTTGCGCTTTAATGGAGTCGGCCAATTCCTGCAAGGCTTCGTCATCCATTTGCACACGCGCCTGATAGCGGCCGGGCTGAATATCGGCGATGGCAACCGTTGTCAGGCGGTCGCTACTGCTGCTGTCCACCGCATTGGATATTAGCGAATCCAAACCGCGTCCCAATCCTTTTGCTTTTGCCATATTGTTTTCCCTTTCAGACGGCCTCAATGTTGAAATGACGTATTCTATCGGATATTGCCGCTTTACGACAATTTGAATCACGATGATTTGACCCTCGCTATTTATTTACGGAGCGAAACCGCAAACACACCCCTTAAAGCATTGCTCAAGCGGATTTCTTCCGCATTTTCCAACATAGAACGCGAGATGTGGGTTTCTTTGATTGTATCCGCACCTAAAAGCCGCGGCTGCTTCAATACCGCTTGGCGCATTACCCCATTCAAAATATCCAAATCCAAAGACGGCGTAAGCCATTGTCCCTGATATTTGATAAACACATTGCTTCTTCCGCCCTCCAACAACAGGCCGTCTGAATTGAAAAACAAGCTGTCAAATGCGCCCTGCCCTTCTGCCGTTTTCCACGCTTGGTCAAACATTTCACGGCGCGTGGTTTTGAAACGGCGCAGATAATCGCGTTGGCTTAATGTGTGCTCACTCAAGATGACGTATTGTTGTTCACTCAATTCAGAAACAGCCGCATGGCTCAATGCGAGGCCGTCTGAAAACAAGGCGGCTTTGACTCTAAATAACCCTCTTGGCAACGCATCTATATAATGTTGGATTTGCTCTATTGCGTTTTCAGGCCAAGTCAGGTTGAGTGCTTGCGCCGAGCTGTTCAGACGGCCCAAATGCAAATCAAGCAACCGGCATTGTTTGTCTTCCACGCGCATGGTTTCAAAAATACCAAAATCAGGCCGCAAGTCATTGAGAAAGCGCGCCTTCCAACCGCACTCGCGATATTCGGCCTCCGGATCGCTATCAATCACAATCCCCGAACCCACGCCATAAACACCTTGATAAAGGCCGTCTGAAACCGGCTTCAGAGATAAAGTGCGGATCACGACATTAAACACGCCTTCAAACCCCAAACCCGTATCACACGGATGCAAAAAGCCAATGCTGCCTGTGTACAAACCGCGCGGTTCGGATTCGAGGGACTCAATAATCTGCATACTCATGCGTTTGGGCGCGCCGGTGATACTGCCGCACGGGAAGGCTGCACGGAGAATATCGGCAACCGAAACACCAGCCAGCGCCTGCGCTTCGATGGCACTGGTCATCTGCCAAACACTGCCGAAACGGGAAACTTTAAACGGTTCAGGCACGCGTACTTTGCCTGTTTGCGCGATTTTGCCGAGGTCATTGCGCAACAAATCGACAATCATCACATTTTCGGCGCGGTTTTTCGGATCGTTTCGCAATTCAACGGCGCGGCGTTCATCTTGTCCGTCATGAAGAATCGGCGCAGTGCCCTTCATCGGCTCGGTTGTAATCAGGCCGTCTGAATCGATTTTGAGGAAAAGTTCGGGAGAAAAACACAAAGTCCACGCGTCCTGCCCTACCCCGTCGGGCAGACAAGACAAAACGGCATACGGCACAGGCTGGCGCAAGCGGCGGTAAAGTTGAATCGGATTGCCGTAAGTTTGCAGGTACAGGCGTGCGGTGTAATTGATTTGATAGGTATCGCCGCGGCGGATGGCTTCGTGGATTTGATGGATATGCTCGAGATAATCGGCTTCGGATACGGAGAATCGGGGAGTGGAAATACCTGCCTCAAGGCCGTCTGAATGATTGGCCAGCCAGCTTTCGGCATCGATTTTGGAACAATCGGCAAACCAGTGCAAACGCAGACTGCCACTGCGGCCAGATGGAATATCCATCAGCGGCAACCCAAATTCGTAGTCTGCAAACAACACTGCATGCAAACCCTTTTTCCAGCCGGCTTGCAAAATACTTGTTAACGAATCCAGTTCGTTATGATAAAACCGATGGCTTTCTACATGATTTTGATAGAGTTTTGCTCGGCCGCTCACGGCATCGTCAAACAGGGCAAAATAAGGCATGATTGCTGTACAAATAGGCTGATTATACGCTGCTTTTACATAAGTTAGCAGACAAATTCAAAAAAAGCACTCGAATGTAATTTTATGTAGTCGAACGAAGTATAAAAGGGTAGAATCAAACCATACCACACTATATCATTTAAAACTTAATCGATAAGGAGACTTTATGGCAGACCACCAACTAGAACCGTTCGAAAATGTTGAACTGGGCGAGAAACAAGACCAGCTGCAAGTATTCGAAAAGGCTGTTTTGGAACACGAAGGACGCGGTTCAGACGAGGATTCCAGCAGCGCACCGCTTCCTGCCAATTACCCGTACAAACAACGTATGCGCCGCTCTGTTTACGAAAAAGAAAAACAGAAGCTGCAAATCGAATTGTTGAAAGTACAAAGCTGGGTTAAAGATTCCGGTCAGCGTATTGTCAGCCTGTTTGAAGGCCGCGACGCAGCCGGTAAAGGCGGTACCATCAAACGCTTCATGGAACACCTGAATCCGCGTGGCGCACGCGTGGTTGCTTTGGAGAAACCAACCACTACCGAACGCGGCCAATGGTATTTCCAACGCTACATCCAAAACCTGCCGACCGCAGGCGAAATGGTATTCTTCGACCGCTCATGGTACAACCGTGCCGGCGTAGAACGCGTAATGGGCTTCTGCGAACCTAACGAATACCTGCTCTTCATGCGTCAAACCCCTGAATTGGAACGTATGCTTGTTGCCAGCGGCATCCATCTGTTCAAATTCTGGTTCTCCGTATCCCGTGAAGAACAACTCCGTCGCTTCATCTCTCGCCGTGACGATCCACTGAAACACTGGAAACTGTCCCCTGTGGACATCCAGTCGCTCGACCGCTGGGACGACTACACCGAAGCCAAAAACGCCATGTTCTTCCACACCCATACCGGCGACGCGCCTTGGGTCATCATCCGCTCCGACGACAAAAAACGTGCACGTTTGAACTGTATCCGCTACTTCCTGCACCAGCTGGACTATCCGGGCAAAGACGTGAAAGCCATCGGCAAAGTGGACGAGAAAATCGTTTTGGTTCCTGATACACGTTACAAAGACAAAACTGTCGAGCTCGGACATGATTAATTTGTAACATTACCAAAGGCCGTCTGAAATTTCATCTTTCAGACGGCCTTTTCTTAATCCTCGCGATTCCAGTACGTTTTTTGTGCGAATACCAATTTATTGTCAGTGAATTTTACATTATCTAAATTCAACGCCCAGACATCACTTTTCATCACTCGAGCAGCAGGATGCGCTTTGTAAAATAAAGACTGCGCCGCCTTCAAATCCGCTTCATCTTCAATCAAAGCGGCAGTCGCCGCAAACTGAACACCGTTGATTTTCGTGATACTGTCAGGCTGACCGGCGATGGTGCCGGCTACTTTGGCAGAACGGCTCATCAGTCCGCCATGCTTTGTTTTCAAAGAAGTCAGCACAATTAGGCGGGCATTGGCTTCATCAAACACATAAAAACAGCAAGCCGCCCAAACTTCGCCGTCTGCCGCAGCAGCAATACTGACGACATGATGATTGCTCAAAAATTTAACGATATTGGCAGGAATCGCTTGCATGATTTTTATCCTCTTTCTCAGTGTATTAAATTTATTTTCAGGCCGTCTGAAACATCAGCCCTGCCAGCGCGGCGCATCGGTTTGAAAAATACCGAACAAGTCCAAAGCATGAGAGACGCTGTGTGTAATCATATCTTCGATGGATTCAGGCTTCTGATATAAAGCCGGAACGGGAGGAAACACAATACCGCCCATCTCTGTTACACGGCGCATATTGTCGATGTGTGCCAAGTTTAACGGCGCTTCACGCACCATCAACACCAGCCTGCGCCGCTCTTTCAACGTTACATCCGCCGCACGGCTGAGCAAATTATCGGCAAACCCGTGAGCAACCGAAGCCAAAGTTTTCATTGAACACGGCGCAATCAACATTCCATCCGTCAAAAACGAACCGCTGGCAATACTTGCCCCGACATTACGGATAGAATGCACGACATCCGCCAAAGTATAAACGTCTTCTTTAGTGTAATCCGTTTCCAAAGCACGGGTCATCTCCGCCCCTTGCGAAACCACCAAATGCGTTTCTACCTGATGCTCACGCAAAAGCTGCAAAGCCTTCACGCCATACTGAAAACCGCTGGCACCGCTGATGCCGACAACCAAACGCTTCATTGTATTTCCCTGTCTCGGCCTAAAAATAAAGGAAAAGCAGATTCTCAAGACGAAAAAATAACCGCTAAAAAGCGGTTAGATTTTCTAATGTGGTGCCGACAGCGAGATTTGAACTCGCACAGCCTACGGCCACTACCCCCTCAAGATAGCGTGTCTACCAATTCCACCATGTCGGCATAAATCAAATTGTCTTACTGCTGCTGAGGATTCGGAGCAACAGGAGTTGTATTGTTTTGTGCAGGCGTTGCAGGCTTAGGAGCTTGCTGGGTCTGCTTCACATCGCTGAAGTCTAAACCGTGCTTATTGGAGTGGGTGTGAATATACACCATTGCCATGCAGGTCGCAAAGAAAAATGTTGCAGCAACGGCAGTCGAGCGGCTGAGGAAGTTGGCATTACCGGCAGAACCGAATACACCTTGCGCGCTACCGCTGCCGGAACCGAATGTTGCGCCGGCATCCGCACCTTTACCGTGTTGCAGCAATACTAACACGATTACAAATAGAGCGGAAATAATATTAATAATCCAGATAAGGGTTTTAAAGGCTTCCATATGTTTTCTACGAGGCTTGTGCTGCGTTGATGATGGCGGTAAAGGAGTCATATGATAATGACGCGCCCCCAACCAATGCGCCGTCTACATGAGGTACTGCGAAGATGTCGGCCGCGTTATCCGCTTTCACACTTCCGCCGTAAAGAACGCGGATTTTAACATCGCTTCCGCACAAAGACAAGATTTCTTTGTAGATAAATGCGTGCATGTCGGCGATTTGTTCGACGGTGGCGACTTTGCCTGTACCGATCGCCCAAACCGGCTCGTAGGCAACGGCGATGTTTTTGGTGTTCAAACCTTGCAGGATGGAAAGCTGGTGGGCAATGACTTCGTGTTCTTTACCGGCTTCGCGTTCTTCCAAGCTTTCGCCGACGCACAACAATGGAATCAGGCCGACGTTGAGGACGTTTTCCATTTTGCGGCGTTGGATTTCGTTTTTCTCGCCGAAATAAAGGCTGCGCTCGGAGTGGCCGATGAGGACGATGTCTGTACCGATGTCGGCAAGCATTTCGGCGGACACTTCGCCGGTGTATGCGCCGTTATTCGGGAAACGGCTCACGTCTTGCGCACAGGTCAAGATGCGGTTGTTCAAAACAATCTGCATGGCGTTGTGCAGTTGCAACAGATAAACGGTCGGAGCGGCCAGGCCGATTAACACGCGTTCTGCGGTTGGCATGACACGGAAGCGGTGCATAAGTGCATTGTTGTTTTGGAGTCGGCCGTTCATTTTCCAGTTGCCGATAACCCATTTTTGGTCCCACATTCCGATTTGGTGATACATCTTTATTGCTCCGTGTGTTGGTTGTTGCTTGCTTGTAGCGTCGTGTAATGTGAAAGTTTAGTGGATATATGTGCGCTTGGCAATTATTAACGGGCCTCCGGGGCCGTCTGAAAGATGGCACACTCTCCGACAAGGATTTATAATGTATGCTTCGATAAAATTAAGAATTGAACGGAGCACAAATATGGACTTTGAAAAAGCGCGTTTCAATATGGTTGAACAGCAGATTCGTCCGTGGGATGTCTTGGACTTCGACATTTTGGATGCTTTGGAGGAGATCGAGCGCGAACATTTCGTCGGCGAGGCTTTTCAAGGCTTAGCCTATGCGGATATGGGGCTGCCGCTGGCCAACGGCCATAAGATGTTGGAACCCAAAGTCGTTGCCCGCCTGGCTCAAGGCTTGAAACTGAAAAAAGATGAAACCGTCTTAGAAATCGGTACAGGCTCAGGCTATGCAACCGCCCTGCTGTCCAAACTGGCCGGCACAGTCGTGACCGACGACATCGACGCCGAGCAGCAGCAACGCGCCAAAAAAGTTTTGGACGAATTGGGCTTTACCAACGTCGATTATGTGCAAAACAACGGCCTGACCGAAGCATCGCAAGGCGCTCCTTTTGATGCGATTTATGTGGGCGGCGCAGTAGACAGTGTACCTGAAATTCTGAAAGAGCAACTGAAAGACGGCGGCCGTATGGTGGTCATCATCGGCCGCAAACCGGTACAACACGCGCTTTTGCTTACGCGCAACGGCAACGAGTTTTCCGAAAAGGTATTGTTCGACACCGTCGTGGCACACTTGGAAGACAAATCGGCCAATCCGTTCGGCGATTTCGATTTTTAAACAACAGGCCGTCTGAAAGTTCAGACGGCCTCATACTTTTACCCAACCCTATGACCGACATCATCCAACTCTCGCCCACCGAATTGAAACAATGGCAGGACGAAGGCCGCGCATTTCATCTGCTCGACGTCCGCACCGATGAAGAACGTGCCATCTGCACCCTACCCGCCGCCATTCATATCCCGATGAACCTCATCCCCCTGCGTCAAAATGAGCTGCCCGACGATGATTTACCCATCGTCGTTTACTGCCACCACGGCATCCGCAGCCTGCACACAGCAATGTATTTGGAAGACGCCGGATTTGAAAACCTTTACAACCTGCAAGGCGGGATTGATGCTTGGGCAATGCAGGTGGACAACAAAATGATGCGGTATTGAATCGGTTTTATCAATAAAAGGCCGTCTGAAACTGGATTTCAGACGGCCTTTTTCAAACCTTTCTGTTTACGCTTGTAAGCTAGCGACAAACTGCTGTACGGCCGGCACAGCCAAAATCAACAGCAATACCAATACGGCTTTTTCCATACGGTTGAACTGACAACTTCCGTAGTGTTTCTTTTGCGAATAGAGAAACAGCAATACGCCGGGCAAATAGAGCAAGACTGACAGCAGCAAATATTCCGTGCCTGCCGCATAGACAATCCAAGCCGCATAAAGCGTTGCTGCCGCGCCGATAAGACGGTATTTTGCTGCAGCCTTTTGTGTCAGCGATAATTTGAGCAGATATGCACCAATTAACAGATACGGTATCAAAATCATGGAAGTCGATACCATCAGCAAAGCAGAATAATCCTCGCCTTTTAACCACACCAGCAATAGGCAAAACTGCACGGTCAAGGTGGTAAACATCAACGAACCCTGCGGCACTTCGTTTTTATTCAACGGGATAAACGATTTTGGAAATGCGCCGTTTCTCGCACCCATGTGCGGAATCTCGGTCGCATACAGCGTCCAGCTTAAATAAGACGACAGCACAGACACAATCAGGCAGGAAGAAATCAACACTTTACCCCAAGAGCCCACCATGTGCGCCAACACGCCCGCCATAGACGGATTAGCCATTGCAGCAATATCCGCACGAGGTAAAATGCCTTGAGCCAAGACGGTAATTGCCACATACATTGCCAGCGTCAAGCTGACTCCGATAATGGTCGCTCGACCAACATCAGCACGACTTCGCGCATGCTTGGACAAAACCGCCGCACCCTCAATACCGGTAAACACCCACAGCGTAATCAGCATTGTGTTTTTCACCTGCGTCATCAGGCTGACATCAGGATTTTCAGGCGTAGCAAGGCTCGCCCCTGTCCAATCGGACATAAACACTTCGGTTTGAAAGAAATAGGCTGCCATACCAATAAATAAAATCAGCGGAAATACTTTGACTGCCGTCGCAATCAGGTTCACTCCTGCCGCTTCTTTAATACCGCGCACTACCAACCAGTAAATCAGCCACACAATTACTGATTCTCCAACAAAAGCAGCAAATGTGTTGCCTTTGCCGAAAATCACGTTGTCCGGCGTATCGACAAATCCGCCTACTGCTTCAAACGCAACCACCAAATAGCCGACAATACCGACCGTGGTGCAAAGCCAATAGCCCCACGCCGAGAAAAAACCCATCAAATCGCCGAAGCCGTCGCGGGCGTACGTATAAATACCACCGTCCAATTCGGGCTTAAGTTTGGACAAGGCCGAAAATGACAGGCCGAGAAAGATAATGCCCACACCGGTAATCAGCCAACCCAACAGCAAAGCCTGCGAACCTGCAACGGCAGCCATATTCTGCGGCAGGCTGAAAATACCCGAACCAATCATGGAACTGATAACCAAGGCCGTCAGTGCAACCAAGCCGATTTGAGATTTTTGCGGCATGTTTATTCCTGATTTTTATCATTATGTGTTTGTGAAGCGACGGCATTACCGGCTTTTTTAGCCTGTTCTAACCGTATCAAAATATTATGCAGCCACTTTCAGACGGCCTTAAATCCTTGCGCCAACGCACGGATATGTTCAGGTGCGATACCGCAGCACCCACCGATGATTTCAGCACCCAAATCCGCCCATTGTCTCGCCCACGCCAAATAATTTTCCGGCGTGGCATCAGCGCGAATCGGATCCAAACCGTCGTTGGCATCGTTCATCTGTCCTTTTACCGGTTCAAATGCATTGGCGTAAACACCCAGTTTCAGACGGCCTTGGGCTTCATGTGCCACTTTCAAAGCTTCCGCCATCACTTCAGGCTGACTGCAATTGAACAACATTGCCGCCGCACCTATTTCTACCGCGAAATCCGCCGCCT
Source organism: Neisseria perflava (assembly GCF_002863305.2). NCBI lineage: Bacteria > Pseudomonadati > Pseudomonadota > Betaproteobacteria > Neisseriales > Neisseriaceae > Neisseria > Neisseria perflava. The sequence continues at coordinate 1,769,852 of NZ_CP136962.1, forward strand.
CGTGCACGGTTTCTCCCGAACGCAACACCGGTACATCATGTGGCATCGTATCTTCCAAAGTAAACAACACCCAAAACGGCTTACCGTCATCAGGCAGACTGCTGCGCCAGAAACGCGCTTCTTCCAAGCTGGATACGGTTTCTGCCAACCAAATATCAGCAAACGGCATCAAACCCGATATTAAAGGGCGCGCCAAAGCAGGTGCGACTTGTTTGTCAAACAAGTCAGGGCGGTAAGAACCGAACAACGGCGGCAGGCTTGCGGCTACTTTTGCAGTAGTCCCGCTTTGTTCCACCGCTTCACGCGCCAAACGGCCGGAAAGCCTTGCCCATTCGGCAGCTTGAGCATCAAAGCGCTCCTGCCCGATATGAAACGGAACAAGCGCATAGCTGTTGGTCGTAATCACCTGTGCACCGGCCTGGAGAAAATCCAAATGCGTTTCACGCACAATATCCGGCGTTTCCATCAAAGCCAAAGCAGACCATTCCGGCTGACGAAACGGTGCGCCGCGCCGATGCAGTTCACGCCCCATTCCGCCGTCTAAAATCGTTACTGTCATGATCGACCTCCAATGATGAATTTTTAAAATCGCCATTCTACGCTTTTTTAACTCTTTACCTTTAATCTATGAAAAACTAAACTTATGCAGTTTAGTTATATAAAAGGCCGTCTGAAGCAGGATTTCAGACGGCCTTTACGATTATTTCACAAACCGTGCATCTGCCATAAACGGCCGTGTAGCGGCTGGTTTAGCGGAATAGAAGCGGGAGAAAGTGCTGTCGATTTTAGTCTGTATCGGCTTACCGTCCAATGTTGCCGATGCTTCCAATTTCACACCACCGCCACTGGTTTCACCCAATTTCATATTTGGCAACGTCAGTTTAGCAATATTGAGTTTCACATTTTCCACTTTGGTATCGGGAGACATCAGCTGTTTGCCGACCGGACGGATTTTTTCACCCTCATCATGAGGCGCAGCACCACCGTTATCGTCAACCACGCCGATATTAATCAATCTGGCAGACGCCAAATCCATCTTGCCGTTTTTGACCGGAATACCGACAAACAGTTTTACGCCGCGATGAATGAACGTATTGTCCCGCCACTGAGTTTGGCCCTCTTTCGGCGGTTTGGTTTCTGCCACCACCGAATAAGTGCGGCCCATAATCATCAATTTATAACCTGGAATTTTTTTCGAACCGAATCCATCAGTGATATCTTCGACCAGTTGCGGCGCAGTCAGGGTTTCGTTTGCCAAAATACGGGCTGAAGTTTCTGCCAAATGGGCAGGCTTGCCGTCTATGGTCAATGCCTGTTCATGGCCGAAATCAGACGCAAATGCAGGCACGGCGGCCAGTGCAGCGGCCAATGCTAGAATACGGATAGTTTTCATTGCAGACTCCTGATAAAAATGTAATTGGGTTGATTACCCGATAAAATCCGGGCAATATTGATTGGAGTCGATATTTTTATATAAATGATACAGATTATCAAGAATATTTGTATTTTAAAATAAAAAAAGGCCGTCTGAAAACCAAGTTTCAGACGACCTTTTAATCTACTTAAAACCTTCTATCAGCCTGTAAAGCGTTTGAATACCAATGTGCCGTTGGTACCGCCAAAGCCGAAGGAATTAGAGATGGCAACGTCGATTTTCGCATCGCGTGCTTCGTTGGCGCAGTAGTCCAAATCGCAACCGGCTTCAACGTCTTGTTCAAAGATGTTGATGGTCGGTGGAGATTTTTGCTCGTGTACTGCCAATACACTGTACAACGCTTCCACGCCGCCAGCCGCGCCAAGCAAGTGGCCGGTCATGGATTTGGTGGAGTTAACGATGACTTTGCGCGCATGATCGCCCAAAGCGCGTTTGATGGCTTTGGTTTCGTTGGCATCGCCCAAAGGAGTCGATGTACCGTGTGCGTTGACGTAATCAACGTCTTCAGGATTCAGGCCGGCATCTTTCAGGGCACGGGTAACGGCCAATGCAGGGCCTTCTTCGTTAGGTGCGGTAATGTGGTAGGCATCTGAGCTCATACCGAAGCCGACGATTTCGGCGTAAATTTTCGCACCGCGTTTTTTCGCGTGTTCCAATTCTTCCAACACCAGCACGCCAGCGCCTTCGCCGATAACGAAACCGTCACGGCCTTTGTCCCACGGACGGGAAGCGGTAGCAGGGTCATCGTTTCGGGTGGAAAGTGCCTTCATGGCAGCAAAACCGCCAACGCCCAAAGTGCTGATTGCGCCTTCCGCACCACCGGCAATCATCACATCCGCGTCGCCGTATTTAATCAGTCGTGCAGAGTCGCCGATGGAGTGTGCGCCGGTTGTACAGGCAGACACCATGCCGTAGCTCGGGCCGCGGTAGCCTTTCAGGATGGTTACGTGGCCGGAAATCAGGTTAATCAGCGAGCCTGGAATAAAGAAAGGATTGATTTTGCGCGCGCCACCTTCGATAACGGCTTTGCCGGTCGCTTCAATGCTCGGTAGGCCGCCGATACCGGAGCCGATGTTGACACCGACGCGGTCTTTGTCGAGGGTTTCCAAATCGTCCAAGCCTGAATCATTGATGGCTTGCAGGGCGGCAGCAATACCGTAGTGAATGAACACGTCCATACGGCGCGCTTCTTTCGCGCTGATGTATTGGCCGATGTCGAAATCGCGCACTTCGCCGGCGATTTGGCTGTTGATGTCGGATGCGTCAAAGCGGGTAATCCGTCCGATGCCGCTTTTGCCTGCGAGCAGATTGCTCCATGCGGTGGCGACGTCGTTGCCGACCGGTGATACTTGGCCAAGACCTGTGATGACTACTCTTCTCTGACTCATGATAATCTCGCTGTTGGTTGTCGGGATTTTCGCGGCAGCCTTGCTCTTTTTCTTCGTGAAACGGGCAAAACTCATGCCGTCTGAAATTTCAGGGGTTTAATAATAAGGTAAAAGCCTCTATTGCGATGGCGCAGCAGAGGCTGGATGTTTGGTGCGACCGATTAGCCTTGGTGGGCGTTGATGTAGTCGATAGCCAATTGTACGGTAGTGATTTTTTCAGCGTCTTCGTCAGGGATTTCGCAGCCGAAAGCTTCTTCCAAAGCCATCACCAGTTCTACGGTGTCCAGAGAGTCAGCACCCAAATCGTCTTGGAAAGAAGATTCGTTTTTCACTTCGGCTTCGTTTACGCCCAGTTGTTCAGCAACAATTTTTTTAACTTGTTGTTCGATGTTTGACATGTCAGTCGTTCCTTTTCGCCTTGCGGCAGGTTGTTTAAGGGAAATAATTCGTCGGTATTGTACCGAATTCGGATAGAGTTTTCCATCTAATCCTGCATTTTAGCACAGATTATTCAGTAAAAACCTGTTGTTGTGCATATTAGCATAGCCTGATTTTAACCTACAAGCGGGAATTTGTTTTTGTTACGTATTAACATTAACATTATTAAAAACAAGGGGCTGTACTAGATTAGCAGATATGTTACCCTCGAAATATGAAGATAACACACTGCAAATTAAAGAAAAAAGTACAGAAAGAACTGCTCCGTTTTTTTTGTGCTGGAAGTTACCGCCCGTTCTGCCGCCGATATTTTGGGTATCCATCCCAATTCGGCAGCACTGTTCTACCGCAAAATCCGCACGGTTATCAACTATCATTTGGCCTTGGCTGCCAATGAGGTTTTCGAGGGCTCTGTCGAGCTGGACGAAAGCTATTTCGGCGGACGGCGTAAAGGCAGACATGGTCGCGGTGTCGCAGGAAAAGTGGTTGTCTTCGGCATTCTGAAACGCAACGGACGGGTCTATACTGTTGTGGTGGATAATGCCAAGTCTGAAACGTTACTCCCTGTCATTAAAAAGAAAATCATGCCGGACAGCATTGTTTACACAGATAGCCTGAGCAGCTACGACAAGTTGGACGTGAGCGGTTTCATCCATTACCGCATCAACCATTCCAAGGAATTTGCAGAGCGTCAGAACCACATTAACGGCATTGAAAATTTTTGGAATCAGGCAAAACGCGTCTTGCGCAAATACAACGGAATCGATCGCAAATCTTTCCCGCTGTTCTTGAAAGAATGCGAATTTCGATTTAATTTCGGCACACCGTCTCAACAGCTTAAAATCCTGCAAAAATGGTGTGGAATTTAGGGCTAATCTAGTACAGCCCCTTAAAAAATTTTGATGGCGGTTGCTGCTGAAAAAGTAGGAATTAGATTTGAGAGAAGGTTTTTGCATATGCTGGTTTCGTGAAGGCCTACGCAGGATCAGCGTTGTCAGCGTTTTCATGTGTATGCTAACCTTCTGCAAGGTATCTGCTTAATCATATTTGAAATCAGTATTAAAGCATAATTATCAGTATCCGAAATTCCAGTTAATTAAATATTCAGAGACAATCGTTAAGATTGATTTAAGGATGAAAATGCAAGACCAAGAAAACATTAAAAACCAAGAAGAACAAGAAAATCAGCCAAAAGAAGACAATGGTGCCATGACCAAGTTGCAAGATGTGTTCAATCTTGCGCATGACCAGGCCCATCCCGATAAAATTGATGCCGTCATCCGCGCCAATACTCGGGTGTCCGGAACCAATATGTGGGTATTGATGTTTGCCATTGCCGTGGCGAGTATCGGTCTGAATGTAAACAGCACGGCGGTAGTGATCGGCGCGATGTTGATTTCGCCGTTGATGGGGCCGATTGTAGGTATGGGTTACGGTTTGGCGGTAGGGGATACTGCGCTGATCCGTCAAGCCGTGCGCAATATTATTATATTCGTCGTCATCAGCTTGATTACCGCTACGTTGTATTTCCTGTTAACCCCGCTTAAAGAGGCGCAAAGCGAGCTTTTGGCGCGTACTCAGCCGACCCTTTGGGATGTGTTGATTGCCTTCTTCGGTGGTAGTGCGGGTATTGTGGCGCTGACTCGAAAAGAAGGAGGCAATGCCATACCGGGTGTGGCGATTGCTACCGCATTGATGCCGCCCCTGTGTACTGCGGGCTACGGACTGGCACATGGCAACTGGCACTACTTTCTCGGTGCTTCATATCTTTTTGCCATCAACTGCGTGTTCATCGCTTTTTCGACCTTGTTGTTTTCCAAGCTGCTCAAGCTGCCGCGCAGGGGGTTGGTAACGGAATCCAAACGCCGGTTGCAAAGCATCATTATTACTGCCGTCGTGTTGGCTGTGATGATTCCGAGCGGCTATATGGCATCAGGACTGGTGCGTCAGGAGATCTTCAACACCAGAGCCAATGCCGCCATTGCCACTGCGCAGCAACAGGAAGGTTTTTTCGTGCTGCGTAAGATGTTGAACCACAGAGAAAATAAAGTCGGTCTGATTGTCAATGGAACGGGCAATGCCGAGAAAATTTCCGCCTTGCTGGTGAAAAGCCTTAACGCGTCGGGGGTGAAAGAGCCGAAGGTCAACGTGGTCTATGCGGGAGGGAACGATGCCAAAATCGAAGAATTGCTGGCAAGCCGAAACAACCCGGTTCAGCAGCAAAATGAGCTGAAAGAGCAGCAGGCCTATATCGATACCATACTGGCAGGCAAAGCCTCCGATATCGACGATGCAGCGGTACTCAAGGAATTAAAAGCCCAATATCCGGAAGCGGAAAAAATCGTTGTCGGACGCGGCTTGGCTTGGGATAAAGCGCAAACAACGCCTGTTTCCGAACAGTCTGAAAGCCAAAAAAACGCAGAACCGAAGACAGATACATATGACGATATCGTCGTTGTCTCTCTCGAATTGGAGCAGCCACTACCTGCCAAAGATTACGAGCGGATACAGGCGTGGTTACGCCAGCGTTATGAGGGTAAGGTAGTGAGCATATTGCAAACGCACAAGTCTCAGACAGATAAACCGTCTCAGACAGATAAACCGTCTAACGAATAATCGCCTTCAGGCTTTATCCATTTCCGAGAAATCATTGATTGTTCCTAGTACACCAAATCCGCCTCAAACACGCCTCTCAAGGCGTTGGAGAGGCGGATTTTTTCTGCGCGTTCGAGCATATCGCGGGTGATGTGTGTTTCGATGATGGTGTCCGCGCCCAAGTAGGTTTGCAGCTGCTGCAACACGGCTTGGCGCATGATGCCGTTGAGGATATCCAAATCCAGAGATGGGGTGAGACTGGTGTTTTTGTGCATGTTCATGTTTCAGTATTCTCCTGGAAATACTGTAAACAACGCTACTAGTTTCTACAGCATCGAGTTGATAACGTTCTCCCACACCGGCAAGGTTTTCTGCGCCAAGGACGAGTTTGAGTTTCTCAAAGTCGATTTGGTCTTCGCAAAAGACTTCGGGAAAGACTTCGGGAAAGATTTGTTTGAGTTTTAATATATTGTTTTGTTTGAAATTATTTTCTAAATCGTATATAATTTTTCGGTTCGGTTGCCATAATTGCGTCTTCCATCAATGATTACTTACAAAGTGTCCATTTTATCGGGATATGTTGAAAGTTAAAAGAAAAGAAGGCCGTCTGAAAAACTTTAATATTCGTTTTTCAGACGGCCTTCTTTTCACTTGCCGAAACAAGAGTATTTTGTTTCTCAACTTTACAAAACAGTCAGTCCTGCTGCTTGCTTCTACCCTAAAAACTCTTTCAAAAACAGCAAGACGCAGGCGAGTTCGTCGGCGGATTCTCGTTGCGTGCCGTTGCCGGTATGGCCGCCGCCGTCAGGCGAGTAGAGCCAAGATTGCGGCGAGGTTTCGCGCAGTTTGGCGTAGAACTTGAGCGCGTGGGCAGGATGGACGCGGTCGTCGCTGAGACTGGTGGTAATGAGCGCAGGCGGATAATCGATGCCGTCTGAAAGATTGTGATACGGCGACAATTCGCCCAGCCAGCGTTTGCAGACTTCGTATTTCTGCGGGTTGCCGTATTCGTCCGTCCAGCTTGCGCCGGCGGAGAGCAGCGGATAGCGGATCATGTCGGTCAGCGGCACTTCGCACACCAGCGCGCCTATGCTTTGCGGTTCGCGCACGAAGGCGGCGGCGGTAATCAGGCCGCCGTTGCTGCCGCCCTGCAAACCTATGTGTTCGGGCGAACTCATGCCGCGTTCGGACAAATCGCGCACGACGGCCAGCAAATCATCGACGCTTTTGTGTTTGCTGATTCCCTGCGCCGCCTGATGCCAGCGCGGGCCGAACTCGCCGCCGCCGCGGATGTTTGCCAATACAAAGGCATTGCCCTCTTCCAGCCAATATTTGCCGACGCTACCGAGATAATGCGGCAATTCGGGAATGCCGAAACCGCCGTAGGCATAAACCAAGGTCGGCGTGTCGGGCGTGGCGTTTTTACCGACGTGGAAATAAGGAATGCGCTCGCCGTCGGCTGAAGTCGTCCAAAACTGCTGCACGTTGATGCCGTCTGAATCGAACTGCTGCGGCTGGCGGCGCATGACGGTCAGTTCCATCACGTTCAAATCCAGCGCAAACAGCGTCAGCGGCGTGGTGAAATCGCTGGCGGCAAGGTAAACCACGTCGCCACCCCACGGTTGGTCGGTCATTTCCAACGCACCCGAAGGCAGGCGCGGCAGTTCGACTTCCTGCCATTTGCCGTCGGTAAAGCGCCATGCTTTCAGACGGCCTTGTACGTTCTCCAACAGGCTCGCCACGACAAAACGCTTGGTCGTTTCCACGCTTTCCAATGCCTGCCTTTCATCGGGTGCAAACAAAAGCTGCGCCGCGCCCAATTCGCCGCGGTTCAATTTTACTGCCACCAATGCGCCGCTCGGATAGCTTTGGTTCGCGCGGTTCCAGTCTTTGCGCAACGTCAGTAAAAGATGTCCGGCCAGATAGCCGACCACGTCGCAATCGTTGGGCAGGTTTAACGGTTTCGCCTCGCCTTCGGCTGACACCTGCAAATAGGTTTTGGTGTAAAAACCGTCCGACGCTTCAATCAAATCAATCGGCGAACCCTGCGGATCGAGATAGCGCCAAGCGTTCACCATCATGCCGTCTTCAGCAATTTGATACACCGGCAGGCTTTCCTCGAAACTTTTGCCGCGCTCCACCAGCCACACTTCGCGCGGATAGCCCGATTCGGTCAACTGGCGTTCATCCCAAGCCGGACACACCCACACGCTGTTCTCATCGCGCCACGACACATGGTTTTTACCTGCCGGAAAGTGAAAACCGCCTTCTACCAACTCCCCTGCTTCCAAATCCACTTCCAGCGTGTACGCCGTATCGCCGCCCGATTTGCTCAAGGTCAACAGCGCGCGGTTGGGCTGTTCCACCAAGTGCGACACGCCGCCCAAATACACATCGTCGCCGAGCAATTCGTCGAAATCCACCACCGAAAACAGGATTTTCCACTCGGGATAGCCGGAACGGTACGTCGCCGCTGTACACACGCGGTACACGCCCTTCGGATATTCCGCATCTTGATGAAAATGGTACATCCGCGCGCGGTGTTCCTGACAAAACGGAATCTGCCGCGTGTCCTGCAACTGCGCCAAAATGCCGTCGGACAATGCGCGCGCCTTGTCGTTTTCTAAAAAACGCTTGCGCGTTTCGGCATGCGCCGCAGCGGCAAAATCTTGCGTTTCGGGAGATTCGAGGTTTTCAAAATGGAGATAGGAATCGGGGTAAGATTTCATAAGAAAAGGCCGTCTGAAAGATTGGGAAACGGAATTATAACGGCAAAATCAAAAAAGGCCGTCTGAAACCTGCATTTCAGACGGCCTGAGACATTATTCAATTTAACGTCCGTATATTTTCCACAAACCTTCCTGCAAACCAAACGCAGGCTCGCCGTCTTGCGGCTGGGTGCGGACGTAGCTGCCGTCAGGCTGCATCAGCCAAGCTTGGGTATTGTCTTCCAAAGCCATTTCCAAACCTTCGCGGATCACGCGTTCTTTGAGTTCGGGCGTGGTAATCGGCGTGGCGACTTCAATGCGGCGGAAAAAGTTGCGACCCATCCAGTCGGCGCTGGAGATAAAGGTATCGTCTGCGCCGTTGTTATGGAAGCAATACACGCGCGAGTGTTCGAGTTGGCGGCCGATGATGGAGCGGACGCGGATGTTTTCGGACAAGCCTTTTACACCCGGGCGCAAAGTACACATACCGCGCACAATCAGGTCGATTTGCACGCCTGCCGCGCTGGCCTGATACAGCGCATCAATCACGCTCGGCTCGATGAGGGAATTCATCTTGGCGGTAATCCGCGCCGGTTTGCCTGCTTTGGCGTGTTCGGTTTCCTGCTTGATGCGGTCGATGACCATTTTGTGCAGGGTAAACGGGCTTTGATAGAGCTTGTTCAGACGGCCCGGCTTGCCCAAGCCTGTGATTTCCATAAACAAAGTGTTCACATCGGCAGTGATTTGTTCGTCGGCGGTGATGATGCCGAAGTCGGTGTAGATGCGCGATGTGCCTTGGTGGTAGTTGCCGGTACCGAGGTGGGCATAACGCTTGAGCACGCCGTCTTCACGACGGATAACCAAAGCCATTTTGGCATGGACTTTGTAGCCGAATACGCCGTACACGACGTGCGCGCCCGCCTCTTCCAGCTGCTTCGCCCAATTGACGTTGTTGGCTTCGTCAAAACGCGCCATCAGTTCGACCACGACGGTAACTTGCTTGCCCGCCAGCGCGGCCTTCATCAATGCGCGCACAAGCTCGGAATTGCTGCCGGTGCGGTAGATAGTCATTTTGACGGCCAACACATCCGGATCGGCTGCGGCTTCGCGTATCATTTGGACAACCGGATCGAAAGACTGATATGGGTGGTGCAGCAAGATCGGCGATTGTTTGACCAGTTTGAACACGGAGCCATTTTTGCGCAAGGCTTTCAGACGGCCTGCATTGCGCGGCGGAAACTTCAAATCCGGCCTGTCCACCAAATCGGGAACGGCATTGAGGCGCACCAAATTGACCGGCCCTTTGACCTGATACAGCTCGGCAGAAGTCAGCTTGAACTGGGCAAGCAGGAAGTCGTGAATATGCGCCGGACAAGTATCCGCCACTTCCAAGCGTACGCCGTCGCCGTATTCGCGGTCGTGCAATTCGTTTTGAATCGCGGCACGCAGGTTTTTCAAATCTTCTTCATCAACCGTCAAATCGCTGTCGCGCGTGAGGCGGAACTGATGGCAATCTTTAACCTTCATGCCGGGAAAGAGTTTGCCGACATGGGCGTGCAAAATCGAAGACAAGAACACAAAGCCTGCATCGCCGCCGCAAATTTCAGACGGCATGGGGACAACGCGCGGCAAAATGCGCGGAGCCTGCACAATCGCCATTCCGGACGGACGGCCGAATGCATCCGTGCCTTCGAGTTCGACAGCGAAGTTGAGCGATTTGTTTAACGGGCGAGGAAACGGGTGTGACGGATCAAGGCCGATGGGCGTGAGAATAGGCAACAGCTCGTTGTCGAAATAGTTTTCGATCCATTTTTTCTGCGCGGCCGTCCATTTGTGGCGGCGATAGAAATGAATGCCGGCACGGCTGAGTGCAGGCTGCAATACTTTGTTAAACAGATCGTACTGCTCGCGAATCAAGGCCTGTGCCTCTTTCGCCACCGCTTCGATGGTTTCGGCCGCGGTTTTGCCGTTGTCAAGCAACTGATGCGGACGCAGTTTGTTTTCGCGTTTCAACCACGCCATGCGCACTTCAAAAAATTCGTCCAAATTGGAAGACACGATGCACAAAAAACGCAAACGCTCCAACAAAGGAACTTTCGTATCCTGCGCCTGAGCCAGTACACGACGGTTAAACGCCAACAGGCTGAGTTCTCGGCAAAGAATGCGGTTTTGCTCGGGCATGGTTCACTCCTGAAACATCGGTCATTAAGACTATAAAGTATAACGTTTTGCCGCCGTTCCGTCAGGTTTCAGACGGCCTCGGCAGACAACCTCATCCCTATTTGAGGCAAGACAAAGGGTTATCCGTTGTTTTCTAGACCGAAACAGCGGTTTTTGCTATAATGCGCCGTTTAATGCAACCGCAATACCACTGCTAAAGAAAGGATAAGAAAATGGGCTTTTTGCAAGGCAAAAAAATTCTGATTACCGGCATGATCTCCGAGCGTTCCATCGCTTACGGCATCGCCAAAGCCTGCCGCGAACAAGGCGCGGAATTGGCATTTACTTATGTTGTCGACAAACTGGAAGAGCGCGTCCGTAAAATGGCGGCCGAACTCGGCTCCGAACTCGTGTTCCGCTGCGACGTTACCAGCGACGACGAAATCAACCAAGTGTTCGTTGACTTGGGCAAACACTGGGACGGCTTGGACGGCCTCGTCCACTCCATCGGCTTCGCACCTAAAGAAGCTTTGAGCGGCGACTTCCTCGACAGCATCAGCCGTGAAGCGTTCAACACCGCTCACGAAATCTCCGCATACAGCCTGCCTGCACTGGCCAAAGCTGCACGTCCGATGATGCAGGGCCGCAACGCCGCAATCGTTGCCCTGAGCTACTTGGGCGCCGTTCGTGCCATTCCTAACTACAATGTTATGGGCATGGCCAAAGCCAGCCTCGAAGCCGGCATCCGCTTCACTGCCGCCTGCCTGGGCAAAGAAGGCATCCGCTGCAACGGCATCTCCGCAGGCCCGATCAAAACCCTGGCTGCTTCCGGCATTGCCGATTTAAGCAAACTCTTAGGCCACGTCGCTTCCCACAACCCATTGGGTCGCAACGTTACCACTGAAGAAGTCGGCAACACCGCCGCCTTCCTCTTGTCCGACCTCGCTTCCGGCATCACCGGCGAGATTACCTACGTTGACGGCGGTTACAGCATCAACGCGCTGAACGACGAAGAGAACTAAACAGTTTTCACGCCAAACGCACTTTCTTCATGAAAGTGCGTTTTTTATGGCCATTACATTATGGTTTGAATAACTGCATAACCGATAAGGCCGTCTGAAAGTCAAATACGGATACGAAACATTACCTTTACAGGCTTTCAATGATTATGTTTTCAACATTATTATATTATCATTCTACCTCAATTTGAAATTCCGATAGAGCATTGATTCTAAAGATAACATTCATGTTATCTGATACTTAGCCACGGATAAAAAGTGGTGCAAAAAAGTAACAAAAAAAATTCAGACGGCCTGTTTTTCATACAAAAGGCATAGAAGCCGGACATTTTTAGCATGAAATACAAAATTTAACATTATTGAAATTTTCTTAACTAATAAAGCGTTAAGATGCCTGCCGATTAATTGAATCACATCTGATTTTGACTCAAACACATACAGGAGATTAATTATGTCAATCGCTTCAGAATTTAAAGAATTTATTATGCGTGGCAACGTTGTCGACCTCGCAGTCGGTATGGTTGTCGGTACAGCATTCAGCGGCATCGTCAAATCATTGGTTGACGATGTAATCATGCCTCCTATCGGCCTGCTGATCGGCGGCGTTGATTTCTCCAACCTGTTCATTACCCTGAAAGACGGCGCACAAGCCGCTCCTGCTGAAGGTTACGCCAACCTGGCAGCCGCTCAAGCAGCCGGTGCCGTTACCCTGAACATCGGTCTGTTCATCAACACTGTGATCAGCTTCCTGATCGTTGCCGCTGCCATCTTCTGCGTGGTTAAAGCCATCAACTCTGTGAAAAAAACCGAAGCTCCTGCTGAAGAAGCACCGGCAGAGCCTAGCGAAGAAGTTCTGTTGTTGCGCGAAATCCGTGACTCTTTGAACAAAAAATAATCATAATACCCAAACATATACACACAAACCAAGGCCGTCTGAAACCATTTCAGACGGCCTTTTCTCATACTAATCTGGTATAACCTTTAAGTCCTTCCCATTAAAAGAATAACGCCCTTCCCTTTCTCAGCAAGTTATTCTGCTTTTTTAACCATGAAGCAACCCTCATAGCAAACACAAAGCAAATGAGCAGTGCATCTCCTTGCTAATAAAAAAGCCCGATGCGTTCAACATCGGGCTTTTAACTGGAAAACCAATCTTAGTCTTTGCGTGTTTCCACCAAAATCATTTCGACTGCTACGTCTTCCACTTCTACTTTAGGCACATCCGAACGGCGTGTTTTAGCAACCGGTTCTGGTTGTGGCTGCGCTGCAAAAGCGGCAACGGCTTGCGGATCGGTTTCAACGAAGATCAAATCGCCTAAGCTCTCAGGTACAACGATTGCGACAGGCGCTGCTTCAGCGACGGCTTCAGTTTGTGTGGCAACAGCTTCGGCTGGTGCTTCAACCGGTGCAACAGTAGCCGTTGCATTCGGAGACAATACCGCAGAAATGGCTTCTTTGACGTTGTTGACCGCAGATGCAAGCAGGGCTTGTTCGGCATCAGCGCCTTCAGTTTGCGCTACGGCAGGCTCGTCTTCGCTTTCAATGGCAAATACGAATGGCTCTGCGCTGGTAACTTCAGGCTCGGATACCACAATCACCAGCGGCTCGGCTTGGTCGCTTTCAGAAGACAATGTCGCATTTGCAGCTTCAACCTTTTCGTTCAAACCTAAAACATGCGCTACGGCAAAGAGGACTTTGTCGGCGGTATCGGTAATGTTCAGGTATTGCTCGATTTTTGCCGAAGACGGAATATTGCGTTTTTTGCTGTTAGAACGGCGGTCGTTTCGGTTGTTGCGCTGACGGTTGTTGCGGTCGCGTCCTTGACGGCCATTGTTTTTCACACCCTCTTCGCTGCGGGCGTTGTCGTCCGCTTCGACTTGCGCCTGTTCGCCATTGGCTTGAACGTTCACGTCCTCAACACGGTTTTCCGCAGATTGATGACGGTTGCGCTCGTTGCGACTGTTGTTGCGGCGGCGTTTATTGCCGTTTTGTTCCGCTTGGTTTTCAGACGGCATCTCAGCCAGTGCAGCCACTTCTTGAACATTTACGTCTTCAACCGTTTCCTCAACACGGTTGCGTTCGCTGTTGCGATCATCACGGCGGTTGTTACGGTTGCGGTTGCGGCGGGTGTCTTTACGCTCGTCGTTGCGGCTTTCGCTTGATTTGTTTTCTTCAAACTTGCTGTCGGCAGCTTCGGCATTCACTTCACGCACTTCGACTTTGCTGCCGTCGTGTTTGTTGCTGCGGCGTGGATTTTGACGGCGGCTGTTTGCGCGGCGGTTGCCGGAATTGCTGTTGCGATTGTTGCTGCCCGAAGTGCGTTTTTCTGCCACTTCGGCAACAGGCGCGGTTTCGGCTGCGGTATTGCCGCCAAAAATGCGTTTCAACCAAGCTTTGAAGCTGTCCCACCAAGAGGCTTTTTTCTCAGGGGCGACAGTCGGCGCAGGCTGGGTATGGCGCACGCCTTTGACGGCAGGCTCAGGACGGGCCGCTTTGGCTTTTTCGCTGCCGAAAGGTTTGGCGGATTCGTCTTCTTCCGGCTCGGCAACGCGTTTGTAGCTCGGTTCGCCGTCTTCTTCTACGTCATCGATGCGGATGCGGTTGATTTCGTAGTGCGGATTTTCCAAGTGGATATTCGGAATCAGGACGACGTTCACATCCAAACGCTCTTCCATCGCAAACAGCTCGGCGCGTTTTTCATTCAACAAGAAGGTGGCGACATCGACAGGCACTTGTGCGCGTACTTCGCCGGTGTTGTCTTTCATTGCTTCTTCTTGAATGATGCGCAAAACGTGCAGGGCGGTGGATTCGATACCGCGGATAACGCCGGTACCGGCACAGCGCGGACACGCAACATGGCTGCTTTCGCCCAAAGCCGGTTTCAAACGTTGGCGGCTCAATTCCAAAAGGCCGAAACGCGAAAGTTTGCCCATTTGTACGCGGGCGCGGTCTTTTTTGAGCGCGTCGCGCAGGACGTTTTCAACATCGCGCTGGTGTTTCGGGTTTTCCATGTCGATGAAGTCGATGACAACCAAACCGCCCAAGTCGCGCAGACGCATTTGGCGGGCAACCTCTTCGGCGGCTTCCATATTGGTTTTGAACGCGGTGTCTTCGATGTCCGAGCCGCGTGTGGCACGTGCAGAGTTGACGTCGATGGAAACCAGGGCTTCGGTGTGGTCGATCACAATCGCGCCGCCTGACGGCAGGCTGACGCTGCGTGAGAACGCGCTTTCGATTTGGTGTTCGATTTGGAAACGGGAGAACAGCGGCGTGTGGTCTTGATAGAGTTTCAGACGGCCTACATTGCTCGGCATGACGTAGCTCATGAACTCGGCAACTTGGTCGTAAACTTCTTGATTGTCCACCAGAATCTCGCCGATGTCGGGACGGAAATAGTCACGAATCGCACGAATCAGCAGCGAGCTTTCCATAAAGAGCAGGTAAGGGTCATGGTGTGCTTTGCCTGCTTCTTCAATGGCTTGCCAGAGCTGTTTGAGGTAGTTCAAGTCCCATTCCAACTCTTCCGCGCTGCGGCCGATGCCGGCGGTGCGGGCAATGATGCTCATGCCGTTTGGAATGTCGAGTTCTGCCATGGCGGCTTTCAACTCTTGGCGCTCTTCGCCTTCGATACGGCGGGATACGCCGCCGCCGCGCGGGTTGTTCGGCATCAATACCAAATAGCGGCCGGCCAGGCTGATGAAAGTGGTCAGTGCCGCGCCTTTGTTACCGCGCTCGTCTTTTTCGACTTGGACGATAACTTCCATGCCCTCTTTGAGCACGTCCTGAATACGCGCCCTGCCGCCTTCGTAGTCGCGGAAATATGAACGCGATACTTCCTTAAACGGCAAAAAGCCGTGGCGGTCGGTTCCGTAATCGACGAAACACGCTTCCAGCGACGGCTCGATGCGGGTAATGATACCTTTGTAGATATTGCCTTTACGCTGTTCTTTACCCAGCGTTTCGATGTCCAAGTCCAAAAGGTTTTGGCCATCGACAATGGCAACGCGCAGCTCTTCGGCCTGCGTTGCGTTGAATAACATTCTTTTCATAGTCACCTCGTGAACAGCGGCCGTTTGATTTGTGAATATCTTTTTCAGACGGCCTGTCTGTCCGGTTGGCACTCTTCAAAGGCAAGATGGGAAAATCCCCGTGTAACCAGTATTTGATTTGAAATCCGCAAGGTTGCATGCTTGAACTCAAGCCATGTGCGGACGGATTCGGATAAAGAAGGAAATAAAGAACAATGCGGCGGAAAGGTTGATGGTTCCGCTGCCGTCCGAATGCTGATGCTTCGGACAAAATTAAGGCAGCCTACATCTTCTTATTATCGTAGCGCCGGTAATTTCGGACGGTGCTGCGCGGACTGCGTCTTACGCCCGGCCGGACGGCAGGTTCAATTCAAACTTAATTACGGGATTGCGTTTGCCGGCTTTGAACAAACACAAGGAAATGCTTTGCGGAGTGCGTTTTTAATATAAAATCTCGTTTTAACAATAAATCCGTTTCAGACGGCCTGCGACGGCAGGTTCGGGTCCAGAAACGGACGTTTGGGATTATAGAGAAAATGCACGCAATACGCAAAGATTCAGTCAGCCTGATTGCCGTTGCCGAACATGAGGAAGGCCAACGCCTTGATAACTATCTGATAAAAATCCTCAAAGGCGTCCCGAAAAGCCATATCCATCGCATTATCCGCGCCGGCGAAGTGCGGCTGAACAAAAAACGCTGCAAACCCGACAACCGCATTCAGGCAGGCGATACCGTCCGCATTCCGCCGATACGCATCGCCGAAAAGCAAAGGCCGTCTGAAAGCCAGGCCGCGCCTGCGCGCGAGTTTGACATCGTTTACGAAGACGATGCGCTTTTGGTCATCAACAAACCGTCCGGCGTTGCCGTCCACGGCGGTAGCGGCGTGAGCTTCGGTGTCATCGAACAAATCCGCCGCGCCCGCCCCGAAGCGCGTTATCTCGAACTCGTCCACCGCCTCGACAAAGACACCAGCGGCCTTTTGATGATTGCAAAAAAACGCAGCGCCTTGGTGAAACTACACGAAGCCATCCGCAACGACCATCCGAAAAAAATCTATCTCGCGCTGGGTGTCGGTAAACTGCCGAACGACCGCTTCCACGTCAAGCTCCCCCTGTTCAAATACACCGGAGCACAAGGCGAAAAAATGGTGCGCGTCAGCGAAGACGGCCAATCCGCCCACACCATCTTCCGCGTGTTAAACCGTTTTTCGGACGGCCTTTTGCATCAAGTCGGCCTTTCCGACCTGACCTTTGTCGAAGCCACCCTGAAAACCGGCCGCACCCACCAAATCCGCGTCCACCTGCAATCGCAAGATTGCCCCATTGCCGGAGACGAACGCTACGGCGACTATCAAGCCAACAAACGCCTGCAAAAACTCGGTTTGAAAAGAATGTTCCTGCATGCTTCCGAGCTGCACCTCGCCCATCCGCTGACCGGCGAAAAACTGATCCTAAAAGCTCCCCTGCCGCAAGAATTGGCACAATTTATTTTAATGCTGGAAAATCAGGAAAAGGCCGTCTGAAAGGAAACCCATGAAACCCAAACTCATTATTTTCGACTGGGACGGCACGCTTGCCGACACCACCAACCCCATTATTCACACCTTTCAGCAAAGCTTTGCCGATTGCGGCCTGCCCGTTCCCGAAGCCGACCAAATCCGCCCGCTCATCGGATACAGCCTCTCCGGCATCATTCGCCGCCTTGCCCACAACGTCAGCGAACACATTCAGGAAACCCTGATTGAGACCTATGCCGCGCACTATCTCAATCCCAACAACCACAACATGACTCTGTTCCCCGAAGCCCTGCCCTGCCTGCAACGCTTGAAACAACAAGGCTATTGGCTTGCCATCGCCACCGGCAAAGGCCAAAGCGGCTTGGACAAAGCCATCGCACAAACCGACACCCAAGCCTTTTGGCTGGAAACCACCTGCGCCAGCGAATATCCGTCCAAACCCGCGCCCGATATGGTACTCGCCCTCTGCGACCGACTGGGTGTTGAACCGGAAGAGGCCGTCGTCGTTGGCGACACCACCCACGACCTAGAAATGGCCGCCAACGCCAAAATCCGCGCCATCGCCGTCACCACCGGAGCACATACCGCCCAACAGCTTTCCTCCATGCCCCATGTCGCCATGCTCAACAGCTTGGCCGAATTGCCTGATGTATTGGAAACCTTATAAAAATCTATACAACATCTATATGAAAGGCCGTCTGAAACCTATTTTCAGACGGCCTTTCATTTGTTTTATCGATCCGAGCGCACCCTGACAAATGTTGCAAATTTCGGCGTTCCCTTTTGCGTAAAACCACGATAACGGTAAGTAATCAGCGCACCGATTTTCGGCGGATGGTCGCGGTCTTTATCCTTAAAACCGCTGCCGATACGAAACTCGCCATATTGGTTTTTGCATC
The DNA here is from genome assembly GCF_002863305.2 of Neisseria perflava. Taxonomy (NCBI): domain Bacteria; kingdom Pseudomonadati; phylum Pseudomonadota; class Betaproteobacteria; order Neisseriales; family Neisseriaceae; genus Neisseria; species Neisseria perflava. The sequence goes on from NZ_CP136962.1 coordinate 1,788,039, forward strand.
CTACCGCACCCAAACGCCCGACATTGCGCCCTTTGCCCTCATAATGACGCGTCACCGTACATTCATCATCATATTCACTTTTCAGCTTCAACAGCTGCCCATTTCTACCGCCTGCATAACGGGCTTCAGGTTGACGCAGCATCACACCTTCCCCACCCAGCGCTTCGACTTGTTTCAAAAAATCCAAAGCATGCTGTTTGTCGCGCACCTTGACTTGCGGAATAACCGTAAACCGTGCCGACGGGTGTGATTTCAGCCATTTCGAAGCCGTTTCCAACCGCTGATACAGATTACCCTGCGCCTGCGGCACATCAAAAACATGCAAGCGGATGCCGTCCCAATTTCCCGAGGCAGAACGCACCGTCGCGGAAATTTGCTCAAACCGCCCTCGTCCGCTGTACAACTCACCATCCATCGGAAACGGCGGAAAACCTGCTGTAAAACCTTTGGGCGGTGTAAACGCATAACCCTGACGACTGACCAGCTGCCTGCCGTCCCAATACGCGCGTACGCCATCCAACTTTTCACTCATGGCCCAACCGGAAATATCTTGATTTTTATATTCCTGCGCCAACAACAAATCTGCACCAAACGCCGCAGAGATGAAAGAAGCCGCAAAAATCGGTATCATGATCCGCATTACATTATTCATAAGACACTTTTCCAGACTTGCTTTTTATTATATATACATAATAGCAAAAGGCCGTCTGAAACGTAAATAACATTAATAAGCCTTTCCTAGGAACACCCATGGCACTCCAATTTGAAATCAACGCCGTTACCCCCTTCCGTCAAAACTGCACGCTGATTTGGGATGACGAAACCAAAGAAGCCGTTTTGACCGATGTAGGCGGCGACGTCCCTTATTTATTGCAACAAGTCCAAAACAAAGGCCTCAAGCTGACCGCCATTTGGCTGACCCACGGCCATCTTGACCACGCAGGCGGCGTGGTTGAACTTTTGAAAACCTGCGACGTACCCGTTCTCGGCCCGCACAAAGACGACGAATTCCTGCTCCAAGCCCTTCCGCAAACAACGGCGCAATACGGCTTCCCTGTTTCTCCGTCATTCACGCCGACACGCTGGCTGGAAGAAGGGGAAACGCTCAAAGTCGGCAACCATAGCTTCCAAGTCCTCCACATTCCCGGCCACACTCCCGGCCAAGTCGTTTTTTACAACGCCGAAAACGGACTTTTAGTCGCAGGCGATGTTTTATTTTATGAGACCGTTGGTCGCACAGATTTTCCGCGCGGCAATCATGATGACCTCATAAACAATATCTGCGCTAAACTATTAACCCTGCCCGAAACCACGCAAGTTATAGCCGGACACGGCCGCATGACCAGTATCGGGCATGAGAAAAGGTACAATCCGTTTCTGGTTCGTTAATATGAATGTTGTATAAAGCCAACATTCTGGCATACACAGATTATGCGTATAAAGGAAAACTGGCATACAATTTGCAGGGATAACACCCGAAAGATTAAGTACCTAATCTCCGGCAAATGCCAAAATGAACTAAAGCACAAAGATAACAAGGTATTACGCAATACAACCTGATTTATCGAAAACCGGACATCTCTAAACCCCAAGCCTTACTCGCAGTGAAATTGTTACAAAGTGACAATAAATGTCAGTCAGGCCGTCTGAACGGTTCTGCCAATTCAGGCGGATACAACGGAGATGAGGCGCAATGCCCTGCCGGAATGTGCCGATGTTCTGTTTGTCAAACCGTCGGGTACATCTTTAAGAAGCACAACATTATTTGGGTAAACCGGCAAACTCGCTGCCGGCACTAACAGGCCGTCTGAAAAGTTCGGCTGGTAAAATCAATAAAAGGATTATCAAATGAAAAAAATCGCAAAAGTGGGCTTCGTCCTGCTGGCTACCGGCCTGCTGGCCGCCTGTGCTACTAAGAGCAAAATCACTCCTGAAGGCACTACAGACGAGCCACGCTTCCCTAAACCTTACTCCCTGACCTTCAACAAAGACCGTGGTACATTCCCGACTTTTGACGAGCTGGATCAAATGCGTCCTGGCCTGACCAAAGACGATATCTACAAAATCCTCGGCCGTCCTCACTACGACGAAGGCATGGTTGGCGTGCGTGAATGGGACTACCTGTTCCACTTCTACACCCCAGGCGTAGGTGTTGACCCTGAAAACACTTCCGGCGTTGAAGGCATCACTACTTGCCAATACAAAGTGATCTTCGACAAAGACAAATTTGCACGCAGCTTCTTCTGGAATCCAGTATTCCCTAAAGATGCTGTATGTCCTCCTCCAGCACCTACACCTAAACAAGAGCCTCAAGTGATCATCCGCGAGATCATTAAAGAAGCTCCTAAACGCATCCGTCAATAAGGACAAATTTGAAACGGATCCTATTGGGTATAGCCTTGGCAGTAGGTCTGAATTCTTTGGCCGCTGCCGATGCTGTCAGTGACTATATCCAGCGTAAAAAAGTTGTGGTCAATACAGCTAAGGCGGAGCTTTGCTTTGCCGATGACGGTCAGTGCCATCCGGTACTGATTGGCAAGACCACTCCGAAAGGCAAATTCAATATGACGCCGATGATGACCAGCAAACCGGGTTACGGTGGCGAAGTTATCGGCTTTAAAGAAGAAAATGACTTTCTGTTTGCGTTACACAGGGTATGGACGCTCAAGCCGCAGGAAAGACGCATGGAACGCATCGCCTCCCCTCACGTGGCCGACCGCATCATAACCAATGGTTGTATCAACGTACAAAATAATGTGTACGAAAAACTGCGTCAGTATTTCATTCTGGAAATCATCTGATGTAAGTCAGTCAAACAAAGGCCGTCTGAAACTTTTCAGACGGCCTTTCTTCTCAAACGAAAATTCAACGGCAATTTGCTTGCTCCGTCAGTACCAAACGAAGAATATTTGACCGCTTCATCCTCAATTCATCCTCAAGCCATATCACTTTTTACCATATCCAAAGAACCAACGGTTATTTATGCCGTTTCTAGCCCAATGCTAGAATCGCGCGTTTATATATCGGCTCGCCGAGAAATCAAATAAATAATATAGTGGCAGGAGTAGCTTTTATTCCCTGCCCCTTACACACACAAACATCATGACCGATTCTTCTGCCAAATTACCCAATTTGTGGCTGCTGATTGCCGCTGCCGCCTCCATCCTGCTGATTACCATCGGCATGAGGATGACTTTAGGGCTTTTTGTCCTGCCCGTCGTCAACTCGACCGAATTGAGCATGACCCAGTTCAGCCTGATTATTGCCGTGTTCCAATTGATGTGGGGCATATCGCAACCCTTGTCCGGCGCGTTGGCCGACCGTTTCGGCGCGTTTAAGGTTTTAGCCGGCGGTACGGTTCTGTTGATTGCCGCCTGTCTGATGGTGCCGCAAATGCCGACTTATTGGGGGCTGATGCTGGGTATCGGTTTATTGTTGGCATTCGGTACGGGTTCGGGCGGATTTTCCATCATTATGGGACAGGTCGCCGCCAAAACGCCGCCTCATCGGCGCGGCTTGGCTTCCGGCTTGGTCAATGCAGGCGGGTCCGCAGGGCAATTTTTGTTCGCGCCGTTGGTTCAAGGTTTGATTACCCTACCCCATGTCGGCTGGACAGGGACATTTTATGTTTGGGCAGTCATTGCCATCTTGATTTTGCCGATTTCTTGGTGGCTGGCCGGCGGCAAACATGCTTCTCACACCGTCCATACCGACAACGGCGGCCAAACCCTGAAGCAGGCCGTCTGCAAGGCTTTCGCCAACCGCAGCTATATCTTGCTGCATTTGGGTTTCTTTACCTGCGGTTTCCACATCGCCTTTTTGGTTACCCACCTACCGACCGAAATTTCACTTTGCGGCCTCCCCGCTACGGTCGCTTCGACCTCCATTGCCATTATTGGTTTGGCAAACATCGCCGGCTGTATTTTTTCAGGCTGGTGTACCGGCAGATTTTTGGGCAAATACGTCCTCTTCGGTTTATATGCTTCGCGTGTCGCCATGATATTGATTTATCTGGCCGCACCTAAAACCGATTTGAACTTCTATCTTTTCGCCGCCGGACTCGGTTTCACTTGGCTGGCAACCGTCGCCCCTACCGCCGCCATTACCGGCAAACTTTTCGGTACGCGCTACTTGGCCACCCTCTTCGGGTTGACCATGTTGAGCCACCAAATCGGCGGCTTTTTGGGTTCATACATCGGCGGCATCGTCATCACGCGCTTCAACGATTACGGCTGGATGTGGTACGCCGACGCAGTCTTGGCAGGCGCGGCCGCCCTGTTGAATTTACTGATTCATGAACGGAAAGCGGCTGCCGCCTGACGCGGAAACCTTGACATTTCAAGGCCGTCTGAAACGTTTCAGACAGCCTTTGCCTTATTCCATTTTTTGTGTTTTATCCACAATCGATATTCCTATCCATTATTTAACACTCTCTTACAAACCCGCTAAAATACTGCCTTTATCATGCTGATTGTCTGACTCTGATGAACTGGTCTTATCTGATCGATGCCATCCCTAAATTTGTCGATGCGGCAAAGCTGACGCTGGAATTGTCGGTATATGGCGTCGTTTTGTCGTTGCTGTTCGGCCTGCCCGTTGCCGTGGTTACGGCATACCGCATCCGCCCCTTCTACGCATTGGCACGCGCCTATATCGAGCTGTCGCGCAATACGCCCCTGCTGATCCAATTGTTTTTCCTGTATTACGGCCTGCCGAAAATGGGCATTAAATGGGACGGTTTCACCTGCGGCGTAATCGCACTGGTTTTCTTGGGCGCAAGCTACATGGCGGAAGCCATCCGCGCCGGTATTTTGGCCGTCCCCAAAGGGCAGATCGAAGCGGGCAAGGCCATCGGTTTGAGCCGCTTTCAAGTGTTCCGCTATGTCGAATTGCCTCAAGCATGGGCGGTCGCCGTTCCCGCCATCGGCGCAAACGTATTGTTTTTGATGAAAGAAACATCTATCGTCAGCGCGGTCGGCATTGCAGAATTGTTGTTCGTTACCAAAGACATCATCGGCATGGACTATAAAACCAACGAAGCCTTGTTCCTGCTGTTTGCCAGCTACCTGATCATCCTTCTACCCGTTTCGCTTCTGGCGCGCTGGGCAGAAAACCGCGTACGGAGTGCAAAATATGGTGTTTGACTGGCTGTTTGAAGGACAAAACGCGGCACGCTTGGGCGAAGGCTTGTTGCTGACGGCGCAGATTTCCCTGGTCTCCGTTGCCGCCTCCTGCGTATTGGGTACGCTGTTCGGCTTGGTTTTGCGTTCGCGCAACCGGCTCATCCGCTTTATCGGACGGTTTTATCTCGAAACCATCCGAATCGTGCCGATTTTGGTGTGGCTGTTCGGCCTGTATTTCGGCCTATCCGTCTGGACAGGCATCCACATCGACGGATTTTGGGTCTGCGTCTGGGTATTTACCATGTGGGGCATCGCCGAAATGGGCGATTTGGTCCGCGGCGCATTGGAATCGATTGAAAAACACCAGGTCGAATCAGGCCTAGCACTCGGCTTGAGCCGCGGGCAGGTATTCCGCTACATCGAGCTGCCGCAAAGCATCCGCCGCGTATTGCCCGGCGCCGTCAATCTGTTTACGCGCATGATCAAAACCAGCTCGCTCGCCTCCCTTATCGGCGTCATCGAAGTCGTCAAAGTCGGCCAGCAAATCATCGAAAACTCGCTGCTGACGCAACCCAATGCTTCATTTTGGGTTTACGGCCTGATTTTTATGCTGTATTTCTTCTGTTGCTGGCCGCTGTCGCTGCTGGCGGCAAAACTTGAACAAAAATGGGAACACTGACATGGCTTTACTGAGCATCCGCAACCTGCACAAACAATACGGCAACGTAACCGCCATTCAATCCTTAGACTTGGACTTGGAAAAAGGCGAAGTCATCGTACTGTTGGGCCCGTCCGGCTGCGGCAAATCCACCCTCCTGCGCTGCGTAAACGGTTTGGAGCCGCACCAAGGCGGCAGCATCGTGATGGACAGTGTCGGCGAATTCGGCAAAGACGTTTCCTGGCAAACCGCCCGGCAAAAAGTCGGTATGGTTTTTCAAAGCTATGAACTGTTTGCCCACATGACCGTCATCGAAAACATTCTCTTAGGCCCGGTGAAAGTACAAAACCGCAACCGTGCCGAAGCAGAGGCACAAGCCGACAAACTGTTGGAACGCGTCGGCCTGCTCGACCGCAAAAACGCCTATCCGCGCGAACTCTCCGGCGGCCAGAAACAACGCATCGCCATTGTCCGCGCCCTGTGCCTGAATCCGGAAGTCATCCTGCTGGACGAAATCACCGCCGCACTCGACCCCGAAATGGTGCGCGAAGTCTTGGAAGTGGTTTTAGAACTCGCCCATGAAGGCATGAGCATGCTCATCGTAACCCATGAAATGGGGTTTGCCCGCAAAGTTGCCGACCGCATCGTCTTCATGGACAAAGGCGGCATCGTCGAATCGTCCGACCCCGAAACCTTCTTCTCCGCCCCCAAAAGCGAACGCGCCCGCCAATTCTTGGCAGGCATGGACTACTGATTTTATTTTCAGGCCATCCGAACCCTTTTTCAGACGGCCTCCACTTTCAACCAAACATTTGAAAAGGAAACACTTATGCAATTGAATGCCAAATTCAAAGCCCTCCTCGCCTCCGCCGCCATCGCCGTCGGCCTGACTGCTTGCGGAGGCGGCTCCGGCGATGCCCAATCTTCACAAAATAGCGGCGCGGCAACCGTTGCCTCCATCAAAGAAAAAGGCGTCATCCGTATCGGCGTATTCGGCGACAAGCCTCCGTTCGGCTATGTTGACGCCAACGGTAAAAACCAAGGCTTTGACGTTGAAATCGCCAAAGACCTGGCCAAAGACCTGCTCGGCAGCCCCGACAAAGTCGAATTCGTCCTGACCGAGGCCGCAAACCGCGTCGAATACGTCCGTTCCGGCAAAGTCGACCTCATCCTCGCCAACTTCACCAAAACACCCGAACGCGCCGAAGCCGTCGATTTCGCCGATCCTTACATGAAAGTGGCCTTGGGCGTGGTTTCCCCCAAAGACAAACCGATTACCGACGTTGCGCAATTGAAAGACCAAACCCTTCTGGTCAACAAAGGCACCACCGCCGATGCCTTCTTCACCAAAAACCATCCTGAAGTCAAACTGCTGAAATTCGACCAAAATACCGAAACCTTCGACGCACTGAAAGACGGCCGCGGCGTAGCACTCGCCCACGACAACGCCCTGCTGTGGGCCTGGGCAAAAGAAAACCCAAATTTTGAAGTTGCCATCGGCAACCTCGGCCCTGCCGAATTCATCGCCCCGGCTGTTCAAAAAGGCAACACCGACCTCCTGAACTGGGTCAACGGCGAAATCGCCGCCATGAAAAAAGACGGCCGTCTGAAAGCCGCCTATGAAAAAACCCTCTTGCCTGTGTATGGCGAGAAAGTCAAACCGGAAGAATTGTTGGCGGAATAAACCGACTATTTTCTCGGCAAAAAGTCACTTTCCCGTATTTCAGCCATCCGATTTGTGATTGATTTAAACAAATATCATATCTAACAACAGGTCGTCTGAACGTGTTATCGATACCTTCAGACGGCCTGTTGTTTAAAAACGAATAACATGATAACCTTTTAATAACGGATGAAATAATTCGTCCGATATTTCTACAAAGCAAAAAGGAAACTATGATGAACCGTCGTCAATTTATCGGCAGCGCCGCTGCTGTCTCTCTCACCGCCGCCGCTTCTTTTGCCCGTGCTCACGACCATGCACACCACGCCGGTCATGCTGGTCACGCGCACTCTGCACCGCGCGCCTACGAAGCTGCGCGCAAAGCAGCCGCACATTGCGTTGAAGCCGGCCAAATCTGCTTGGCGCACTGCATTGCCCTGTTGAGCTCCGGCGATACTTCCATGAAAGACTGTGCAACCGGCGTTAACCAAATGTTGGCACTGTGTGGCACATTGCAAAACCTCGCTGCCCAAAATTCACGCCTGACCCCGTCTTTGGCAAAAGTGTGCATCGAAGCCTGCAAACAATGTGCTGCCGCCTGCAAAGAACACGCCGGCCACCACGCTGAATGCAAAGCCTGCTACGAATCTTGCTTGGCTTGCATTAAAGAATGCGAAAAAATTGCTGCTTAATCAATATTAAAAAAGGCCGTCTGAATTTCAGACGGCCTTTTATTTTGCTATTTTGTTTACGCTATTCGGCTGCAAGCTCTTGCTCATCCAGCAGTTTTTTCCGAACAATCGCAGGGTTGCCCGCAGCCACGCAATAAGGCGGCACATCTTTGGTAACCACCGAACCTGCGCCGATTACCGCGCCCTTACCGATGGTAACGCCGCCCATGATAATCGCACGCCGACCAATCCAGACATCGTCTTCAATCACAATCGGGTGGATGTCTGTATAGCCTTCAAAGCGGCGGGTTTCAGGGTTGAATTTGTGGTTGGTCGAATAAAACAGGCATTCCGGCCCCATCATCACGTTCTTGCCGAGGGTCAGGCCGTGGCAGATTTCGCAATTGACGCCGATACCCGAATTGTCGCCGATTACCGTATCCGGAAAAACATATCCGCCTTTTTCAATATTGACGTTTTTGCCGATGTTTGGGGAAATACACGCAGCCAAAGCGGCACGGAATTTTTGCGCAATTCTGCCGAATGGTTTGCAATAAGACGGAGGCAACATTCCTCCCCAAACACGCAAAATGCACGTCAATATCCTTTTCCACATTAATTCCGTCTCCTGTTCGTACAAGCGTAAATATTATTCAGACTATTATTCTTCTTAAAGTTTCACATCTAGAGGAGGTTTTACATCCTCTTTTCAGTTAGATTACAGCCCGATTACACAACATTTGGTTTGAAACTCTATTCTAAACTGTTCTCGCCTGTTGCGAAACTGCTCTGCATACAAAATATCCTCTTGACGAAACAGCCAAAAATAGCGAAAATTCCACGCTTAACTGAAGTACAGGCAAAACCCCTGTGCCCGCTTAATCGAAAGGAAATCAAATGAAACAAGGTATTCACCCGAACTACCACGAAATCAACGTTACCTGCTCTTGCGGCAACAAATTCGTGACCAAATCCGCAATGGAAAAAGACAGCTTCAACGTTGAGGTTTGCTCTCTGTGCCACCCTTTCTACACCGGTACTCAAAAAATCGTCGACACTACCGGTCGCGTGGACAAATTCAACAACAAATTCGGCAACCTGTTCAAACGCTAATTGCCGCTTTGTCAAAAAGACTGCTTCGTGCAGTCTTTTTTGCATTCAGGCCGTCTGAAATATTTCTGTCAGACGGCCTGAGCTTTTTGTCGTCAACCGAATACCATATCATTCCAAACACCCGATAAAAACGAGCCGTAAGCATTATTTTACGAAGCCCTCCAGTCTGGCATATCGCGCAAACCCGTCAAACCCTGTACCATTGCTATTCAAACCAACCGTTTTTTTGACCTTCCATGCTGACTTACACACCGCCCGATCCGCGCCGCCCCCAAAAAACCCATGAAAAACCATGGCTACTGCTGCTGATGGCTTTTGCCTGGCTGTGGCCGGGCGTGTTCTCGCATGACTTGTGGAACCCTGCCGAACCCTCCCTCTTTACCGCCTCCGAATCCATGAAAAACGGCGGCAGCCTGCTGGTTGCACAAATCTTCGGCCAACCCGACTTTACTATCTCCCCTGCTTTTTTGTGGGTGGCAACCGCATTCCAAACCCTGTTTTCGCCTTGGGCAGCCGATGCCTATGATGCCGCGCGTTTTGCCGGCGTGGTATTCACCGCCATCGGACTGACCGCCTGCGGTTTTGCCGGTTTCAATTTTCTCGGCAGACACCATGGCCGCAGCGTTGTCTTAATCCTTATAGGCAGCATCGGTTTACTGCCCATCGCCCACTTCCTCAATCCCATGTCGGCCGCTTTTGCCGCGTTTGGATTGATTCTGTGCGGCTTTTCACTGGCACGCCGCCGCGTCATTATCGCCATTTTGCTGTTGTGCGGCGGCTGGGTTTTACTCTCCCTTTCCTCAGGCTATCTGCTGACCGCGGCCATGATTTTTTTGGCACTTGCCCTGTCGTTCCATTCCACTTGGCAGAGCAAACGCTATCTGCTGACCCTGATTGGTGCCATCATCGTTTCCCTGCCCCTGCTGATTCTGTATCCGCTGGTTTTATCAAAAACCAATCCAGAATGGTTTGAGGTTTGGTTCAACCATTATTCCTTAGGCGTATTCGGCGGCTTCCATCAGATTCAGACGGCCTTCAACCTGCCCTATTATCTGAAAAACCTGCTGTGGTTTGCCCTGCCTGCCTGGCCGCTGGCTGCATGGACGCTCAGCCGCACGCGTATCCACGATAAAAACTGGGGCATTCTGAGCCTGTCGTGGCTGGTTATCATGACAGCCCTGCTCACCATCAACCCGCAACGCCTGCAAGACAACCTCGTTTGGCTGTTGCCGCCGCTCGCCCTGCTCGGTGCGGCACAACTGGACGGCCTGCGTCGCGGCGCAGCAGCATTTATCAACTGGTTCGGCATCATGGCATTCGGTCTGATTGCCGTCTTCCTGTGGCTGGGCTTCTTCGCCATGAACTACGGCTGGCCTGCCAAACTGGCCGAACGCGCCGCCTATTTCAGCCCATATTACATCCCCAACATCGACCCAATTCCGATGACTGTCGCCCTGCTGTTTACCCCATTGTGGCTTTGGGCAATTACGCGTAAAAACATCCGCGGCCGCCAAGCCGTAACCAACTGGGCAGCCGGCGTTACCTTGGCCTGGGCCTTGCTGATGACCCTGTTTTTACCATGGCTCAACGCCGCCAAAAGCCATGCGCCGGTGGTACACCAAATGGAAGCCGCGCTTTCTTCCGAATTGAAACAGAAACTTTCAGACGGCCTCGAATGTATCAGCATCGACGGCCAAGACCAGCGCACACGAATCGCGTGGACACAATACAGCCATATTAAAACCACGACCGACAACCCGTCCTGCCGCTACCGCCTCATCCGCCAAGCCGCCAACATCGGCGCACCTTCGGGTTGGCAAACCTTGTGGCAAGGCGCAAGACCGCGTAACAAAGCCGAGACTTTCCTATTACTGGAAAAAACTGCGGCACAATAAATCCGTGACACTAGCCATAAAGCTGAATATTCCTGCTACATTCAAATAAAAGGCCGTCTGAAAGAACTTTTATCCTTTCAGACGGCCTTTGACTTACTTTAACGCCGCTTCCCGTACAATGGCCCTTTTCCCTTATCTGCCTAAAAACATGAAACCCAACCGCCTTTTGCCCCTCGTCCTCTTATTAACCGCCCTCTCCGCCCATGCCAAAGATTTCATTATCTACGACCGCATGGACTATGTCGGCAAACCCGACCTTACTGCCGACAAACTCTCCAAAGTGTTCTTGGTTTACGAAAGCGAGCTGGTCAAACCCGATCCGACGGGCAAACGCAAACACGGCGTACTCAACGAAGCGCGTATCCGTGAATTGGCCAAACAATCGCGCCGCGAAGGCTACCGCACCATTTCCACCGACATCGAAAGCTGGTTTGCCGAAAAAGACGGCCAACTGCTGACCCCCGACGAATTAAGAACCGACTTTGCGCGGATGTACCAAATCTTCAGAGAAGAAAACCCGCGCGCCTTCATCAGCAACTACGGCATGCCTTCCGAACACCTGCACGGCATCCGCCACTACCGCCCCAACGTTGACAACGAAGCCATCTTGGCCAAATGGCGGCAAGTCAGCAAACGCCGCGTGCCCACCGCCGCCATCAGCGACTATGCCAATCCTGTGTTCTACATCACTTCCCCCGATTTGGTGCAATGGGAAAAAGACGTGAAAACCGCCGTTGACGACATTCATCAACGCTTTCCCAACAAAAAAATCATCGGCTACATCTGGCCGCAATATTATTCGGCCACCAACAGCCCTTATTTCAAGCAGTTCATCGACCCCGTCCGCTGGCGCAAAATGCTCGAAATCAGCAAAAAATACACCGACGGCGTGATTATCTGGTCGGACAAGCGCGATGAAAACAACCAAATCGTGCGTTGGAACGATCCGCGCATCCAAGCCACGATGAAAGCGACTCAAGCCTTCATCAATGCCAATGCCAAAGAAATCAAGGTAGAAGGTTTGCAGAAATATTAAAAACAAGGCGGGCATGTTTGCCCGCCTCTTTATAATATGCAGTTAATTCCTAATAGTATTCATAAAGCTGTTAGGCATACTGGTCAAAAATCGTTAAAGAAAGGTCAGTAAAAATGAGAAAACTATCAATATCATCAGATGAGGGATTGGTTCCAATAAGAACAATTCAACAATTCGCTGAAGATGTAGGGGTCGTTTTTCCTGTTTCATATGTATCACTTCTTGGCAAACATGATCATTTATACCCTAAAGAAAATATTTTCAATTTTATCAATCAATACGGTGAAAATGATGAAAGGGACATTTCATTTTTAGGGTATAAGCAAAATTTAGGCTATGAGGATATTTATAGCTATTCATGTATCGATGATGAATATGGATATGCAAAAAAAGTGATTGCTTTTGGGATTTCAGCTAATGGAGATTATATCTGTTTTGATTACAGAAAATGCAATGAAAATCCATTTATCATTCTGATGTATCATGATGATTTTTATGAAGATGAGAATGGAGATACGAAAATGGTAACTAGCCATATTGCAGATAGTTTTGATGCCTTTTGGGATATGCTATATGAACTTTCAGATTAAATGTGTAGGTTGAGTTGAAAACCCAACTAAATTAAAAAAAATTGTCTGACATCAGCAAGCCGTAGCCCATATGAAACCTAAACTCAACAGGTAGGATGTGTGCGGAACGCACGTATTCGCTTCTCAAGGTTTGAGCTGAGAGGCTGTCTAAAGACAGGAAAACCGTTTCAGACGGCCTTTGTTTAACACAACCGATCCAGCGCGGGCCATAAAGTGCAGTTGTCCCAAAGGGTATATTGATAGGCAAATACAAAAAGGAGGTAAAGTCAATTTTACTACCTTTAAACATTTTCAATTTGGAGTATTGCCATGATAATTAATTATCAAGAAGCAAAGAAAATCGCAGTATCTTTTTTAAGTCAAATAGAGCAAGAAATGGGAATTTCATTGTTAATAGTTGAATCTCATGTACGAGAAAATGATGATGGATGGTTTTTCCCATATCAGTCAAAAGAATATTTAGAAACAATGGATATAAATAAATCTATTATTGGAAATTGGCCTATATTTGTTTCTAAAAATGGAGGAGTTCCTTCTATTCGTTGATTTTAGCCCATTAGCTAAGTCCGTATCCTACTAAATTTGAAACTATATGGATGGAAACAGACTCATAACGGGGAAATGTATGGACCAACAGGACGCTTTAGGCATAGAGCAAAATAATGAGATTAAAGAAATATCCTTATAACTCTATAAGAGAGTTATAAGGATATTTAATAAAAACCTATCAAAAATATATTATTCTACAAGAGAGAGAGAGGAAAGGAAATTTATCGATGTTTTATTCTTTCTTTTCACAAATAATTCAATATAGATATTAGATTAGCTGTTTCCTGTCTAAGCTCCCCCCAAAAAAGTATTGATATTTGATGATAAAAATATTTTTAATTAGATTTGATTCAGTTGTTTTTTGTATTTCTATACAAAATATACCTACACAGCCGCCTGTATGTTTGACACAACATGCGACAAAACGACCGTACCACCAACGCTTCTGCATTCTTTCACACGTTTTTACCCGTTATTCCTACGCGCAGGCCGTCTGAAAATTGCCCGAATATCCAATACCCTTTACAATACACGTAATTAAAATACATTTTTTGATACCCCCTCTCCTGCATGAGTTCCACACCCTTCATCGAAATGAAAGACGTTGCCTTCGCATATGGTGACCGTCCTATTCTAAACAACATCAACTTCAGCATTCCACAAGGCAATTTCGCCGCCGTAATGGGTGGTTCGGGCAGCGGTAAAACCACGCTGATGCGCCTGATTACGGGTCAAATTCACCCGCAATCGGGCAAAGTGCTGATTGAAGGGCGAGATTTGGCCGCATTTTCGGCGCAGGAGCTATACGAACACCGCCGCCGTATGGGCGTTTTGTTCCAACACGGCGCATTGTTCACCGACTTATCCGTCTTCGACAACATCGCCTTCCCCATGCGCGAGCTGACGGATTTGCCCGAAGCGGTCATCCGCGATTTGGTGGTGTTGAAACTGAATGCAGTCGGTTTGCGCGGTGTTGAAAACCTGATGCCTTCCGAGCTTTCCGGCGGTATGTCGCGTCGCGTCGCCCTCGCACGCACGATTGCGCTCGACCCTGAAATCATGTTGTATGACGAGCCTTTCACCGGCCTCGACCCGATTTCGCTGGGCGTTATCGCCCACCTCATCAGCCGTGCCAACAAAGCCCTGCGCTCAACCAGCGTGATGGTAACGCATGATATTGAAAGATCATTGGAAATTGTCGATCAAGTCATTTTCTTGGCACACGGCGAAATCATGTTCTCCGGCTCGCCCGAAGAAATGCGCGAACTCGACTCGCCTTGGGTGCGCCAGTTTGTCGGCGGCTTGGCAGACGGCCCCGTCGCCTACCGCTATCCGGCGCAAACGACTTTAAAACAAGACTTGCTGGGCTGATGTTCAGACGGCCTGAAACTTAAACAAGGCCGTCTGAAAACCATTTAACCAATCAACTGGAACCTATGAATTTTATCCGTTCCGTCGGGGCAAAAACCCTCGGCTTCATCCAATCGCTGGGCAGCATTACGCTGTTTTTCCTGCATATCCTGGCCAAATCAGGTACGGCGTTTACCCGTCCTCGCCTGAGCATCCGCCAGGTTTACTTTGCAGGCGTGTTGTCTGTCCTGATTGTTGCCGTGTCCGGCCTGTTTGTCGGTATGGTATTGGGCTTGCAAGGCTATACGCAGCTGGCAAAATTCAAATCCGCCGATATTTTGGGTTATATGGTTGCCGCTTCCCTGTTGCGCGAATTGGGTCCTGTATTAGCTGCCATTCTGTTTGCCAGCAGCGCGGGCGGTGCCATGACCAGCGAAATCGGCTTGATGAAAACCACCGAGCAGCTTGAAGCAATGAACGTGATGGCGGTCGACCCCGTGGCACGCGTAGTTGCGCCGCGCTTTTGGGCGGGCGTGTTTTCCATGCCTTTGCTGGCTTCGATTTTCAACGTTGCCGGTATTTACGGCGCGTATTTGGTCGGCGTCGAATGGCTGGGTTTGGACGGCGGTATTTTCTGGTCGCAAATGCAAAACAACATTACCTTCCATTACGACGTACTCAACGGCTTAATCAAATCCGCCGCTTTCGGCGTAGCCGTTACGCTGATCGCCGTACATCAGGGTTTCCACTGCGTACCGACCTCCGAAGGTATTTTGCGCGCCAGTACACGCACGGTAGTGTCTTCCGCCCTGACCATCCTCGCCGTCGACTTCATCTTGACCGCATGGATGTTTACCGACTAAAGGCCGTCTGAAACGACACTTAAAAAGAATGAAACAAGGACAATAGCACATGAAAAAAAATGCTTTGGAATTTTGGGTAGGACTGTTTGTCTTATTGGGCGCGGCCGCTATCGGTTTCCTCGCCTTCCGCGCCGCCGGCGGACAATCGTTCGGCAAATCATCACAAACCTACACCGTCTATGCCGATTTCAGCGACATCGGCGGCTTGAAAACCAACGCGCCGGTCAAATCCGCAGGCGTACTGGTGGGCCGTGTTGCCTCCATTCAGCTCGACCCTAAATCCTATCAGGCAAAAGTCGCCCTCAATCTGGACAGCCAATATCAGTTCAGCAGCGACGTTTCCGCACAAATCCTGACTTCAGGCCTGTTGGGCGAACAATACATCGGCCTGCAACAAGGCGGCGATACCGATTCTTTGGCAGCAGGCGACACCATTACCGTCACCAGCTCCGCCATGGTTTTGGAAAACCTTATCGGCAAATTCATGACCAGCTTTGCCGAAAAAAACGCAGACAGTGAATCTGCCGGTCAAAACAAACAATAAACACATATCAACCCAATATTCAGGACACTATCATGAAAAAAACTTCTTTTATCAGCGCATTGAGCATCGGCGTATTAAGCATCAGCATGGCATTTGCCGCACCTGCAGACGCAGTTAACCAAATCCGTGAAAACTCCGTTCAAGTGCTGAAAATCCTCAACAGCGGCGATGCCAACACCGCACGCCAAAAAGCCGAAGCCTACGCCATCCCTTACTTCGACTTCCAACGTATGACCGCGTTGGCCGTCGGCAACCCATGGCGCACTGCAACTGACGCACAAAAACAAGCATTGACCAAAGAGTTCCAAACCCTGCTGATCCGCACCTACTCCGGCACCATGCTGAAATTCAAAAACGCCAAGGTCAACATCAAAGACAACCCTGTCGTAAACAAAGGCGGTAAAGAAATCGTTGTCCGCGCCGAAATCAACGTTTCCGGCCAAAAACCGGTCAACATGGACTTCACCACCTACCAAAGCGGCAGCAAATACCGCGCATACAATGTCGCAGTCGAAGGCGCAAGCTTGGTTACCGTATACCGCAACCAATTCGGCGAAACCATCAAAGCCAAAGGCATCGACGGCCTGATTGCCGACTTGAAAGCCAAAAACGGCGGTAAATAATCCACCCACACACCATGCCGCCTGATGTTCAGACGGCATGGTGCCTTACATCATAAAGACACCATGCAAACAGAAATCCGCAACGGCACGCTCTACATCAGCGGCGACGTTACCGTCAAAACCCTGACTGCCTCCGCCTTTGCGCGCTACGAACAACAATGCCGTCTGAAAGAAACAGACAGCATAGACTTCAGCCAAGTAGGCAAAGCAGATTCCGCCTGCGTTTCCCTGCTGCTCAACGCTCTGCGCCGGACAGACAAAAAACCGACCATTCAAAACATTCCCGATTCCGTCCGCGCACTGGCCGAACTTTACGAAATCAAAGACTGGTTGCAATCATGAAAAAAACCACCGCTTCCCTCTGCCTCATCATCAGCCTTGCCTCCGCTCCCGCACTTGCCGAACGCAATCCGGCCGACCCTTACGAAGGCTACAATCGCACCGTTTCCAAGTTCAACGACAAAGCAGACAAATACGTCCTTTCCCCTGTAGCACGCGGCTATCGCAAAGTAACGCCCAAACCGGTGCGTACCGGCGTGAGCAACTTCTTCAACAACCTGCGCGATGTTGTCAGCTTCGGCAGCAACGTGTTGCGCCTTGACATCAAACGCGCTAGCGAAGACCTCGTCCGCGTCGGCATCAACACCACCTTCGGCCTTGGCGGTTTAATCGACGTAGCCGGTGCAGGCGGCGTACCCAGCAATAAAAACACCCTCGGCGACACCTTCGCCTCATGGGGCTGGAAAAACAGCAACTACTTCGTCGTCCCCCTGCTCGGCCCGTCTACCGTACGCGATACCGTCGGCAACGCCATTACCACCGTCTATCCGGTTAAAAATGCCATCTTCCACACCAGCGCAGGACGCTGGGGTACAACCGGCCAGCAAGCCATCAACACCCGCGAAGAGCTCCTCGACCTGACCGACAGCCTCGAAGGCGCAGCCATCGACAAATACAGCTACACACGCGACCTTTACATGAAAGTCCGCACCCAACAAACCGGCGGCACGCTCCCTCAAAGCGAAGACGACAACATCGACATTGATGACTTAGTGGACAGCAACGCCACTTCCGAGCCGGTAGCAGCACCCCAAACCGCTCCGGCAGAAATCCCCGATACAGCCAATCCCCAAAGCCTGTATCAAACACCATCAGAAAATCTCTGATTTTCTGGGTATAAAAGCTGAGACCTTTGCAAAATTCCCCTAAATCTCCTAAATTCCCATCAAGACATTTAGGGGATTTCTCATGAGCACCTTCTTCCAACAAACCGCCCAAGCCATGATCTCCAAACACATCGACCGTTTCCCACTATTAAAGTTGGATCAGGTGATTGATTGGCAACCGATCGAACAATACCTGAATCGTCAAAAAACCCGTTACCTCCGAGACCACCGCGGCCGTCCCGCCTATCCCCTGTTGTCCATGTTCAAAGCCGTCCTACTCGGACAATGGTACAGCCTCTCCGATCCCGAACTCGAACACAGCCTCATCACCCGCATCGATTTCAACCTGTTTTGCCGTTTTGACGAACTGAGCATCCCCGATTACAGCACCTTATGCCGCTACTGCAACTGGCTGGCGCAAGACAACACCCTGTCCGAACTGCTGGAACTGATTAACCGACAACTGACCGAAAAAGGCCTAAAAGTAGAGAAAGCATCCGCCGCCGTTGTTGACGCCACCATTATTCAGACCGCCGGCAGCAAACAACGCCAGGCCATAGAAGTCGATGAAGAAGGACAAGTCAGCGGACAAACCACACTGAGTAAAGACAGCGATGCCCGTTGGATAAAGAAAAACGGCCTCTACAAACTCGGTTACAAACAACATACCTGTACCAATGCGGAAGGCTATATCGAGAAACTGCACATTACCCCCGCCAATGTCCATGAATGCAAACACCTGTTGCCTTTGTTGGAAGGACTGCCCGAAGGTACGACCGTCTATGCCGACAAAGGCTATGACAGTGAGGAAAACCGGCAACATTTGAAAGAGCATCGGCTGCAGGACGGCATTATGCGCAAAGCCCACCACAACCGTCCGCTGACGGAAACGCAAACCAAACGCAACCGACATTTGTCGAAGACCCGTTATGTGGTCGAACAAAGTTTCGGTACGTTGCACCGTAAATTCCGCTATGCTCGGGCAGCCTATTTCGGGCTACTCAAAGTGAGTGCGCAAAGCCATCTGAAGGCGATGTGTTTGAACCTGTTGAAAGCCGCCAACAGGCTAAGTGCGCCCGCTGCTGCCTAAAAGGCGGCTGGATGCCTGATTATCAGGTGTCCGGGGAGGATTAGGAGGGTATTTGAGGAGAGTCAGTGGATATTTGAAACAAAAACAGTCGAAAACTTATGTTTGGATTTCGGCTGTCGGGGGGGGGGGGGGGAATTTTGCAAAGGTCTCAAGCTACGAATAATTCATATGCTTACTGCCCATTAAATACAAAAAAAGCTTACTTAATGATATAAGTAAGCTTTTTTATTCGCGAGAACAAATTTCTTAAAACCTTTTACAATTACCTGAAGAATCAAAATCCATTTAACTTAAAACTAAGATTCTTCAGACGGCCTTTTCTCATAACTGAAGACTAACTCGACTATATTGGTTACCTTTTACTCAGCCACATCATCTTCATGCACAATAATGTGATTCACATAAACTGGCTGTGCAGAAACTTCATTCGATAATGAATCAGTTATTGGTGTTGATGCTTCGGTTCCCGATAAAGTATCGTGTGTAGAATGAGTTTCTTCTGTTACCTGGTCGGCTTGCGTCCCTACAGACGGAATACCCTCTAATTGTGTAGATTCTTGATTATCAGTTTTAGGCTGAGTTTCAAATGCCGTTACACGATCTTCCACAGAGGACGATGCTGGAGTAACAACCTCTGGTACAGACGGTTTCTCTTCTACCTTATGATCGGCCTCTATAGAAGTCTCTTTTATTATAGGATTGTGTACCGTTTCAGAAGCTCCAGTCTGTTCAAATGCTTTGACTTCCTCAGGTTGTTCTACAATTTTATGCTCATCTACTACCGGTGGTTGTTCTACAATTTTATGCTTATCTACTACCGGTGGTTGTACTACCGCGGATGCTTCTACTTCCGAAGACTGTTCTACAGTCTTAGCCGTTGCTGCATCCACTGGCTGCTCAACTTTAAACTCATCCACTATAGGTTGCGCCACTACTGCAGGCATATCTACTTCAGACGGCTGTTCTACAGTCTTAGTTTCTACAATCACTGGCTGTTCTGCAGCTTTAGATTCACTTGCTATTGGTTGTTCTACTGCCTCAGGTGTTTCTACCATAGATGACTGCTCTACGGACTTAGTTTCTTCAACCACTGATTGTTCCACAGCCTTAGATTCATCTACTGCAGGTTGCTCTACCTTTTCAGGAGTCTCTACAGATTGAACATTTGGCTTAGATGTATTTAACGTTGCAGGATCAACTGGAGTAGCATTTCCTCTATCCAATTTTTCAATATCTGCCTGTTTAGCATCTTCTGTTTTAACCTGCTTATCAAGAAGATTATCAGAAGAATATTGATCATCTTTAGACTTTTTACCGTCTTCAGCTTGTGTAGTTTTTGAATGATGAGCCGGCTCAACTGATATCGTTGTTCCTGGTTCTTCTGCTGTTTGTTTCAGATTTTCTGGTTCTGTCACCGCTGGTTCTGCTTCCACCGGCTTCAATGCAGGATTATGTGGCTCAGCCTTAGAATTTTTGTCTTCTAAATCTGGCTGCTGGTTTTCACTTGGGTATTTCTGAACAGCTTTTTCAGGAGATGAGGATTTAGTTTTGGCTGTATGGCAGTTTTCCCCTATTTTGATGAGTTCAATTCCAGAAACTAAAAAATTGGGACTTTCTAATTTTCCTTTTAAAGCAACATAGATTGGCGTGCTTTCAGGCATATTTTTTCTGGAGCTGACAATCTCTGCTGTCGCTTCATAGCCATTTCCACTACCGGGCAATAAAGCATAAGTATTTTTCAGATTACAACTCTGAATTCGTACATAATTATTTTGAGTAACTAATGTACCTTCTAAATCATACTCTTTAGCCAAGGCTGTCTGGGCAGCTGCTGAAAGCAATACACTGCAAGTAAGAAAAAAGTGTTTAACCATATATTTAGTTCTTAATTTTAAAGTAATCTGTTGATACCTAAAAAGTTACGCTCGACTGCGTTTAACAGAAACCGTTCCTTCAGGCATAAAATAAGTGTCTATGACTACAGCACCGGCATTTTCAATTTCACATTCAAGCTGATAGCATAAAACCATAATATTGTCTTTAGACTCAGTCAGTCGAATGTCCAAATTTCTCAATCTGGGTTCATATTTCAATAAGGTCTTCCTCATGAAATACCGTAAATCATGTGCACTAGACGGTAAATTCTTATAAACCATACTAAGGTCAGGGATTCCATAATCAGGCAAATGCTTCAAGGAGCCACTCCGACTATTGAGAATGCGTTGGATATTATCTAAAACACTCCTAACTAACTGGAAACCATCTGGAAGCCCATCTAGTGGCAAGCCATCAGAATAAAACCCCGTTAATTTCTCATAGAGGGCTGCATCCATTATTTGACTTTCTTTTCGGTCTCTTGAATTACAACTTTATTATCTACCAACTCAACAACTAATGGCTTTTTATTTTTCAGCTGTTTTTTGGATAGAAGCATTTTCCACGGTTGATCCTCTCCTACCCGATTATAAAAAGCCACGATACCAACATATTTGGTCTCTTTATCCAAGGTTTCATCCAAGCTGATAGTTTCACCAGGTCGAATGGTATATTGCTTATACCCTTCTACCAAATCATTGCCCAAAATGGTTTTATCTTGATTAAGCAAGTCACGATAAGATGCAACTTCATAATTCTGCTTATCTCTAAGCTGATAAATGCGAACAACTGTCGATAACGATTGACCCCGTTCATTTTGATTCAAACCATTACGAGCAACCAAGTCAATCTTTAATATCTTTAACTTAGTATAAAAGATACTTTTAGTTACATTGGTCGTACCATCTTTCACGCCTTGCAAAACCCCGCAACCTGATAATACCGCGCACAACAAAGCTAATGCACAGACTGACTGAATTCTAGTTTTCTTATTCATGATTTTCCGTTTTCTTAAATTAGTTTGAATATGTATAGTTCGCTATCTTTATTTGCTTGTCTTGATGCATCGTACCTAAACCGGTATTAATCCCCAACATTTGTTTTTTTGCCAAACGGCTTTGAGGTATCCATTGCTTCTTGATGTTTAGGTAAATGCTTGCATCAAAACGGCAACCCAAATAAAGCTTCAATAATTCAAGTAATTTTTGGTGTAATGTTTGTTTTGGTAATAGAAGTTGTGCATTCTCAAATGTATCTGGTGTAATCTCAATACGTATCAGATGACTATGATCTTTTATTCTACTGCCTAAAGATGCACTTCCTCCATCCAATCTCAAACCGGCTTTCCCCAACTCACGATTTTTTTCCAATATTACCCACTGAGGCTGAAATTCTTTTACTGTTACATCTGCAAAAGGTAACAAATATCTAACTATACTGATAATACCTTCTTTTGTTCGGGTGCGCTGATAAAAAACACTGAACAATCCCAAGATTCTGCTATCTAGCAAAGGATGTATAAATTTGCCGTTTACCATCCCCTGCCCAATAAGGTGCAGAAGAGAGCGAGATAAATCATCCTGCCCTTCATTTTGAAACAAAAACGG
Source organism: Neisseria perflava (assembly GCF_002863305.2). NCBI lineage: Bacteria > Pseudomonadati > Pseudomonadota > Betaproteobacteria > Neisseriales > Neisseriaceae > Neisseria > Neisseria perflava. The sequence continues at coordinate 1,810,455 of NZ_CP136962.1, forward strand.
ATAGCGGTATTTTTTCCATGCCTGAAAAAACAGGGTTGTAATTCTATGGTTAAAAATATCCAAAAATGCGGCTAAGCTTTCACTACCGTCTTTATGCGTTGCAATATCGTTCAGGAAATAATCCGGCAAGACAGCATCTACGCCATACAGACCTAAAAATGTTGTCCTTACAGTTGGTAACTCGGCTTCCGCATCATATTCAACCGATGCAATTTCTCCAGAAGGAAAAGATAAAGACTTCACCCTTCTGAATCTTACCATTGATTCTACAGCTTTTTCTTCAGCACCATCGGCAAGCGTTTCCAAAACCCGACAAAATTGGAAAAAATTCATTGTTGCTGCATTGTGTACAATAAACTCTCCCAATTTCTCTTGAAAAATTTCAGATGCTATACCTTCGCGATGAGATTTATTTCTGGGAATCTCCCATAGAGGAAGTGTCTGTCTACCGTTATTTTCTTTAGCACTTTTATGCGCTGTTTCTAAAACCGTGTGATAGTTGTTTTGCTGTCTTTCCATGTATATGTTTTCCCGGATGGCAGAGAAACTATGCTGAACCGGGTAAATAGGTTCAAATCAGCATACATTGCAAAAAATTCGTTCAATAATTCTCCGAACAAATAAATTTCTGCTTCCCCATTAAATGCAGTTGAATCAAATGTTACCGTAATATGAACTCCACGATGAACTGCACCACGCTCGATTCTTTGTACTGTTTCATGCTTAACGTCAACAATCCCGTTCAATCTGCGCTTATTCAATTCATCTTCGGTCCAATCGTAAATCGACAATGCACCTTTCAAACTATCAACGTTTAGTAATGATAGATAATTTGGTGACAAATGGGACAAGATACGCCATTGAAATCTGTCTTCTGTTGGAGGATAGCATGACAACGTCGGAGTCGTAAGGTTTCTTACCATTTTAATATTGGGCTCGGCTATATCAGTGTCTTGAATCTGGGTTTCCCTCAAACTCTTACGTGGCAAAGCACCATTGGTCCCTACTACTTTTAGAGAAAGTGTTTCAATAGGCAGAATATCTTTTCTATCCCACAACAATCCTCCAAGCATAATAAATGTTTCATGCTTTCCAGATACTCCTCGTTTTACCTTCGTATGGTAATACCGTTCCGGAGCATCATATTTCATCAACCCACCACGATGTTGGAATGACGAGAAAGGAATATATGAGTAGCGCTTGCCTGTCTCATGATTTACAGCTTCCACTTCATTTACTGAATACACCTCTACTGCCATACCTTCATGCAACAAAGGCTTAACAGGGTATTCAAATGCCTTGTGATCCACCCGAATAGGCTCAGCCTCCATGTCAAAGAGGTTAATGGCAGGAACACAGTTTAATTTCAGGCAATCTGGAGGAAATCTAAGCTCTGAAGGATATTGTTTGGATAGAACTACATTAATACTAAACTCATTAATGCGTTCCGACCATTCTTCGGCATCAATACCAATCAAATCAATAAAGAAAAACTTCTGTTTAAAACAAAAATATTCCAATAGTAATTGATATCCACTGAAACTGTTATTTACTTTTTCCCACAATCTCTCATCTTCGGCAAATCCGACGGCCTTAAACCGTATATTACCTCCAGATGGTAGTTCAGCATGATGGATACTGATTTGAGCAGCCTGATTTAACAAGGCATGACGTAATGCGAAAGCGACTGGTTCATCAGCAGAAATATAAATTCTGATTTTAGAAAAATCCAAATTGTCTTTCTGCGTCTGCCTGTGAATACCAAAAGTCAATTTGATGACACTTTGACCATTTGCATCATAATCCAATAACGTATGCAAGATACTCAAGGGTTGGAGTTTAACATCACCTGTAGTTCGGTACAGGCATCTCGTCAACCTGTCATTAATATTAATGGGCTCAGATTGTACGGATAGTCCTTTTTTAACAAGCTGCCCGCCCTGCAACTTGTTATCATCTGGAATTAACTCTAAAACAGTTAAAGAAGGAATCATCCTCAGATAATGAGGCCACAGCATATTGACCAAACCCTCAGTCAATTCTGGAAAGTCATCATCAAGTTTTTGTCTGATTCTTCCTGTTAAGAAAGCAAAGCCTTCAAACAAGCGCTCCACATAAGGATCGCGTGTACCTACTCTGTCTAAATTCAGCATTGCGGCACGATCAGGGTGAGCTTTTGAGAACTCTAACCCTGCTTCCTTGAGATACCGCATCTCTTCTTCATAATAACGTAATGTGGGATCTGACATAATATATGTTTAATCGATTAATTCTAATGCACGGACAATATCAGCCTGCATTAATTCAGTTCGTAAAAATTCAAGTTGCCCAGTAGCTTCAGTATCTTTCTTATCAAAATTTTCATTTAACAATTGATACCATAAAGCATATACATCAAATGCAAAATGTTTATCCCACTCTTTTACTGTCAAAACCTGCATCTGCCGTGAAGCCTGTTCCAACAGTTTCAAGGCCCAATCTACTTTTTGATTGTTTGCAGCCAAACGGGCCATCATCAGCCACTTTTTAACCTGCCCTGCACCTGACTGCAACTCTGGTAATGTTTCCAACCAAGCAAAAGCAGCATCCAAGCCTTGTTCTTGTGTTTTTAACAAAGCCTGTTGCCATTGACTTTCTTGGTTTTCTACCTGAGATGATGATTCTATTACTGCTTTTTGAACTGTTCGACTACTAGTCTGCTTGCGCGTGGATGACATAACCTTTTGCTCCAACCACGTAAGCGTATCGGCTGAGACAAACGGAAATCCGTTATCAAAACTTAATCCGGTCAAGCCATCACATCTGGTCAGTAAAGATTTCAGCTCAAATAATGATGAGTCAACCTGAGAAAGATATAAACCACCCAACGCCTGCTGTCCTTGCCACGCGTAATATTGCAAATCGAGCCAATACTGATTAGCACCTTCTAAAAAAGCCGCTTCTACTCTATCAAGCAAATCCCGCCATTGCTGCTCATTAACCAAACGATTTAAAGTTGCCAATAAATCTGTCCTTGGAGCTTTCAAACGAGTCTGACCATTTTGATGAGGAGGGATACCATTTAGCCCACCCCAACGTACAGCACGAATCATCTTATATGCAGGCCAATATCCATCATCCTGCTCTCTTAAATAGGCGGCATTAATCCTAACTTGATCGAGTAATGCTTTAGAAGAGTTAACTTGAGTGACAGCTAAACTTTCAGACGGCCTCTGACCCTCTTGACGAATCTGTGGTACAACTTCCTGGTCAATAGGCGTACTAACTTCCTGACTTTGACTTGTACTTGTCTGAGGTGATGAAAAACGAACAGATGACTCTTCAAAATATTGCAATAACGGAAACAGACTGGGGCGTACTGATTCTTCCCATCCCTCAAAATGATGTTGCAACGACATTAACGCCGATAATGTCCGCTTAAGGTCTACCGAATTAGATAATTCAGTCCCTTTGAGCGTATCCAATACTCTTTCCCCAGACAGCCAATTTAATGCATTGCGTTTTTGTACCGGCTTTTTCGGCCATAGTGATTGATCAAATTTTTGCAGCAATCCGCATAAAATTTCTAAACCATCTGAAAAACCTGCCAACCCCCTATCTCGCAAAGCGGCAAAAATATAATAAGTTGCTACTCTCAAGTCTTTAGATTGACGTTTTAACAAGCGTTCAGAAGCATCCAAAATCAATCGGCAATCAATACCTGAAAGCTTGGCCAATTCAATTTTAATAGCCTCGAAATCATCGGCATATGCAACATCCTCGCCACAAGGGTGGCCGTCTGAAACAGGTTCCAGCCACTCTTGCCAGCGATGAATATTGTTATCGGTGATTGATGTACCCTCATCACCAAGTATCGGCTTTACCCATTGGGGTAATGTCATGATTATTTAACCTCAAAAATCTTATTCGGCAGATGGATATTCTTCAGTTCCAACAATCCCAAAGGCCCTTTACCGGAATTAGTTCTCATATAGAATCTCATCAATTTGTCTTTCTCCAATGGGAATTCGACTAAATAAGTGCCGCTATCAATCGGTGTAACCCTAGATTTTTCAAGCATACGGATAAAACCGAAGCGACCACTAATTTCTTGAGTCTTACGCATACCTTCTGCCTCAGTTTCCCAAGAAATACGAAGACCGGCATTGCTGACATCCCCAGGCCATTTGAATGTCTTCCACTCTGTTTGTTGGTTGAAATAATCTAAAGACTGACCGTCGATAATTAAATCATACTGAACAATACCTTGAGTAGATGTAGGTTTCAGTTCAAAGCTATAGCCACCCTCTCCGTTAACGAAGAAGTCTTCAGAAATAGCACTCAATTTATTCAATTGTTGCAGCAATCCCGGATTAACCTTCAATTCACTTCCGGGTGCAACGATCCATTGATTACCTTGTTTGGTTAAAACACCTGCTAATTGGGTTGTGACAAACTGATTAAGTGCACCTTTGTTAACATCCAAATATTTTGCCAATACCGGAATCGAAACTTCGATTTCTGATCGAGCAAATGGATATCTGCCACCCAGTTCAGACTGCATAGGATTGACAAAATTGCTTGCCCACAAATTATTGATGTCTTTTTGAGCAACACCGGCAATTGAATCCCATACGGAATTAAACGGCAATACAAAAACATTTCGTGCAAACGGCAACAATCTGTCACCCACACCGGCCTCAATCAAACGTGCGTACTGTATACCGTCGAGGAACTCATTATCACCACCGTTTAAAACACCTTGCACGGCTGTTCTTGCCGCACCTCCGGTATCAGAGGATGCCGTCATTTGAATCAAACGCTGCTTCACAGTAGTTACACGTTCAAGGTAACGCTGCAGGCTCAAATCACTCTTTGGATTAATTTGTGCATCAATCAATTGCAACAAAGTTTCAAATTCCGCTTCTAACGGCCCAGCCAGATAATCATTTACCTTATCTTCCAAAGCATTAATATTTTCAGTTTGAGAATTTAATACCGCATCCGCAACCTTACGCGAGCGAGTAGACAGTTGTCTTGCGGCTACACGTTTAGCTGCATCTGCAACAGCAGGATTGACATCAACTTTCTTGCTATCCAGCTGACTGCTTTCTTTCACTGCATTAAATAGTGCCACCAATGGCGAACGTTGAGGATCCGCATAGACGTGAAGCTGATTAACTGCATCCAAGCTGGTTGTTCTCGGTTGCCATGTAATGCTGTTCATCATGTTATACCAAGCGGTAGCATATTCCTTAAAGTAGCGTTCTTTCAGGCTATTGATTGCCGCTTCTGTTACCGAAGCTTGGTACACATTACCGCCCAATACCCAATCATTGCTCTTGCTGTCTTTAATTGCCTGCTCTAATCCCGGCTTAATATATTTTTCCCAACCCTCAACCGTATATATACGCGGCAAAGGTTTTCCAACATTCCAAATACCTTTCAAATCCTTATTAAGCAATTTGTCTAAGGTAATGGTTTGCAACTTGGCATTCGTACCCTGAATAATGCGTTTATACAATTGCTCACTGCCTTGGTCACGATTGATCCAGTCTACCAAGACCTGACGGCTTCTTGATACCAATTCAGTTTGTTCAGGCTCTGCCAAATTATTTTTCTGTGACATACGCGACACAAAAAACTGTGCCAATGTTTGCGCATCTTTCGCCGCCACATTTTGTGTCGTCAACATCTGCGTCAACTTGGTTACTAAGAATTCCGCATCTTTTGTGCTTTTTGTTTTCTCAACATGAGACGTCAGCATCAAATATGCTTTTAAATCTTGATAAGCACTATCCTGAAGTTCAAAGTCATCAGGAATCCTGCCTTCCAACATTACCAATTCATCTAACTTGTTCTCAAAGAATGCAGTAGCAGGACGGCTGATAACATCTTTTGCTAAATTATTATATTTACGGTAAGCAACAGCTAAGAGCTCTTGTCGATGTTCATACCCCAAAAACTTAACCGCATATTGCGAGAAGCTTCGACGAGACTCCAAATCTATAATATCTTGTTGCAATCGAATAAGTGTAGCTACTTTCTCAGCACGAGATTTTACTTTCTGTACGCTTTCAAAATCGGTCTTCAAACGGCTGATTTCTTGATAGCTGCTATATGCACTGACTGCAAATGCACCACCGACAAGCAAGGCAACTGCACTTAAGCCCAAATAAATTTTTTCCGTTTTAGAAAAACGCAGTTTCTTTCCGGAACCCAAAACAGATAAATCATTGAATGCACGGAAAATCAAATCTCCTGATTGTTCAGGTTGATTTGATTGAATAAAAGAAATACCTGCAACAGTATCCAGTTTTCCCAATCCCCGCTTTTCTGCAGCAATATAATCAGCCAAAGCCTGTGTTTGTGACGGCAGTTTGGCGGACAATTTCGCAATGGGTGTTTGTTCTAAATCTGCCTCAATCAATCGTGTACCCGCAGCTGCCAACCGATTAGCAAATTGATCCAACTCTTTCATCAACTCTGCTGAAGATACTGTTGAACCATATTTCAAAGCATGACTGACTGCTGATGGCATTTCATTGGCATCATTTACAAAATGAACTTGATTAATTGGAAGTTTCCAGCCAAGTTTTTTCATTAACTCAAGCAGTTGAGCGGCATTTTCCTGAACTGAAAACTCTCCTTGAAGCTCAACAATACCTTCTGCAGGACGTTTTCCCACACCCCTCAGATACTGCCAACCATTCGCAGGTTCCATTGCCTGAGCATCTATCCAAATCGCAGAAGCCGTTTCTACCCAAAGTTGCGGGCGAATATTAGGCAAAACTCTATCCAAGATCATTGGTTCTTGGGTTACAACGAAAATCCAAGGCTTACGATGTTTTTTATATTGTCTAGTCAATAAGTAAATATGGCGTAGCTGCTCCCAACGTTCCGCTATACCAATCAGAGTTGAAGACTCTCCATTATCCCCACTTAAATCCTCAGGATTTAAATGTTTCAAACCGGAGTATTTATCGGAGCTCCTAGCCCAAAAAAATCTCGTAATCAAAGGGGTAAGGAGTATCAATGAGATCACAATTGATACACATGCCCAGACCACAATTTTTGCAATAGTCGACGTAATGCCAAGATTTTGGCCAAAAAAGTATAATAGGATTGCGCTGATGGCACTTCCAATAAAGATGATTACCCCTGTTGTAATAGGCTTCATAGTAGAGTTTTCTCGAAAAAGATAAGGGATGGATTATAATAGGATATTTCCTCTCCGTCATTATTACATATAAATCTTATTTGAATAAATATTCATTTAACCCAATATTTATCATCACCTTTCGATGTTGCTTCAGCCTCTGACTCATAAAAACTATTCGCTAGTCGCACATACAATCAACCAAACCAACACCCCTCCGAAACTATCAAAGTTATATTCAAAATTTGATATTTTCTCCTCATACCATATAGATGCAGAAAATAACCGTGTTGTTTACACAACAGATTTAGGAAACAAACCCTATCTGGCTATACCTTATACCGTATTTTTTCCGACGGCCTTTATCCCCCAAAAGATAGCCAGTCTACCACCTTTGCTATATCATTCAACTATACAGAAACCAAGGAAAACACCATGTACGAAGTCAACCGCAGCGTCTTCCTGCTTATCCCCCTCGATCCTTTTTGGAACTGGCTGAAATCCCTGCCCGGCAATCACCTAGATGGCCTGACACTTGAAGATATCCAAGCCGATGCCAATTCCTACCTCGTTCGCCCATGTGAAACCGCCGACGAAGTATGGGACGAAATCGAAGCGCGTTTTGAAGATATTTTTGCTGCCGAATTGGCCGACTGGTGCGAAGACGAAAGCGAATGGCCTGATTTGGACGCCGACATTTTCAACGAATGGTTCGACATCCAACTCTCCACCGTGATTACTGACCTCGAACACGAACCAATCGCACGCGAAGAGTTCCAACCCATCAATCTCAACTGATGAAACTGACCGTCCGCAACTACCATCTCGACGGCTACGGCCACGTCAACAATGCGCGCTATCTTGAATTTCTCGAAGAAGCGCGCTGGACGTTTTTTCAAGAGCATGACCTTCTGTCCGAACTCAAAGGCATCATGCTCGTTGTTGCACGCGTTGACATCCGCTATCGCCGCCCGTCGCTTGAAGGCGATGTTTTAACTTTTACAGGCCGTCTGAAAGATATCGGCACACGCCACATCATCCTCAGCCAAACCGCGACCCTGCCCAACGGCAAAGCCGCCATCGAAGCCGAAGTTACCCTTATGCCCGTCAGCAGCGAAAGCGGTCGCAGCATCAGCGTTCCCCAAACCTTAGCACACGCAATTCAAAACCTCGAATCATGAAAAAAATACTCACACTCCTTGTCATTGCCACGATTGGCGCGCTTCTTACCTTCGTCCTTATCCCCAGCAACAAAGCCGCCCCTGATTTCGCCCTGCCCGACCTGCAAGGCAAAACTATTACCAATGCCGATTTGAAAGACAAAGTTACCCTCATTAACTTCTGGTTTCCCTCCTGCCCCGGCTGCGTTAGCGAGATGCCTAAAATCATCAAAACCGCCCAAGATTATCAAGGCAAAAATTTCCAAGTCCTCGGCATTGCCCAGCCCATCGACCCTATTGAGAGCGTCCATCAGTACGTCAAAGAATACGGCCTTCCCTTCACCGTCATGTACGATGCCGACAAAACTGCCGCAAAAGCCTTTGGCACACAGGTTTACCCGACTTCTGTCCTGATTGACAAAAACGGTAACATCCTCAAAACCTACGTTGGCGAACCCAATTTCACCCAACTCTATCAAGAAATCGACCAAGCCCTCGCCCAATAAATCCAAGGCCGTCTGAAACCATATTTCAGACGGCCTAAAACCGAAATATCCTTTATAATAAGCAACATTTTATCCGTTCAGACACCAAACTCCTCTATCAACAAAGGTCGTCTGAAACAACCGAATACCCATAAGAGAACATCATGAAATTTATCGACGAAGCAAAAATCGAAGTCGCCGCAGGCAAAGGCGGTAATGGCGCAACCAGTTTCCGCCGCGAAAAATTCGTACCCCGAGGCGGCCCTGACGGCGGTGACGGTGGCAAAGGCGGCAGCGTTTGGGCAGAAGCCGATGAAAACACCAACACCCTCGTCGAATACCGCTTCGTCAAACGCTACCAAGCCAAAAACGGCGAAAAAGGCCACGGTTCCGACCGCTACGGCGCAGGTGCGGACGACATCGTCCTCAAAATGCCCGTCGGCACCCTTATCCGCGACCTCGACACCGACGAAATCGTCGCCGACCTCACCTACCACGGCCAGCGCGTCTGCCTCGCCAAGGGCGGCAAAGGCGGCTTGGGCAACATCCACTTCAAATCTTCCGTCAACCGCGCGCCCAAACAATCCACGCCCGGCGAAGAAGGCGAAACCCGTTCCCTGCAACTCGAACTCAAAGTCCTCGCCGATGTCGGCTTATTAGGCATGCCCAACGCCGGTAAATCCACCCTGATTACCGCCGTATCCGCCGCACGCCCCAAAATCGCCAACTACCCCTTCACCACCCTGCATCCAAACTTGGGCGTCGTGCGCATTGACGAAAATCACAGCTTCGTCATGGCCGACATCCCCGGCCTGATTGAAGGCGCGGCAGAGGGCGCAGGCCTCGGCCACCGCTTCCTCAAACACCTATCGCGCACCGGCCTGCTGCTGCACGTCGTCGATTTGGCACCCTTCGACGAAACCGTCGACCCAGCAGAAGAAGCCCTCGCCATCATCAACGAATTGCGCAAATACGACGAAGAGCTCTACGACAAACCACGCTGGCTGGTGCTGAACAAACTTGACATGCTTGATGAAGAAGAAGCCCAAGCGCGTAGCGCCGCCTTCCTCGAAGCCATCGGCTGGGACTACCCGAAACCAGACGACCGCTTCCAATTCGACATGGAAACCCCGCGCCTCTTCCAAATCAGCGCGCTCACCCATCAGGGCACGCAGGATTTGGTACACCAAATCGGCCGCTACCTCACCGAAAAAAAACGCCTTGCCGCCGAAGCAGAGGCCGCAGAGAAAGCCCAGGCCACCGCACAGCCGCAAACTGATACTTCGGTGTTGAGAGCGGAGTGAACGGGATAAAAGGTCGTCTAAAAAATTTGTTATTGTGTTTCAGACGACCTTTTTTAACAAAGGAATCATATGTGTATCCAAAACCATATTGAGCAAAAGCGCGAATATGAAGAGCTTGCCGCTTCGGTGACACGCGGGCGCGAAGACATCGCTGCAGGGCGTGTGGTTTCGCATGAAGAAGCCATCAGTCGCGTGTGGCGGATATTGGCTAATGAGAAAAACAGTAGTGGAAATTAATTAAGAAGTTTCTAATTTATTAAAACATTTTCAAATAAAATTAAATGGATAAAAAATATTTAGATCTAATACAGCATATTGCGCCATCCATCGCTTCTTTTTTAAGTACCTTACTATGGGTTTTGCTTTGGGGAGGATGTGTTTTTTATTTCAGAGAACAAATTAAAGATATTCTTTTTGTAATAAAAGAAAAATTTTCTAATGCAGAAAGTGTAAAAATTTTAAATTTTCTTGAATTTCAGATAGCCAAAGAGAAAAAGATAGGTGAGAAAGTAGAAGAATTTATCAAAGAAGAACAACTTGTCGAAGAACAAAAGCATATAAAAGCACAATCCGGTGATAAAAAAGAAAAATACCCTTCCAATCATGAACTTCAACAAGAAGACAGGCAAGCTACTCGTTTAAAATATTTAGAAAGTGAAAAACTTGCTATTTTGGCGTTGCAAAATAAATATAAGGTAACCATCAATACAGGGCAACGAGTTAATGGTTTTCTTTTTGATGGTTTTTTTGAAACTGATACTGCTTTTCATATTGTAGAGATAAAATATTTAAGAAATTTTTTAAGAACTAAGGAATGGCTTATTGAAACAATTTCTAAAATAAAAAGTAGTATTATTTATCTTGACAAGGATAATGTAGAATTAATTATTGTGTTAATAGTGGATGTTATACATTCAGAAGCAGAAAAAATTAGCATTAAAAATATAATTGATAATGGCAAGTATGAAAATATAGAAAACAAAAAATTTTCCTTAAAGATTGAATGTTATTCATTTAGTGAGCTTAAGAGCTTATATTCCTAATTTAATTTAGACTAATTTAGACTTAAATCCCATGCTAAACCTCTACAACACCCTTACCCGTCAAAAAGAACCCTTCACCCCCATCGACCCTAAAAACGTGCGTATGTACGTTTGCGGCATGACTGTTTACGACTATTGCCACTTGGGCCATGCTCGTGTGATGGTTGTATTCGACATGATTGCCCGCTGGTTGCGCGAGTGCGGCTATCCACTCACTTATGTGCGCAATATCACCGACATCGACGACAAAATCATCGCCCGTGCGGCTGAAAACGGCGAAACCATCGGCGAGCTGACCGCGCGTTTCATTCAGGCTATGCACGAAGATGCCGATGCTTTGGGCGTATTGCGTCCCGACATCGAGCCAAAGGCGACCGAAAACATTCCGCAAATGATTGCCATGATTGAAACCCTGATTCAAAACGGCAAGGCATACCCTGCCGCAAATGGCGATGTTTACTACGCCGTGCGCGAGTTTTCGGCTTACGGACAATTATCGGGCAAATCGTTGGATGACCTGCGCGCAGGCGAGCGCGTGGAAGTGGACGGTTTCAAACGCGATCCGCTTGATTTTGTGTTGTGGAAAGCGGCCAAAGCAGGCGAGCCGGCATGGGAAAGCCCGTGGGGCAATGGTCGTCCGGGTTGGCACATTGAATGCTCTGCCATGAGTGAAAACCTGTTCGGCGACACCTTCGATATCCACGGTGGCGGTGCGGATTTGCAGTTCCCACACCATGAAAACGAAATCGCCCAAAGCGTCGGCGCAAGCGGTCATACTTGCGGCCACGACCACGCGCAAACCCACCACGGTCAAAGCATCGCCAGCCACGTCAAATACTGGCTGCACAACGGCTTCATCCGTGTGGACGGCGAGAAAATGTCCAAATCGTTGGGCAACTTCTTCACCATCCGCGAAGTGTTGAAACAATACGACCCTGAAGTCGTGCGTTTCTTCATCCTGCGCGCCCACTACCGCAGCCCGTTGAACTACTCCGACGCGCATTTGGACGACGCAAAAGGCGCGCTGACCCGTCTGTACACCACGTTGAAAAACACACCAGCGGCTGAGTTTGATTTATCTGAAAACGCCAATGACTACACCCGCCGCTTCTACGCCGCCATGAATGACGATTTCGGTACGGTCGAAGCGGTTGCCGTGTTGTTTGAGCTGGCAGGCGAAGTGAACAAAACCAATGATACGCACCTCGCCGGCTGCCTGAAATCCTTGGGCGGCATCATCGGTCTGTTGCAACGCGATCCGATTGAATTTCTGCAAGGCGGTGCTGTTTCAGACGGCCTGTCCAACGAGGAAATCGACGATTTGATCGCCCGCCGCAAACAGGCGCGCGCGGACAAAAACTGGGCGGAATCCGACCGCATCCGCGACCTTCTGAACGAACACAAAATCATTCTGGAAGACAACGCCGGCGGTACGACTTGGCGCCGCGGTTGATTTCATGGCATAGATAAAAGGCCGTCTGAAACTGTTTTTCAGACGGCCTTTTTAATTTTGGTATTTCAAAAAGTGCGCAAACATCGCGCCCTTTGTTTAAAACATTACTTCATTTATGCGCCAAATACTTTCAGACGGCCTTCGATTGGTTGGAAGGCTTTTTCACCGGCTGAAGCCGCGATACCGCCAATCACCATTTGCGCACGCAACAACCAGCTTTCCGGCAGATTCCATTCTTTGGCAATGGCCGCATCAGGCAGCGGATTGTAGTGTTGCAGATTAGCGCCGATACCGGCAGCCGCCAATGTTGTCCACACAGCATATTGAACCATGGCATTTGCCTGATCCGCCCAGATCGGGAAGTTGGCCGCATAAGATGGGAATTGCTCTTGCAAGCCTTTGACAATATCTTGATCTTCAAAGAACAAAACTGTCGCCGCGCCTGCTTTAAACAAGTTCAGTTTTTGTGCAGTGGCTTCAAACTGCTCGGCAGGAACAACCGCACGCAACGCTTCTTCAACAAAATGCCACACTTTGGCATGTTCTTTGCCAAACAATACGACCACTCGGGCAGATTGCGAATTGAAAGAAGACGGCGTATGCAAAACGGCGTGTTTGATAATTTTGGTTACTTCCTCATTGGACAGAGGCAGGGTGTTGTTCAATGCATAGATAGAACGACGGGTTTCAGCAGCTTGTTGCAAAACAGAATAAGTCATGATCTTTTCCTTAAATTAATCTTTATCTTTACCAAAAACGTTATCCACAGCCCACGCTCCGCCACCGGCTACTGCCAGATACAAAAACACGAAGCAGAACAAAACGGCAGATTCACCCTGGTTGGCCAATGGGAACAAAACATCACCAGAAGACGCGTGGGCCATAAAGTAGGCGACTGCCATCTGACCTGACAAAACAAACGCAGCCGGACGCGTAAACAGGCCCAATATCAATAAGATACCGCCGACAATTTCCAAAATACCGGCCACCAGCATCAAGCCTTCGGGCGCGCCGCCCATGGACATTGGGAAACTGAAAAACTTGGCCGTACCATGCAGCAAAAACAGATACGCCGTAACAATGCGCAAGACGGACAATACAACAGGTTGGAATGATTTGAGGGCTGACATCTTAATAATCCTTATTTTAATGGCTACCTGAAGAGGTAAGGAGCAATTTCAATAAGTGCAGTATAGATAATTCCCAGTAAGAGATATATACTCGAATTATTGATACAACGTTTCCTAATAAGAAATTATGGATACCCTATTCAGCCTAAAAGTTTTCCGCCAAGTTGTACAAAGCGGCAGTTTTACCCGTGCCGCCGATCAGCTCGACATCTCCACCGCCATGGCCAGCAAACACGTTAGCCATCTAGAAAACACCATACAAGCCAAGCTCTTACACCGCAACAGCCGCAACCTCCACCTAACCGAAGCAGGCGAAGAATACTACCGCCAATGCAGCTATGCGCTGGATACATTGGACACCGCTGCCCAAAAAGCGGCAGGCGGCGCCGACACGCCGCAAGGTATGTTGCGCGTTACCATGCCCCTGTGGTTTGCAGGCGGTAATATGAGCGCATGGTTGGCCGAATACCGCCAGCGTTATCCCAAAGTCACGCTTGACCTCGTCCTCGACAACCGCCATATCGACCTCATCGCCGAAGGTTTCGACCTCGCCTTGCGCGTTTCCAAAACCCCCTCCCCTTCGCTGATCGTCAAACCGCTGGCCAAAATCGAGTTCGTCCTACTTGCCGCCCCCGACTATCTCGCCCGACACGGCACACCCGATACACCCGAAGCCGTCATGCAGCATCAAGCCATCCTGCCCTCCTATACCAGTCAACAAAACTGGGAAATTACCCACCGCCACACCGGAGAAAAAGCCATTCTCCACCTCTCCCCCGTTATCCGCAGCGACAACACACTGATGATACGCGAGCTGATTAAAGCAGGAGCAGGCATAGGCTATCAGCCCCTTTGGGCAGTCCAGCAGGAATTGAAGGAGGGCACATTAATCCAACTCCTGCCCGATTACACCATCTGGACAGATCAACTGAACGCCACCTATGTCGACAGGGCATTTCTCAGCGCGAAAGTGCGCAGCTTTATCGACTTTCTCAATGAAAAAATATCGGAAGGATAAACATCAAGGCCGTCTGAAACACTTTTCAGACGGCCTTTAATCAAAGCAACAATCCAATCAATAATTGGTCGAGCAGAACTGTTCGCGTTTGTCCGCATCGGCGGCATAGCATGTCAAACCCATGCCTGACGCATTGCTGTTGTTCGCTTTCTCACCCGGTTTCTTGTTCACCAAAACCTTACCGTTTTTTCCGATTTCCACGGTTACGCCTTTGCCGTTTTTCAGCTTCCATTTCAACACTTGCGCATCGGCACTTTGACATTTGCTGACCGTACAGCCGCCTTCTGTCGCAACATTACCATTTTTATAAATCACGCACTGCTGCTGGCTGTCGGTACAGGCGGCATAGGCAGCAACGGAGAAACAGGAAATCAGCGCGGCAAACAAAACAGGTTTCATGGTTTGAACTCCTAAGGTTGTGATGATGGGTTTGTGATATTTGGAACTATACGCTTGTTTGCATGTGCCTACTACAAAATGTATCGTTAACATTCAACGGGCGTAGCACTATATCCATTCCACTAATTATCTAATTCGCCCCATACGATAAAGGCCGTCTGAACATCACTTTTCAGACGGCCTTCAATTGGTTTTCTACCTTACCGCTTCAACTTCGCAAACGCATCCGCCATTGCCGAATTGGTTGGGGCTCGCTCGTTACGTTGGGGTTTGAGGTCGCGGCGTTCTTGATGTCGGGTTTCAGACGGCCTGTTGCTTTTGGCGGCACAGCCCGGTTCGTCATCCAAACGCATGGTGAGTGCAATGCGTTTACGCGCAGCATCGACTTCCAGTACTTTCACTTTCACCACATCGCCGGCTTTCACGACTTCGCGCGGGTCTTGGACGAAACGATTGGACAGGGCGGAGATGTGCACCAAGCCGTCCTGATGGACGCCGATGTCCACGAATGCGCCGAAGTTAGCGACGTTGGAAACCACGCCTTCGAGTATCATGCCGACTTGCAAGTCGCTGATTTCGTGTATGCCTTCGGCGAATGAGGCCGTCTGAAACTCGCCACGCGGATCGCGGCCGGGTTTTTCTAGCTCGGACAAAATATCCAAAATGGTCGGCAGGCCGAAGCGTTCGTCGATAAAGTCGGATGCTTTGATTTGCTTCACGCGCTCGCGGTTGCCGATAAGTTCGGCGGCGGTAATGCCTTGTTGCGCCAGCATTTTGGCGACAACGGGATAGGCTTCGGGGTGGACGGCACTCGCATCCAGCGGCTCTTTGCCGCCGTTAATCCGCAAAAAGCCCGCCGCCTGCTCGAAGGTTTTTTCGCCCAAGCGCGGCACTTTCAGCAATTTTTTACGGCTGTCGAACGCGCCGTTTTCATCGCGGTAGGCGACGATGTTTTGGGCAAGGGTTTGATTCAAACCGGAAATCCGCGCCAAGAGCGGGGCAGAGGCGGTGTTCACGTCCACGCCGACGGCGTTCACGCAATCTTCAACCACTGCGTCCAGCGATTTGGCGAGCTGGCTTTGGTTCACATCGTGCTGATACTGACCCACGCCGATGGATTTGGGGTCGATTTTGACCAACTCGGCGAGCGGGTCTTGCAGCCTGCGGGCGATGGACACTGCGCCGCGCAAGGAAACGTCCAAGTCAGGGAACTCGCGCGCCGCCAGTTCGGACGCGGAATAAATCGACGCGCCTGCTTCGGAAACAACGATTTTGTGCAGCCCCATTTCGGGCATTACGCGCACCAGTTCACCCGCGATTTTGTCGGTTTCGCGGCTGGCGGTGCCGTTGCCGATGGCGATGAGCTTCACGCCGTGCTGCTTAATCAGGCGCGACAGCGTCGACAACATATTGTTTTCTTGATGCAAATAGACAATGACAGTATCCAGCAGCTTGCCCGTGTCGTCCACCACGGCGCATTTCACGCCGTTGCGGTAGCCGGGGTCGAGACCCAAAGTAGTTAGCCGTCCGGCGGGCGCGGCGAGCAACAAGTCTTTGAGATTGCGGGCGAACACGGTAATCGCGTCGGTATCAGCGGCTTCTTTCAGACGATTTAGTGCTTCAAGCTCCAACGACAAAAAGATTTTCGCGCGCCAAGTCAGGCGCACGGTATCGCGCAGCCATTTGTGGCCGTCTGAAATCTTGAAACGGCGGGCGATGAGTTTCTCGTATTCGCTTTGCTGCGTAATCGGCGTGTCGTCGGGCTGGTATTTGAGCGCGATATTCAAAATGCCTTCGTTGCGGCCGCGCAATACCGCCAGCGCGCGGTGGCTGGGCATAGTGCGGATGGGTTCGCGATGGTCGAAATAATCGCTGAATTTTTCGCCTTCTGTTTCTTTGCCTTCAACGACTTGCGCGTGGATTTCGGCTTCATTCCACAGCTTGTCACGCAGCGTACCGATGAGTTCCGCGTCTTCAGCAAACTGTTCCATCAGAATCGTGCGCGCACCGTCCAGCGCGGCTTTGGCGTCGGGGACATTTTCGTTCAGGTAGCCCTGCGCGGCGGCTTCCACGTCCTGCGGCTGCTCGGCAAGCAACGCATCCGCCAGCGGCTGCAAACCGTGTTCGCGTGCGATTTGTGCTTTGGTGCGGCGTTTGGGTTTGTAGGGCAGATACAGGTCTTCCAGCGCGGTTTTGTTGTCGGCGGCTTCGATTTGCGCCCTGAGGTCGTCTGAAAGCTTGCCTTGCTCTTCAATACTTTTTAACACAACGGCTTTGCGCTCTTCCAATTCGCGCAGGTATTGCAGCCGCTCGGCAAGCTGGCGCAACTGCGTATCGTCCAGCCCACCAGTGGCTTCTTTACGGTAACGCGCGATAAAGGGTACGGTCGCGCCGTTGTCCAAAAGCTTAATGGCGGCATTGATTTGCGCGGCCGTAGCCGAAAGTTCTTGGGAAAGAATTTGAGTAATGTTCATCAATAGAATTCCAACGGACAGGCCGTCTGAAATTTCAGACGGCCTGATTTAAAAAACAATCGCTTTAAGGCAGCGAATTATAATATTCGTAGGCTTTGTCCATATCTTCAAACTGGTACATATGCCCTTTTTCCAGTACCATCGCATTATCGCAATATTGCTTCATGGCGCTGTGGCTGTGTGACACCAAGATGATAGAACGGTCTTTGCGCTTTTCAAACAACTCGTACTTACATTTATCGGCAAAGCGCGAGTCGCCAACTGCAATCACTTCGTCAATCAGATAGCAGTCAAACTCTACCGCCAACGACAAAGCAAATGCCAAACGTGCCTTCATACCTGAAGAATAACGCTTGACCGGCTCATAAAGATATTGACCCAGCTCGGAAAACTCTTCGGTAAAGTTCTTCACATAATCGATGTCGACGTTGTAAATCCGACAGATGAAACGCAAATTGTCCATACCGGTCAGACTGCCTTGAAACGCACCGGAGAATGCCAAAGGCCAAGAAATACTCATCGTCCGCTTGATTTCGCCCGTGGTTGGCGGCTCAACGCCACTGATCAAACGGATGAGCGTCGATTTACCTGCACCGTTGCGGCCGAGAATACCGATTTTCTCACCCTTCTCCATTTTGAAGTTGATATCGTGCAAGACTGTCCGCCAACCTTGGCGGGTCAGATAGCGTTTGGAAACGTGTTCAACTGAAATCATTGCGGCTCAACCCCTTTGCTGAATCTCGCCACCATCGCCAAACCAAGCAGCAGCAAAACCAAGTTACACAACAAAATATACCAAGGATTTTCGTAAGTCGTAACGCTGTTACCAAAATATCCGGCACGGAACATTTCTGTACCATGCACCATCGGAAGCATCAGCACATAGTGTTGCAACTGCTGAGGTAGGTTGTGTACGAAGAAAAACACGCCGGACAAAGGCATCATCACAAAACTGATGGTACTCCAAACCTTGCCAAACGGCTCAAAGTGAAATGCCACCGAACAGATGACCAGCCCCAATCCAACGGCAAACATAGCCATCAAAAGCCAAGCCAACAACATATAGAAAATATCTGCCGGTACATCAATCCAACCGATGACGACCAATGCGAACATAATCACGACCTGCGCAATCGTAGCACCGGCAATCTCCAACAACATACGCGCAAAAATGGTATCTAAAACACGTACATTTCGGTGATACAGCAGGCTTGTGTTGGCCGCAATAGAACCGATGGCGCGATTGGAGGCATTACGCCACATCATCATCATCGGATAGCCTGTCAGCGTGAAAGCCACGATATTCAAAGCCGACACGTTGTGCATGCGGAAAAACTTCCACATCAACACCATAACCAAAGTCAGCAGCAAAGGTTCGACAAATAACCACAAAAAACCAATGTTATTACGACCGTAGCGAGTAATAATTTCACGCATTAAGAGCGCGCCGATTACCCTTTTTTGGATAAGCAGCGACTCCAAAAACGATGTTTTATGTAGCTCTTTCATCAGTTTTTATGCTCACGGATACTTGCAGACAGCAACACGGCAATGCCATAGACAATCAAACCGATGACAAACGTTGCCACAATGTTGTACAGACGGTTTGGTTCATGCGCCAAGTCAGGTTTGTTCGGCTGGGAAATCACTTCCAAATACAATTGCTGACGATCTGCTTCCGCTTTCGCACTTTCCAAAGAAGTCATCGCTGCAGCCAATTGTTTCTCAGCCAATTCGTTTTCCAAATACACGCGCTGATATTCCGCCGCCTGATTGGACAACGAACCCTCGCCGCCGCCGGAAATCGCTTTCATTTGTTGCGAAATTTCTTTACGCAAGCTCTTCTCACGCGCAACCAGACCCGGAATTTGTGGGTTTTCAGGCGTAACGGCTTTTACCTGGTCAAGCTGGGTTTGAATAACAATCAATTCGTCCTGCAATTTGGATACCAAACCCATTTGCACATCAGATTGCGCCTTCAAGTCGAAAATACCGTTGGACACACGGAATTTTGTCAATTGGGCAGAAGCTTCTTTAACTTTCTCTTCAGCAGAATTGACCACTTCCTGAGCATAACGAATCGTATCTTGACGCGCACGCTCGTTCAGCTGGTTAATCAATACCTCACCCTGTTTGAGCAAAGCATCATTGATTTTTTGAGATTCACCGGCATTGAACGATGTAACGCTCAAATTGGAAATGCCTGAGACAGAGTCAAAATGGATGGATACCTTATCGCGGTAGTATTGATAAAAGGCCTCATCCTCGCCACGCAGGCCAAAACCATTAAAACGGCTGAAAATGTCGCCTTCTTTTTCATAAAAATCACGAACGGGCATTTTCTTACGCAACGCATCCAAAGCCGAACGCGACTGCATATATTCCTGCACGGTATAAATATCGTCTTGAGAACGAGAAAAACCGGACCCCTGCAAAATGGCACCCAAGCCGTTCAAAGACGACTGACTCTTAGGAGAACGCACCACAAAGCTGGACTGGGATGTGAACTGATCAGAAGCAAATAGTCCGTAATACACACCGGAACACAAAGTCGGCACGATAACCGTTACCCAAAGCAACGGATTAATCTTACGCAACCAAGACTTTTTGACCTTTTTCTTTTCGGGAGCCGGTTGTTCCGGTTTCACTTCCACATTTGCAGACACTTGCTCAGACATTATTTTCCCCATTAGTTCACTAAATTATTAATACTGTTCGCACCGCTGACCACAGGCGAGAACACAAATGACAAGAACTTGCGTACTTCAGCCATCGGCGCATTCGATACGTACACCACGTCCTTATCCTTCACAGGGAAACGCTGCATCCAAAACATAGAATTCGCATCTGCCAGGTTCAAACGGTAGACCACAGGAATTTCCGCACGATCGCCATAACCTTTTTCAACCCATTTAGATTGTTTCTCAGGAGGCAGCTCGGATAAAGGCGCATAACGGAATACAAATACACCGCGTGCATCTGCACTATAATCCTGCAGACCGCCCATACGTCCCACAGCCTCAGCCAAAGACAAGCCCTTCACAGAGAAACCAATCTGCTGCGTATGACCGACCGCACCCATAGACGTAAACGTGCTCGGATTAGTAATCATTGTGACCACATCACCACGGCGCAACAAAATATTTTGACGCGGATGAGCCACCAAATCTTCCAAAGCAATCGTTCTTACAACGTTACCGCGTGTCAGCTGTACGTTCGTATCCTGAACATTCGCAGTCGAACCGCCCACGGCAGCCACCGCATCCAACACGCGCTCGCCTGCAGCCGTCAAAGGCATACGCACACTATTACCCGCACGGATAACCGATACATTCGCCGCATTATTTTGCACCATGCGCACCATTACCTGCGGCTGGTTCGCCATTTTTTTCAGACGGCCTTTAATAATGTTTTGCACCTGAACCGGTGTTTTACCGAGGACAGACACATCGCCGATAAACGGCACAGAAATCGTACCTGAAGAGCTAACCATCTGTTCGGGCAGCTTCGTTTGCTGCGCATTACCCGAACCGGTAGACGACAAAGCCCCACCGAACAACACAGCCGGAGGAGCTTCCCAAATCGTAATGTCCAGCACATCACCTATATTGATAGCCCCTATTGATGATGTACCATCGCCCAGCTGAGCAAATGACTGATTAACTTGCGCTTGATATAGCGACTGAGCTACCGCACCATTCACATCAATCAACTCCACCTCCGGTACTTCGGCTGTAGCCGACTGTTGTCCCAAAGCAACAACATTTCGTGTACTTGGGCCGGAAGAAGGGAGAGAAGAGCATGCAGCCAACAGACTGACGCACAACAATAACATGCCCCTGCGGGTAAGACATTCTGCTTTCAACATTGATTAAATCTCACTATACTTTTAATTACGCACAACCATTATAACACCTGATGAAATATTAGGCCGTCTGAAAACCTGACATAAGCATCAAAAAACATCACATTACAGTGAATACCGTCATGAGAAAACTTAAAAAACTGATTCGACAACCAGGTGTATTCTTCCGCGACTATCTCAACAAAAGATACCCTGTCCGCAACGCCGAACAGCGTACAACAGAGTCTGACGAACCGGTCATTATCGACAACAGCCTGTATTTAGCCGAACTTGAAAATAGTATCAACCTTCCCCCTATTAAAGTTGATGTCGTTTTCACATGGGTAAATAACCAAGATCCCAAATGGCAGCAACGTCGCCGCCAACATAGCCCTACTGCCGAACAAAACGCACTCCACAATAATGACGAAGCCCGTTTCAGCAACCACAACGAACTTTACTATTCACTTCACAGCGTGCGCACCTTCCTGCCGTGGGTCAACCATATCTACATCATTACCGACAACCAACGCCCCGACTGGCTCAATCCTGCCGACTATCCCAACGTCAGCATAATAGATCACAGTCAAATCATTGACCCGCAATACCTGCCCACCTTCAATTCACATGTAATCGAAGCACACCTGCACAACATTCCCAATCTAAATGAACACTTCATCTATTTTAACGATGATGTATTTGTTGCCCGACCATTACCGAAGGAACACTTCTTTCACGCCAACGGTATTGCTTCACTTTTTATTGCAGACAAAAGCCTAAAACAAATGTCTGAAAGAGGAACCGATACACCCACTCTTTCCGCTTCAAAAAACTGTATCGCACTATTACAACAGCACTACGACTGCCACATCGACCGTCCGTTAGTACACACCTATATCCCACTACATAAAAGCAGCTTTCAATTTGCTTGGCAGCACTACCGTACTGAGATTGAAGCCTTTTTATCCAACCGTTTCCGTTCTAACCACGATCTCAATCTTGCTACCTTCCTCGTGCCTTGGCTGATGTTTTTAAACAGGAAATCTACAGTAGGTAATGAAATATGTTATTATTTTAATATCCGCTCCAACAAAGCGCCTGCACAATATATCAAGCTCTTAGAAAATAAAAAAAATGGGCGTCAGCCACACTCTTTTTGTGCCAACGATTTTCACAGCCAGCAACAGATTAAAAACTACCAGGACAAACTGATTCAAATGCTGGAAAATTACTTCAAAACCAAATAAAAATAAAAGGTCAAAAAAATGAACAATAAAAAATTTCGGAAGCTCTTACGAGACCCTAAACTCTTTTTCCGCGACATGTACGCCAAACGCGTAATGAAACTCAAAAAATACCTTCCCTTAAAATACGAAGGTAATAATCAATTTACAATCGTTTCAGCCGTTTATAACGTCGAGAAATACCTTGATGAATACTTTGACAGTATCGTCAAACAAAGCTTGAATTTCAAAAAACACATTCAAATCATTCTAGTAGATGATGGATCAACCGACCATTCGGCAGAAATCATCAAACGATGGCAAGCCAAGTTTCCCCAAAATATCCATTATTTTTACAAAGAAAATGGCGGCCAGGCCTCGGCACGCAATCTGGGTTTACAACATGTTGAAACCGAATGGGTAACATTCATAGATCCAGATGATTTTGTTTCTTCTGATTACTTCTACAAAACAGATAACTTCTTAAGTAATAATGCCAACATTAGCATAGTAGGTTGCCCATTAGTCTTCTATTTTGAAGATAAAGACATGGTGAAAGATACACACCCCTTAAAATATCGTTTTGCTAAAGGGGATGTTGTCCTTCCATTATCTAATCTAAAAGATCACCTACAATTATCTGCAAGTACTGCTTTTTTCAAAATTGATAATATCCGTAATGCACATATTTATTTTGATGAGGCAATGAAACCTAGCTTTGAAGATGCAAAATTTGTTACTGATTATATTCTAAATACTGATGCCTCAACTAATGCTGCTTTTCTGTCAAAAATCAGTTATTTTTATCGAAAACGTTCCGATGGTTCGTCTACGTTAGATGGAGCATGGAACAATCCATTACTATTTTCTAGGGTAATTGAAAAAGGCTGTATTGAAATTTTAAAAACAGCCAAAATGAAATTTGGAAAAGTCCCTGAGCATATTCAAAGAATCGTCCTATACCATATCATCTGGTATTTTGGCCGTATCGTAAACAAACCTGCAGCATTGTCACACCTAAGTGAAGAGCAAAAAAAACATTTCGTTGCCTTACTACATGAAATGTTCTCATATATTGATGAAGCAACAATTCTTCGCTTTAATTTAGCAGGAACATGGTTTTTCCAAAAAGTAGCTCTGCTCGGTTTATTTAAAAATACAGCACCTAAAAGTCAAATTGCTTATGTTGAAGATTTTGATTTGACAAAGAAACAGATTTTGGTGAAATATTTTTCAAATTTCCCAATTGTTGAGCAATGGGTAATTAATGGTAAGGAAATATTCCCTAAATACCAAAAAGAAGTTGTCTATGACTTTCTAGGCAGTTTATACACTAAAGAATACCGCACATGGCTTCCTTGTAACGATATGGGAAGTTTAGAACTTTTTTTAGCCGGTAATAGAGCCAAATTAACATTCTCAGGAAAACAATTTGACAAACTACCAATCGAAACGGTATTCACTTCATTCAAACAAAAATCCACAGTTAAATCGAATGACTGGATTTTAATGGATAGGGACAATCAGGCCGATGATAATGCAGAACACTTATATCGTTATATTAGTGAAAATCATCCAGAACAAGATATTTATTTTGCCCTGAAAAAAACCTCCTCTGATTGGAAAAGGCTCGAACAAGATGGGTTTAATTTGCTTGAATTTGGCTCATCTGCATTTGAGAGTAAATTAAAAGACTGCGCAAAAATCATCAGTAGTCATGTTGATGGATATATCACACATTATTTCAAAGATAATTCCCTATTAGATAAAGACTACGTCTTTTTACAACATGGCATTACGAAAGATGATTTATCAGGTTGGTTAAATACCAAAAAAATTGCTTGTTTCGTTACAGCGACAAATCCAGAATACCATTCTATTGTGGACAATACGACTGCTTATAAATTTGGTAAAAAAGAAGTTAAACTGACAGGCTTCCCTCGTTATGACCGTTTACTCATCAATAACAATACCGAATCTAAACAGATTTTAATCATGCCAACATGGCGTAGCTCCATTGTAGGCACATATATTTCAGGTACAGAACGAACAAGAAACCCTGATTTCATGAAAACTAACTATGCCAGACATTGGCATGGTTTCATGAATCACGCCATATTAAAAGAACTGAATGATCAAGGTTATCAAATCGTCTTTGCACCACATCCAAGTATTCAGGAATACATGGATGAGTTCACTGTGCCTGACTTTATTAAAATCTATAGCTATTCAGAAGGTAACATCCAATCCGTCTTCCAAAATACTAGCATCTTGATTACAGACTATTCATCTGTTGCATTTGATGTAGCCTACTTGAATAAAGCTATTTTGTATTATCAATTTGATTATGATGAAGTATTCTCCAGTGGAAATCACACCTATCAAAAAGGTTATTTTGACTATAACCGAGATGGTTTTGGTGCAGTTGCTTATAATGAAACAGAACTTCTGGCAGCATTAAAAGATCTAGTAGAAAACCAAGCTAAAGTACCAGATTTGTATCAAACACGCATTGATAAGACATTCCAATTTAGGGATTCGAATAATTGTGAGCGTGTCTATCAGTCTATTACAGCACTTGACCAACCTGACACTACAGATAATCTGCCTATTATTCAGAATATGATTACCCAAGCAGAGAATCATCATGCATGGGACTTGGCAGCAACCCGTATCCAAACTCTGCTTGATACAGGCCGTCTGAATGCGGAAGAAACAGCTGATTATCGCCATCGTTATCTGAACGCTTTATTTGAGAGCAACCAGTTTGATACTTTGCAAAACCTGTTACCTGATTATCCCGATACCGCAGGTTACTGGCATGCGAAAATGGACTTATATATCGGTAATGCTGTTAAAGGGGCGGAATTTTTTGCTGAAAACGAGCATATAGGAACGCAAAATGATTTACTTATCTCATTACTTGCAGCCTCGTTTCACCAAGCAAAAAGGCCGTCTGAAAAACTGTTTGCCCGGATAGGTACAGACTTACCCGATTCATATCAACCTTTGTTGACCGTAGCACAAAAGCTATCGGAGCAGAATTATTTTGTAGCATTGGCTTTACTGAAAACGTATATTGATAGCTTGGACGATCGCCAAAAAGGCTATCTCAAACCCGAGCTGTTGGCTTCTTACCTCTGCATGAAACTTGGTAACTTACAAGGCGCGCATCAGTATTTGGTTGCTTTTGAAAAACATACTCAAAATGATCCAAGTTGCCGTATCGCCATTGCAAGACTGGCAAAATTACGCGGTGATTCTGAAAAACTATTTACCCAGCTTAACCGTGCCTTTGAAGAAAATCTGCTCTTAATTCCTGAAGATTTAACAGTCGATTATCTGAAAAAAATGTACGCTGCCGGTAACACTGACGGCGAAAGATATCTATTGGCTCAACTGCGCCAAAAATATCCCGAGAATCCGTCTTTGGCCTTGTATGAAGCTGAAAAACTTGCCCAAAACCAAGATTGGGAGTCTGTCACCAAAATATTGGCTGATTTTGCACAAACCTCACCGGAAACGATGTATCTTTATACAACTGCTTTATGCCGTCTGAAAAACCATCAGGCAGCACAACGTTATTTTGACAGTCTCTCTCTACAAGACACAGCAGCATATTGGAAACTGGCAGCTGAAATAGCCGAAGCTAAAGGTGACAAGGCATTACAGGCTGAGTGTCTGAAAAAACAATTGGCTTGTTTAGAGTAATCTCTGTCTTATCTTAAAAAAGGCCGTCTGAAAACTTTTATGTTTTCAGACGGCCTTTACTATTAGATTCACTAATCAAGTTCTACCGTTGAATTGATGTAGGTAACATGATTCATTTCTGCTAAATCCTTACCTTCATCTATATCTGTATATAAAACATTATTGCGTTCCCAAAATACATCTTTGCGTATGACTTTAGCCGGTACTCCTGCAATAACGCAGTTATTAGGAAAATGTTTTTTCACTACCGAAAATGCACCAACAATACTACCGCTACCAATCTTTGTACCACCCCAAATTGTTGCGCCATAGGCTACCCACACTCTGTCTCCAATGGTAACGTCTTTAGAAACATTTAAACGTTTTCCAGTATGAACATCATAAATCGGGTGTGCATCATCAGTACGGATTTGATTATTAGTGGCAAACATACAATCTTCACCAATGGACAAGGTTGTATGTTCGGCAACAGTAATATAAACCGGATTGGTACTGGTAGTTTTACTGCCGATGTTAATCGTACAGCCTACTCCCAAACACCATTGGCCTTGCATAGAAACATTTTCTCCAATATAGACTTTGCTGTCCTTACCTAAAAATTCCAAAAACACATTACGCAAGTTTGCATTAGGGTGGATAACAACTTCATTCCCACCTCCTCCTAGAAATTGGAAATGACAGTTTCGCAGATTATCAGGTGCAGTAATTTTATTTCCAGAGGTGTCAATATAATTACCTGACATCACTTCTTTTTTGCGGCTGTTAACTACTGGACGTTCAGAGAAATATTGTTCCGCACGTTCGGCCAATTTGATAAAGACCGCACAGGTTTGGGCAAAATCCAAAGCACTGACATCATAAATGTATACATTATCCCCATCCTGCTTAGATAAACTGAAGTTTGGAAACATTTCTCCAATATTATCTATCTCACTTTTATTACGATAAAACAGGAAAATTTTCTGCCAATCCAAATTTAAGCTGACAGAAAATGGTGTTTCACGGTCAGATTTGAAATTGCAGTACACATTCTGCTGATAATAAACATCAACAGACGTATTTTTTAATTTGATATTTTTAAGAATTTCTTGCTGAAATTCTTCAGTCGTTTTATCTACCATTACATTCCCCAAACATGATAAATATGGTTCAAATATTAAAAAAATAGACAGTAAATTTTAAACTTACTGTCTATTTACTTCACATTTAGTTCAGATTAATGTCCGAATCAGTAATATGGATGTCCAACAGCAAATTATTGATAATGGTATTGGACAAGAATACTGTGTTGCCTGAAAAATCTATGTGCTTTTGAATTTTTTCAAAGTCAAACTCGCATAATACAACTGTAGGCAATGCTTCTTTCAGCTCTTTAATATCCGGATAAAACTCTGATACTTTAGCCGATGAAATGACCACTTGATTTTCAAGGTTATGATCAATTGCATCTGGTAGCTTTTTGAAAGTCTCCAAAATCGGCGTACGGATAGAGTGCAGATACAATGGATCTTTGCCACCATAGTATTTATGGTTGCCCAAAAATGGGTCGATTGCAAAGGTTTTGTACCCACCAATTAAGCCGTGATATACCGCTCCTGTACCGCCTGATGATGCACCGCAAATGACTACGTTTTTCTTATCTACGCCATAAATACTCATCAGGCTCTTAATGAAACGCTGGATATTGTCTTCGATATTTTCATCAAACTTTGTATTCAACCCGTGACTGCCAAACGCGTCTGATACATCAGCCATACGGATGATATAAGTATTTGGCATGATGCTGTTGCTGATAAATGGAAATGGGTGGCTATAATAACGGTCAACCATATTCTCATTACTCTTATTGGTATAAGAGAACAATACCAATAGGTTTTTCTTGTTGGCACTCAATACTTTCGGTGCTTCAACAGTATAAATGACATTTTCCAACTCATGGAAAGAGTCTGGGAAATAAGCCAAAAGATCTTTATAACTGTGCTTGTTCACGCGACGGAACACACTTACACCCATTTTGTGTTCGACAGCTAAAAAGCCTCTATTATTTAGCTCATAAACATAATCACTTAGACCATGATTCCGAGCATAGCTTAGGAAAAACTCATTACTGTCGCCTTTAACACCAATGTATTCAACTTCCGGCTTATCCAAATACTCGGCTAAATTAATGCCTTTATTTTTTTCAACATTCAGGATGTAGCATAATTCGCTGCCAAGATAAATGGAAGTGACTTCTAAAATCTCACTAAATTTATCCTCGATTTTTGCCCAATCGGCTTCAGCAAATTTAAAAGACAATACTGTCTTTTCTTGATTAACCGATTGTGGGTAACTTCCATAAACTTCTGAAATATATTTCAGAAATTTATGGAAGCCGGAAATCTTAGAAATTTTGCTCTTATTACGCTCAATAAAGTTAAAGGTTTGTCCTACTGCCGTATAACTGACGCTGACAAAATAGTCGTTCAACAGAAAATCAAACACTATACTTTGATTGTTATAAATCCAAGCGTTAACCTTTTGAGGATCAATCTTGGCTTTTCGTAAGATGTTTTGCTGAATTTGATATAAATCCATTTTATAAACCCTGTTGATATTTTTCCAACAATGCTTTTTTGTCGGTTTTGTGGTTGGTGCTGACTGGAATTTCATCAATGTGAATAAATTCAGACGGCATCATGTAAGACGGTAAATTTTGTACTAATGCGTCTTTGATCGCCTGAGTATCTGCACTTTGCTTGGCTGTATAGAAACACACCAAACGCAATACTGCACCTGTGTTGCGTTTCAAAGCCACTACTGCCACATTATCAAAGGCAAACTCCTTAAGGTTAAGGATTTTTTCTTCAATTTCTGAAAGTTCGATACGATAGCCATTGAGCTTAATCTGCTCGTCTTTACGGCCTTGTACATAGAACAATCCATTTTTTTCAAAACCGTAGTCACCTGTTTTATAAGTTCGGTTATCTGCACTGTGTACGACCAAGCGTTTGGCATTTTCAGTTTCGTTGTTCAGATAGCCACACATCACATGGTTGCCGCTAATCCAAATCTCTTCGTCAACAATCTCTAATTTGGAATTAAGCACGGCAACGCCTACAGGCAACTCTTCTTCTACCGCCAGCATATCAGGCGTAATATCAACGTAAGTTGTTGCTACAGTAGCTTCAGTCGGACCATAGGTATTGATAACGCGGACACCGGGAAATTTTTGAAAAATCATATTTACTACCGGTTTGCCAAGTTTTTCGCCACAGAACAAAAATTCTTTCAAACTCGGTAAAGTAGCCTGACTGCATTTAGGGTTAAGCAGCTGCTGCATGGCAAAAGAAGGCGTGGAAACCCAAGTAGTAATTTGTTGTTTGGCCAAAAAATCAATCCAGGTGGCAGGATTAGAAATAGCATCACGACTGTTCATGACAATGCAACCACCGTAAGCCAAGTTGCCAAAGATTTCGTACATTGACAAATCAAACGCAAACGGAGCCTGATTCATAAACACATTAGGTGCGGCTAAATTAAGCTGCTCTTTCATCCATTTCATCAGGTTGAATACAGCTTCACGACCGATTTGCACACCCTTAGGTGCGCCGGTTGTTCCTGAAGTAAACATGATGTAAGCCAAATCTTTTTCAGCAAGCTCTACTTCTTCGTCAGTCTGCTTTTCAAAAGTTTGCGTTGCCGAACGGTACACAAAGCGTGCTTTCGACAGTTGGCAGATATTGTTCAGACGGCTTTCAGGATAAATACTATCTACCGGAATAAAAGGGATTTTGTTCAATAAGCAGGCATAAATTGCCACTGCAAAATCAATTTCTTTATGGCCGTGCAACACCAAAGGAATGTTTTTGGTAATATCTGCTATGCTTTTGTAAGCCTCGATAAATGTGGCTATTTTTACACGCAACTCTTCCCAAGAACATTCCTGAGTATCATTAACTAACGCTTTTCCCGAAGTTTGGTTGAAACGGTATTCCAAAAAATCATCAAGATTTTGGAATTCATTTAATTGTTTCATGATTTAGCCTTTGTAATTATTTTCAACATATTGAATGATATTGGCTGAATTTGCCAAAATATCAACCAATTGCTCAAACGGCAAATCAACATCAAATTTTTGTTTGATGGCCATAACCAAATCCATTGCGCTCACGGAATCAATAAGTCCTGTAGATAACAATTCTTCATTTGCTGACACTTGTTTTTGTGCAACTTGTGAAATCAACGCCAAAACTTCGTTAGATACTGACATGGTAAGATCCTTTTATTAAAATTGAAATGATAACGCTTTGCACCCTGTGCATAACACTGTGATTATCCCATATTTTTTTACTTTTCAGGTAACTAAATATACAATATCCAAATAAAGCAATCCCTCTTTGACAACATTTACACCAGGTCATCTGAAAGCGTTTGTATTTTCAGCCAACCTGTTTCACGACTTCCAAACACAATTTTAATTAAGGAAAACCAATGACTATTCTTATTACCGGCGGTACCGGTTTTATCGGTTCTCATACCGTTGTTTCCCTGCTGAAATCAGGCTTTAATGCCGTGATTTTGGACAATTTGTGCAATTCGTCTGCCAACATCCTCCCGCGCTTGGAAAAGATTACCGGCAAGTCTGTGCCTTTTTACCAAGGGGATATCCGTAATCGTGAAGTGTTGCGTCAAATCTTTGCGGAACACGATATTGATGCTGTCATCCATTTTGCCGGCTTGAAGGCAGTCGGTGAAAGCGTGGCCGAACCAATGAAATACTATGACAACAATGTGTCGGGCAGTTTGGTTTTGGCTGAAGAAATGGCGCGTGCCGGCGTATTTAAGATTGTGTTCAGCTCATCTGCTACGGTTTACGGCGATCCGGGTAAAGTACCTTATACGGAAGATATGCAACCGGGGGATACGACCAGCCCTTACGGCACGTCTAAGTCTATGGTGGAGCGCATTTTGACGGATATCCAAAAGGCCGATCCGCGTTGGAGCGTGATTTTGTTGCGCTATTTCAACCCTATCGGTGCGCATGAAAGCGGTTTGATCGGCGAGCAGCCAAACGGTATCCCAAACAATCTGCTGCCTTATATCTGCCAAGTGGCTTCAGGCAAGCTGCCGCAATTGTCGGTTTTCGGCGATGACTATCCTACCCCAGACGGTACGGGTATGCGCGACTATATCCATGTGATGGATTTGGCGGAAGGCCATGTGGCGGCAATGCAGGCGAAAAGCGATGTTTCGGGTGTACACCTGTTTAATTTGGGTTCGGGACGTGCTTATTCGGTATTGGAAATCATCCGTGCCTTTGAGGCAGCCTCCGGTTTGACCATTCCGTTCCAAATCAAACCGCGTCGTGATGGCGATTTGGCCTGTTTCTACGCCGATCCCGCCTACACCAAAGCGCAGACCGGTTGGGAAACCAAGCGTGATTTGGCGCAGATGATGGAAGACTCATGGCGTTGGGTCAGCAACAACCCAAATGGCTACGACGATTAAATTGACCTGATACAGGCCGTCTGGAAGAGATATTTTCAGACGGCCTCTTTATCTGAAAAACACACTTTCTGTCTGCTATAATCTGTTTATATTATTTTGACTATCCTCTGAAACTTATGAAAAAAATCCTTGTTACCGGCGGCGCGGGCTTTATCGGTTCTGCCGTTGTCCGTCATATTATCCAAAACACCCAAGACTCTGTCGTCAATGTCGATAAGCTGACTTATGCCGGCAATTTGGAATCTTTGACTGAGGTAGCAGGCAACCCTCGCTATGCTTTTGAGCAAGTGGATATTTGCGACCGCGCCGAACTCGACCGCATATTCGCACAACACCAGCCTGATGCCGTGATGCACTTGGCTGCGGAAAGCCATGTCGACCGCTCTATCGATTCGGCAGGCGAGTTTATCCAAACCAATATCGTCGGCACATTCAATCTGCTTGAAGCGGCCCGCGCCTACTGGCAACAAATGCCGTCTGAAAAGCGCGAAGCCTTCCGCTTCCACCATATTTCTACCGATGAAGTCTATGGCGATTTGCACGGTACGGACGATTTGTTCACCGAAACCACGCCATACGCGCCGTCCAGCCCCTACTCTGCTTCTAAAGCGTCCAGCGACCATCTCGTCCGCGCATGGTTGCGTACTTACGGTTTGCCGACCATCGTAACCAACTGCTCCAACAACTACGGCCCTTACCATTTCCCGGAAAAACTCATTCCATTGATGATTCTGAACGCGCTCGACGGCAAACCGCTGCCCGTGTACGGCGACGGTATGCAAATCCGCGACTGGCTGTTTGTCGAAGACCACGCGCGCGCGCTGTATCAGGTTGTTACCGAAGGTGTTGTCGGCGAAACCTACAATATTGGTGGCCACAATGAAAAAGCCAATATTGAAGTCGTCAAAACCATCTGCGTCCTGCTGGAAGAGCTTGTTCCTGAAAAACCGGCGAGTGTGACTCGTTATGAAGATTTGATTACTTTCGTACAAGACCGCCCCGGCCATGACGTACGCTACGCCATCGACGCCGCCAAAATCGGCAGGGAGCTGGGCTGGAAACCGCAGGAAACATTCGAATCCGGCATCCGCAAAACAGTGCAATGGTATTTGGACAACAAAACCTGGTGGCAAAACGTACTGAACGGCAGCTACCGTTTAGAGCGTTTAGGCACCGGAAAATAAGTTTTCAGACGGCCTATTCCCATATTAGGCCGTCTGAAAATCATGCAAACACACACTACTCAGGAGAAAACCCATGAAAGGCATCATCCTCGCCGGAGGCAGCGGCACACGCCTCTATCCCATCACACGCGGCGTATCCAAACAACTGCTGCCCGTGTACGACAAGCCCATGATTTACTATCCCCTGTCCGTATTGATGCTGGCAGGAATCCGCGATATTTTGGTAATCACCACGCCCGAAGACAACGCCTCTTTCAAACGCCTGCTCGGCGACGGCAGCGATTTCGGCATTTCCATCAGCTATGCCGTGCAACCCAGTCCGGACGGCTTGGCACAGGCATTTATCATCGGCGAAGAATTTATCGGCAACGACAATGTTTGCTTGGTTTTGGGCGACAATATTTTCTACGGCCAATCGTTTACGCAAACATTGAAACAGGCCGCCGCCAAGACCCACGGCGCAACCGTATTCGGCTATCAAGTCAAAGACCCCGAGCGTTTCGGCGTGGTTGAATTTGACGAAAACTTCAACGCCCTGTCTATCGAAGAGAAACCGCAACAGCCCAAATCCGATTGGGCGGTAACCGGCTTGTACTTCTACGACCAACGCGTCGTCGAGTTCGCCAAACAAATCAAACCGTCCACCCGCGGCGAATTGGAAATTTCCGACCTCAACCAAATGTATTTGGAAGACGGTTCATTGTCGGTACAACTTTTGGGACGCGGTTTCGCATGGTTGGACACCGGCACCCACGAGAGCCTGCACGAAGCCGCTTCTTTCGTCCAAACCGTGCAAAACATCCAAGACCTGCAAATCGCCTGCCTGGAAGAAATTGCTTGGCGCAACGGTTGGCTTTCCGATGAAAAACTGGAAGAGCTGGCGCGCCCGATGGCGAAAAACCAATACGGCCAATATTTGCTGCGCCTGTTGAAAAAATAATGTTTGAGGCCGTCTGAAACTTTTCAGACGGCCTTTAGATGAAAGATAAAACGATGAACATCATTGATACCGCCATTCCTGACGTAAAACTGCTTGAGCCGCAAGTCTTCGGCGACGCGCGCGGCTTTTTTATGGAAACCTTCCGCGACGAGTGGTTCAAGACCCAAGTCTGCGACCGCACCTTCGTGCAGGAAAACCATTCCAAATCCAGCAAAGGCGTATTGCGCGGCCTGCACTATCAAACTGAAAACACACAAGGCAAACTCGTACGCGTGGTTGTCGGCGAAGTATTCGACGTGGCTGTCGATATGCGTAAAGACTCCCCCACTTTCGGCAAATGGGTAGGCGAAATTTTGTCCGCAGAAAACAAACGCCAACTGTGGGTACCCGAAGGTTTCGCTCACGGCTTCTATGTACTGAGCGATGAAGCCGAGTTCGTCTATAAATGCACAGACTATTACAACCCAAAAGCCGAACACTCGCTGATTTGGAATGATCCGACCGTCGGCATCGACTGGCCGTTGCAAGGCGAGCCAAACCTGTCGCCTAAAGACTTGGCAGGCAAAGTATTGGCTGAAGCAGTCATGTTTTAAGACTATTCAGGCCGTCTGAAAGAATGTTCCTCTTTTCAGACGGCCTACAATCCATTAATAACAATAATCGACGAAAACGCATTGTGAAAAACGCCTACATTCCCTCTCGCGGCATTCGCAAAATCCCCCATCTCTCCACCCTATTGCCTGAATTTCATATCTGCAAAGATGGAAAAGGAGCAGAGGCTGTTGTTGGCTGGGGTTTGCGCCCGACGACACACAAAGCGCGTGCTTTTGCCGCTAAACACCAGCTTCCCTTTATTGCTTTGGAAGACGGCTTTTTACGATCATTCGGACTGGGCGTCTCCGGTTATCCGCCCTACTCCATCGTCTATGACGATATCGGTATCTACTACGACACCACGCGTCCTTCGCGTTTGGAACAACTGATTCTCGCTGCCGATACTATGTCGTCTGAAACCTTGGCTCAGGCGCGACAGGCGATGGATTTCATCCTGCAACACCACCTGTCCAAATACAACCACGCGCCCGAACTTTCAGACGATCATCCTTTGCGCTCCCCATCTAAGTCTGAAACCGTCCTCATCATTGACCAAACCTTCGGCGATATGGCCATCCAATATGGCGGTGCAGATGCCTCTACGTTTGAACTGATGTTTCAGACGGCCTTGAATGAAAACCTGCAAGCCGATATCTGGGTAAAAACCCATCCCGATGTTTTGTGCGGCAAAAAACAAGGCTATCTGACCCAACTGGCGCAGCAATACCGCGTCCATCTTTTGGCAGAAGACATCAATCCGATTTCTTTGTTGCAAAACGTTGATAAAGTTTATTGCGTTACCTCGCAAATGGGTTTTGAGGCGCTTTTGTGCGGCAAACCACTGATCACCTTCGGCCTGCCGTGGTATGCCGGATGGGGCGTAAGCGACGACCGCCATCCTAAAATCAGCAGCCTTGCTCAAACCCAACGTCGCACCCCTCGCAACTTACTGCAGCTCTTCGCCGCAGCCTATATTCAATACAGCCGCTACCTCAACCCCAATACCGACGAAGTAGGCAGCCTCTTTGATGTCATCGACTATCTGGCGACGGTGAAACGCAAAAACGACAAATTGCGTGGCGAGTTGTATTGCGTCGGCATGTCTTTGTGGAAACGCGCGGTTGCCAAACCGTTCTTTAACGTACCCTCATGCCGTCTGAAATTTATCTCCTCCACAAAAAAACTGGCCAGGGTCAAACTGTCCGATGATGCACGCATCCTTGCTTGGGGCAATGGCAAAGAGGCCATCGTCCGTTTTGCCGAACAACACCACATCCCCCTGCTGCGCATGGAAGACGGCTTTATCCGCTCGGTCGGGCTCGGTTCTAATTTAGTACCGCCGCTGTCGCTCGTTACCGACGATATGGGCATTTATTTCAATGCCGAAACCCCGTCCCGTCTTGAACACATCCTGCAAAACCAAAACTTCGACAATCAAGACTTTCAGACGGCCTTGAAGCTGCAAAAAATGCTGACCGAAAACCGTATCAGCAAATACAACGTCGGCAGCTCAGACTTCACCGCCCCGTTAACCGACAAAACCGTGATCCTCGTTCCCGGCCAGGTCGAAGATGATGCGTCTATCCGCTACGGTTCGCCCCAAATCTATCGCAATCTGGATCTGCTCCGTACCGTACGCAAACGCAATCCCGATGCCTATATCATCTACAAACCGCATCCCGATGTAGTCAGCGGTAACCGTATCGGCCATATCTCTCCTGAAGATACGGCACGATATGCCGACCAAACCGCCGAACAAGCCGACATCCTGACTTGTCTCCGATACGCAGACGAAGTACATACCATGACTTCGCTGACCGGTTTTGAAGCCTTGTTGCGCGGCAAAAAAGTCAGCTGCTACGGCCTGCCTTTCTATGCAGGTTGGGGGCTTACCCAAGATCTGCTCCCTATTCCGCGCCGCAGTCGCAGACTTGAACTTTGGCAGCTGATTGCCGGCACGCTCATCCACTATCCTGACTACATCCACCCCGAAACCCATCAGGCCATCAATGCGGAAACTGCAGCCCAAATCCTGATACGACAAAAAAATATGCAAAAAAACAACAACGGATTACATCGCGGGTACTTTGCTAAAAAATTAGGTAAAATCAAACAACTATATCGATCTTTTAAATAAATACCATCTAAATTAACAATACGTCATGAACTTGCCTCTATTGTGGCATCATTGCTTTTGCATCGTTAATTCTCTTGGCGTATGCTTGAAAGTTCAACCTAAAACTATTACATAAAAAACAAAACCACATTGCGACATGAAACAGACCGTCCTCAAAAACAACCTGCAAAACCTGCTTGAAAGCGCAGAAAATATCCTGCTGCTTCAAGGCCCTGTCGGCGATTTTTTTCTGCGCCTTGCCAATTGGCTGACTGAAAACGGCAAAACTGTACATAAATTCAACTTTAATGCAGGCGACGACTATTTTTATCCGCCCACTCAAGCGCATACCGTTGTTTTTAACGACAACTACGATGCCTTTCCTGAATTCTTGCAAGAATACATCGTTCAACATCACATCCAGGCGGTTGTCTGCTTTGGCGACACACGCCCTTATCACGTCATTGCAAAACGCATTGCAAACGAAAACCAAGCCAGTTTCTGGGCATTTGAAGAAGGCTATTTCCGCCCCTACTACATCACCTTAGAAAAAGACGGCGTCAACGCATTTTCCCCGTTGCCGCGCCGTGCCGACTTTTTTTTGGAACAATTCCCCAAGCTGGTCCAGCAAGAATACAAAGCGCCGACGCCGGTACGCGGCGGGTTTATGCCCATGGCCAAAAATGCCGTCCGTTACTATATCGAATTGTTCCGCAATCCGAACAAGTACCCGAACTACATCCACCACCGCGCATCCAATGCCGGCCATTACCTCAAACTGTGGTCGATCTCCATCCTCAAGCGTTTGAACTACTATATTGAAGACATCCAAATCGCCAAACGCGTGGAGGCGGGCAAATACGGCAAATTTTTTATTGTTCCCTTGCAGGTATTCAACGACAGCCAAGTCCGCATCCATTGTGACTTTTCCAGCGTCCGCAGCTTCCTGCTCCATATTTTGGCCTCCTTTGCCGCGCACGCGCCTGCCGATACCAACCTCATCATCAAGCATCATCCGATGGACCGCGGCTTTATCGACTACTCGCGCGACATCAAACGCTTTATCAAAAAACACCCCAAACTCAAAGGCCGTATCACTTACGTCCATGATGTCCCCCTGCCCGTTTTCCTGCGCCACGGCCTCGGCATGGTTACCATCAACAGCACCAGCGGCCTGTCCGGTCTGATTCACAATATGCCAGTTAAGGTTCTCGGCCGTGCCTATTATGATATTCCCGGCATTACTGACCAAAATACCTTGGCAGAATTTTGGAATCATCCGACACCGCCTGACAAAGAGCTGTTCCATGCCTACCGAATGTACCACCTCAACGTGACCCAAATTAACGGTAACTTCTACAGTCAGGTGTTTTTTCCCAACAAAAACACATCCGACTTTTCTACACCGACAACCTGACTTAGCGAAGGAAAAGTTCAGACCGTCTGAAAATATTTCAGACGGCCTGAAGCAATCAATACCTTGGCTACTTACATGTAAATAAAACACAAAAACCTGCATTTATCATTAACAATAAATTACAAAGACAGTATAATGACCGAGCTGTCATGAGCGCATACCGACTCAAGCTGAGCCTTTTGTAACACACAAAATATGGATGTATCCCTAGGCAAAACAATATAACAAGCCAAACATCCTAAAAATAAGCCAGCAAGACAATACACTCTACAAAACTATGCCGAGCAAAATTTTTACAAAGCTCTCAACCGGTATCGCCGCCCATATGCCGCAACATCCGTCTTCCACTTTATATCCGCCCGCAAACCATGACCGCTGCTCCTGAAATCCTCTACCGGCAAGCCGCCGCCCTTTTGGAACAATCCCATACCGCCCAAGCCCTGCCCCTGTTGCAACAGGCGGCAGAGCAAGGTTATGCGGAAGCTGCTTTCGTATTGGGCAACCATCTGCTGCAAAACGGCCAACCGGAGCAGGCACTTTCATGGTTGGAAGCCGCCGCGGCCCAACGCCATCCCAAAGCACTCTTCTCCCTGCTGCAACAACGCGAACACAACGGCACCCCGACCGGACAGCTTCTTAACGACTATGCCTGGCTGGGTGAGCAGGGACACTCAGAAGCCCAATTAATCCTCATGCGTTACCACGCGCAACGCAACAATCCACAATCACTCTACTGGGCGGAGCTTGCCGCCGCCCGATATGCCGCGCCCGCGTATTACCATCTGGCACGCCATCATCAACGCCAAGGCGACGTTGCGACAGCCGTCGAACAATACGAAAAAGCGGCCACCCTCGGCGTGACTGCCGCCTGTTGGCAACTCGGTCAAATCTACTTCTACGGCACAGGCATCAGCCCCGACCACGCACAAGCCGAACAATACCTCGAACAAGCCGCGCAAGCCGGCCATATCGCCGCACAAACCCTGCTGGCCGACCTTCTTGCTGCCCAACGCCGACCCGAAGCCTTGGAATGGTATCGCCGTGCCGCCGACAAGGAACAAGCGGAAGCTCAAGCCAAGCTGGCCCAATACGCCCTGACCGGCGAACTTTCCGAACGAGACCCGTTCCAAGCGGCACGCTACGCCAAAGCCGCCGCCGAGAAAAACCATCCCGAAGCCCTGAAAATCATGGGCGACCTCTACCGCTACGGCCTCGGCATCAAAGCCGACAACCATGTCGCGCACGATTACTACCACCGTGCCGCCGCGCTGGGTTCTGCCGCCGCCGCACAAAAACTCGTCAGCGATGCCGCGCTGTACCATCCGCAACAATACGAACAAATCAAAACAGCCGCCCTGCAACAGCAACAAACCGAGACCGCATACCGCTTGGCGGAAGCACAAGCCCGCGCCATCGGCCGTCCTGCCGACTACAATGCCGCGCGCAAAAATTACATGGAAGCGGCCGAGTTCCATCATAAAAATGCGGCGGCAGCCTTAGGCCGCATCTACCATTACGGCCTCGGCACGGCGCAAGACCCTCGGGCGGCCGCCCACTGGTACGCCATCGCAGCCGAACAAAACCACCCTTCCGCCCAATACCACCTCGCCTGTTTTTACTATCACGGGCAAGGTGTAAGCTGCCATGTTCCGACTGCCTGCTACTGGCTGCAGGCCGCCATCGGCAACGGGCATACCTCGGCCGGGTTATTAACATCCCTCTTGGAACAATGGCGCCGCGAAGCACATCATGCCATCGGGAAAAAGGCCGTCTGAAAAGATTTACACACGCATTTTTTGACAATCTTTAACTATTCCCCTAATATTTGCCAGTTATTTTTCACGGACAAGCCATCGTTTCCATTTCTTTCCGGAAACACCTTGTCCGCGCATCAATACCATAACACTCGGCGGATAACGCCAAGCGTTGAAACACACTGCATCCGGAAAGAAACGGATACTCGGAAAAACATTTCTAGGAGGTGAAACAACATGGAATGGGAATTCAACAGTTATTACACACTGATTGCCGCCACGCTCGTGTTGCTGGTTGGTAAATTTCTGGTTCAAAAAATCAAATTCTTACGAGACTTCAATATTCCCGAGCCGGTCGCCGGCGGTTTGGTTGCCGCTATCGTCCTGTTCGCCCTGCACGAAGCCTACGGCGTCAGCTTCAAATTTGAAAAACCGCTGCAAGATGCGTTCATGCTCATCTTCTTTACATCCATCGGTTTGAGCGCGGACTTCACCCGTTTGAAAGCGGGCGGCCTGCCTTTGGTCATCTTTACCGCCGTGGTGGGTGCATTCATCATCGTCCAAAACTTCGTCGGTGTCGGCTTGGCAAGCGCATTGGGTCTGGATCCGCTGATCGGCCTGATTACCGGTTCGATTACCCTGACCGGCGGTCACGGTACAGCCGGCGCATGGGGTCCTGACTTTGAAAGCAAATTCGGCCTGACCGGCGCAACCGGCTTGGGTATGGCTTCCGCCACCTTCGGCCTGGTATTCGGCGGCCTGATCGGCGGTCCCGTTGCCCGTCGCCTGATCAACAAAATGGGTCGCAAACCTCTGGAAACAAATAAAAAACCAGTTGACAACGATCAAACCGACGACGTCTTCGAAAAAGCACAACGTACCCGTCTGATTACGGCTGACTCCGCTGTCGAAACACTCGCGATGTTTGCTGCATGTTTGGCTTTTGCCGAAATCGTCGACGGCTACGACAAAGCCTTCTTCGACCTGCCTAAATTCGTATGGTGTCTGTTTGCCGGCGTGGTCATCCGCAATGTCCTGACTGCAACCTTCAAAGTCAATATGTTCGACCGCGCCATCGACGTATTCGGTAACGCCTCCCTGTCGCTCTTCCTCGCCATGGCTCTTCTGAACCTGAAACTGTGGGAATTGACCGGTCTGGCAGGCCCGGTAACTATCATCCTGGCCGTACAAACCGTCGTGATGATCCTGTACGCAACCTTCGTTACCTACGTCTTCATGGGCCGCGACTACGACTCCGCCGTCTTGGCAGCCGGCCACTGCGGTTTCGGTTTGGGTGCCACCCCGACTGCCGTTGCCAACATGCAGTCCATTACCCAAACTTTCGGCCCTTCGCACAAAGCCTTCCTGATTGTGCCTATGGTGGGTGCGTTCTTCGTTGACCTGCTCAACGCCGCCATCCTCTCCGGCTTCGTCAGCGTCATCAAAGGCTGATACGTCCGACATAGAAAAGCACTTGCCGCATTTACTTGCTGCAAGTGCTTTTGCTATGATAGGCACGTCAGGCCGTCTGAAAGGCCGTCACCTTCAGGAGTACACATGTACAAAAAAACCGCTTCCGTATTGATTTTAAGCACAATTCTGCTTGCCGCATGCAGCAAAGAAGAGCCCAAAGCCGCACTTGATTGCGCCCAACCGGCCACACTGCAAAACATCCGTACCACCATCGAAGACACCCTCAAACAACAAGCGCGCTCCTTCGCCCGCAATGACAACCGCCAATTCGTCGATGCCGACAAAATCATCGCCGCCGGCCTCGAATTAGAAACCCTGCTTGAAGACCCCAAAGAAACCGAAGACGACGGCAAAGCCATCTGCCGCGCCAACCTCAAAATCCGCATTCCCGACACCATCCTCAAAACGGCCATAGACAACAGCCCGCTGATTTACGGCAGCACCCCGTTGTCCGACATGCTCGAACAAAAACTGATGGGCAGCAACCTGACCTTTGAAAACAACACGTTCAGCACCACCCTGCTCTACACCCCCGACAAAGACGGCAAACCGGTTTTCGAAGACAATACCCTGAGTTCCACCGCCCAAACCCTTTCCGCCACCCTGCTGCCCTACGGCGTAAAAAGCATCGTCATGATAGACGGCAAACCCGTGTCCAAAGAGCAGGCCATCAAACTGCTGCAAAACCAAAACACGGAAGAGCCGCCCACCCTCAATCCGCAAGACATCCTTGAAAACAACGCCGCCAGCCAAGCCGTCGGTTTGACCGATGACGGCGACGATTCAGATTACGAAGTCCTGCGCCCCGACCATGAAACCCAACGCAACGAGCCGCCAGGCCTCAGCCAAAGCGAACTTGACAACGCGCGCGCGCAAAACCGTCAGGCGGACGGCGAGATCAACGACCTCTGGGGCGGTATGGACAGCGATGTCAAACAACAAATCCTTGGCGAGCAACGCGCCTGGATTCAAAGCAAAAAACTTAACTGCCAACAAGCAGCCGCGTCCGCAGACAACGCCGCACAAGCAGAATACCTGCGCCTGCAGTGTGAAACCCGCATGACCCGCGAGCGCACGCAATACCTGCGCGGCTATTCCATCAACTAAAACCGATAAGGCCGTCTGAACATTCAGACGGCCTGCACGAAAGCACATTACATCATGCAATACCGAATCCACCGTGAAGGCGATGCCCAAAACACACCCTCTTCCGCCTCCACTCCAGTTGACAACTGGGAGCGCAACACCCTGCGCGAAGTCCTCCTCGCCGCCTACCAAGAACAACGCCGCGCCCGCATTTGGCGCAACATCTGGCGCGGCGTCGCCGTCCTCATCTTCCTCAGCCTGATTTTCGGCCTGGCGGAAGAAGAAGGAAAAACCACATCGGTCCAAGCCCGCAGCGAACACACCGCCGTTATCGACCTGACCGGCGAAATCGGCAACGACATCGACGACCAAGTCCAAATCCTGCGCGACAGCATGGAAGCCGCCTACGAAAACGGCAACGCCAAAGCCATCATCATCCGCGCCAACAGCCCCGGCGGTTCGCCTGTCGTGTCCAACACGGCCTTTAACGAAGTCCGCCGCCTCAAAGCCGAACACAAAGACATCCCCGTTTACCTCGTTGCCGAAGACATGTGCGCTTCCGGCTGCTACTACATTGCCGCCGCAGCCGACAAAATTTATGCCGACCCTTCCAGCATTGTCGGCAGCATCGGTGTGATCGGTGGCGGTTTCGACTTTACCGGCCTGATGGACAAAGCCGGTGTCAAACGCCGTCTGAAAACCGCCGGCAGCAACAAAGGCATGGGCGACCCTTTCACGCCTGAAACGCCGGCTCAAACCCAAATTTGGGAAAGCATGTTGGGCGATATCCACCAAGAATTCATCAAAGCCGTCAAACTCGGCCGTGGCGCAAGGTTGAAAGACAAACAGTATCCCGACGTTTTCAGCGGCCGTATTTACACCGGCAAAGAAGCCAAACAGGTCGGCCTGATTGACGACTTCGGCAGCATTTACAGCGTCGCCCGCGATGTCGTCAAAGCCCCCGAGCTGGTCAACTACACGCCGCAAGACGATTTCAGCAAAATGCTCAGCCGCCGCTTCGGTGCGGAAGTGAAGGCCAAAGTCAAAGAAACTTTGTCTGAAATTTGGTAAACCAAAAAACTGAAAGGCCGTCTGAAACCCTAAACATCTGGGTTTCAGACGGCCTTGTTATATATGGTTTTTACAATAAAACGCTGATTATTGTCCAAACACTCATCGGCCTCATCAAATCGGCAGATAAATATTTCCTGATGATGCTCTTACAGGAACACTTTACGCCGACAAATGATTCAACCTTTCCGCTTCAGACGGCCTGTTTCTGCATATTGTGCGCCATATCGAGCGCGGCGCGGACGGCGGTCATCAG
Organism: Neisseria perflava; assembly: GCF_002863305.2. Taxonomy (NCBI): domain Bacteria; kingdom Pseudomonadati; phylum Pseudomonadota; class Betaproteobacteria; order Neisseriales; family Neisseriaceae; genus Neisseria; species Neisseria perflava. The sequence continues at coordinate 1,854,218 of NZ_CP136962.1, forward strand.
GCTGCCGGAATCGGCTTTGCCCGTGCCTGCCAAGCTCAAGGCCGTGCCATGATCGACGGAGGTGCGGATAAAGGGCAGGCCGAGGGTAATGTTCACGCCTTCGCCGAAACCGGCGTATTTGAGCACCGGCAGGCCTTGGTCGTGATACATGGCGAGGACGGCATCGGCATCTTTGAGCAGGAAGGGTTGGAACACGGTATCGGCCGGATAAGGGCCGCGTGCGTCTATGCCTTCGGCCTGCAGGGCATGAAGTGCCGGAATAATGGTGTCGATTTCTTCGTGTCCCAAATGGCCGCCTTCGCCGGCGTGGGGATTGAGGCCGGTAACGAGGATGACCGGTTTGGCTATGCCGAACTTATGGCGCAGGTCGTGTTCAAGAATGCGGGTAACCGACTCGATTAAAGGCTTCGTGATGGCGGCGGAAATGTCTTTCAGCGGCAGATGGGTGGTCACCAACGCCACGCGCAGGCCGCAGCCGGTCAACATCATGACGACTTGTTCGGTATGGCTTTTTTCGGCGAGGTATTCGGTGTGGCCGCTGAAAAAGCCGTTGCCTGCGTGGGCATCGTTGATGATGCCTTTATGCAGCGGCGCAGTCACCATACCGGCAAACAGGCCGTCTGAAATGCCTTGATACGCTGTATCCAGCAGCCGGAGGACATACGCGGCATTGGCAGGATTGAGTTCGCCCGCCCGACATTCGGCAGCTAAGGGAATATGCAGGACTTCGAGTTCGCCCTTGGGCAACGGATCGGCCGCTTGGGTTTGAAAATTGCGCAGGATAACGGACTTGCCGAGCTGTCCGGCCCTTTGCGCCAACAGGTTTTTATCGCACAAAACAACGGGGCGGCAAGGAAGGTCGGCGAAAGCCAAATCAAGGCAGATGTCGGGGCCGATGCCGGCCGGTTCGCCGGAGGTGATGGCGAGGATGGGAGCAGTCATGGTGTTTCTCGGTATGGTTTACAGTATTTAGACAACAGTCAGGCAAAATGCCTGCCCTACTTTTGCAGATTAACACAAATACAAAAAGGCCGTCTGAAAACAGTTTTTGCTTGGTCAAACTGTTTTCAGACGGCCTTGTCTGTTTACCGTTTTATATTTAAGGACGACGGCCGATCATGCGGTACAAAACGTCGTGGCCTTGAATGCGGTGGACGACGACCATGGCGATGTGGCCGGCGACCAGCGCGAAGAGCAGCCAGCCGAGTTTGCCATGCGCCATATTGCCGAGGTTGGCCATCCATTCGATTTTTTCAGGCGAACCCTGCATCACTTGGACACCGAATACTTTCAACGGGCCGCGGCCGCTACCGTATTGGCGGATCATGCCGATAACGGGAACGGCAAGCATGAGGACGTAAAGGGCAAGGTGGCCGGCTTTGGCGGCAAAGCTGTCGGCGGCAGGACGTTTGGATGCATTGAGCAAGGCCCAAACAATGCGCACGATAATCACCAGCAGCGTGATGAAACCGATGGATTTGTGTACGCCGAAGAGTGCGCCGACCCATTCTTCGCCGTCATAAATGGTCCAGATGGCGATGGTGGTCAGGATGCCGATGAAACCGAGTACGGTCAGCCAGTGCAATGCGCGCGAGACGGTATCGTAGGTTTGGGGACGTGTAGTGGTCATAATGTTTCCTTGTTTTTGATTTATTTGATTTTTTGAAGCGGCGGATTGTATCAAAAATGCCCAACCAATTATGTTGCCTTTTTGAAGACATTTCGTAAATGTTTGAAAATTTTGAATAAACATCAGTTTTATCCGTCAGGCTGCCCAGGCCGTCTGAAAACAAGGGCAGGAATACCACCTTCTGCGCCGAACTCGGGCTAAAATAGGCGTTTTTATTCTCGGGTACGCATCGATGCAGGTTTGGATTCGGCGGTGTGCGCTGTTGCTGCTGCCTTTGGGTTTCTTGGCGGTCATGGTGGCCGCGCCTTTGCTGTCGCTGGCGTTTTACGACGGCGAGGGCGCTTGGGCGGAAGTGGTGGCTGATGACTATATGCGCCTGCGCTTAGGCTGGACGGTAGCGCAGGCGGTTTTGACCTGCGTCTTGGTTACAGCTTTGGGCGTGCCTGCGGCGTGGGTGCTGGCGCGGATGGATTTTGCCGGACGGCGTATGGTTTTGCGTCTGCTGATGCTGCCTTTCGTGATGCCGACTTTGGTGGCGGGCATGGGCGTGCTGGCCTTGTTCGGCGCACACGGCATGCTGGCGGCAGGTTGGCAGGACACGCCGTGGCTGCTGATTTACGGCAATGTGTTTTTCAACCTGCCGGTTTTGGTGCGCTCGGCGTATCAGGGATTTGTGCGCGTGCCGCAGGCACGGTTGCTCTCGGCGCAATCGTTGGGCGCGGATGCGTGGCGGCGGTTTGTCTGGGTCGAATGGCCGGTGGTGCGCGCGTGGGTCGCCGGCGGCGCGTGCTTGGTGTTTTTATATTGTTTTTCAGGCTTCGGACTGGCCTTGCTGCTCGGCGGCGAACGTTTTGCAACGGTGGAAGTGGAAATCTACCGGCTGGTGGCGTACGAGTTGGACATGGCGCGTGCGTCGGTGTTGGTGTGGCTGGTGCTGGTGGCTACGGCGGCGGCCGGCGGTTTGTATGCGTATTGGAGTAAGCGCGTGGCGGTGGATAAATCAGTCTCGCCTTTACCTCCGCGCGCGCCGGTACGGGCTTGGGAAAAATGGCTGACGGCAACGGTATTGGCCATGTTGGTGCTGTGCTGCCTGCTGCCTTTGGCGGCGGTATGGCTCAAGGCAGCAGCGGCAGGCTCTTCGTGGGCGGTTTTGCTGGAAGCGCAAACGTGGGCGGCTGCGTGGAACACGATCCGTTTCTCTGCGGCAGCGGTGGCGGCGGCGACGGTTTTGGGCGTGCTGTATGCGGCGGCGGCACGGCAAATGGCGTGGTTGCGCGCGCTGATGTTTTTGCCGTTTATGGTGTCGCCCGTGTGCATCGCGTTTGGCGTATTGCTGCTCTATCCGCAATGGACGGCTTCGCTGTGGCTGCTGACGGCGACTTATGCGCTGTTGGCGTATCCGTTTGTGGCCAAAGACGTACTGGCCGCGTGGGACGGTTTGCCCAAAGATTACGCGGCGGCGGCGCGCACCATGGGCGCAAACTGTTTTCAGACGGCCTGTTATGTAACCGCGCCTTTATTGAAACCGGCCTTGCGGCGCGGTCTGACTTTGGCTTCAGCAACGTGTATCGGCGAATTTGCGGCCACATTATTCCTGTCGCGTCCCGAATGGCAGACGCTGACCACTTTGATTTACGATTATCTCGGACGCGCCGGTGCGGACAATTACGGACGGGCGATGGTGTTGACGGCGGTATTGACCGCTTTGGCTTTGACGGCATTTTTGCTGGTGGACGAAGCGGAAGGGCAAAAGGCCGTCTGAACGTAGTCTGCTCAAATTCCCTTCGCTTTCACTACACTATTGCCGCGCCTTGTATCGAAAATTGATTGAATCCGCTATATAATTTGTTTTTAACCGCACTCAACACGACCTATCATGACCGACTTAGAAACCAAACGCCTTGAAACCCAAGCCATGCTGGACAATGCCGACTTGCTGTTTGACCAAGAACAATGCCGCGCGGCCTTGCAAAAAGTTGCTGACGACATCACCCGCGACTTGGGCGACAAATACCCCCTGCTCTTGCCTGTCATGGGTGGTGCGGTAGTGTTTACAGGGCAGCTGCTGCCGCTGTTACGCTTTCCTTTGGACTTTGACTACGTCCACGTTTCCCGCTACGGCGACAAACTCGCAGGCGGCGCGTTCAACTGGAAACGCATGCCCGACCCCGAGCAAATCAAAGGCCGTCATGTAATCGTTTTGGACGATATTTTAGACGAAGGCCACACCATGGCCGCCATTCAGGAAAAACTGTTGGAAATGGGCGCGGCAAGCTGCCGTGCGGCCGTATTTGCCAACAAGCTGATCGACAAAGAAAAACCGACCAAAGCCGACTATATCGGTTTAGACGTGCCCAACCGCTACGTCTTCGGCTACGGCATGGATGCCGCCGGCTGCTGGCGCAACCTCGGCGAAATCTACGCCTTAAACAACAAATAAAACCAAGGCCGTCTGAAAGGTTTTCAGACGGCCTCAAACCAACACTAGGAACACATCATGATCGGCCTGCTTATCATCACGCACGAAACCATAGGCGAAGCCTACCAAGGGCTGACCCACCATTTCTTCCCCAACGGCTTTCCCGAAAACGTCCGTATTCTCGGCGTTCAGCCCAATGAAGACCAAAACGACATCATCAACAACGCCATCGCCGCCTTGCAGGAATTTCCCGACAACCGCGGCGTACTGATCATGACCGACATCTTCGGCGCCACCCCGTGCAACGCCGCACGCCGGCTGGTGCGCGAAAACAAATCCGCCATCCTGACCGGCCTCAACGCCCCGATGATGATTAAAGCCATCCAATACTCATCACAAGCCGAAAACCTCTCCGACTTCACCGAAACCGTCAAAGAAGCCGCCATCCGGGGCATTTTCGCCATTACATCCGCACCCGAAGACCTGGTGTGCAAAGAAACGGCTAAGGCCGTCTGAAAACATTCACTTTACAACCATTAGGGGACATCCATGCTCAAACAAGAAATCGAAATCATCAACAAACTCGGCCTGCACGCGCGCGCCTCCAGCAAATTCACCCAAACCGCCTCCCAATTCCAAAGCGAAGTCTGGGTCACCAAAAACGGCAACCGTGTCAACGGCAAAAGCATCATGGGCCTGATGATGCTGGCCGCCGCCAAAGGCACCGTGATTGAGCTGGAAACAGACGGCGCAGACGAAGCCGCCGCCATGCAGGCATTGACCGACCTCATCAACGACTACTTCGGCGAGGGCGAATAATGAGCATCGTCCTACACGGTGTGGCCGCAGGCAAAGGCATTGCCATCGGCCACGCCCACCTCATCACGCGCGGCGCGGCGGAAGTTCCCCAATACGACATCGATCCCGACAAGCTCGAGGCCGAAGTCGCCCGTTTCGACAACGCCATCAAAGCCACGCGCAAAGAATTGGAACAGCTGCGCGGTGCGATTCCCGAAAATGCCCCGACCGAATTGGGCGCGTTCATCTCCCTGCACCTCATGCTGCTGACCGACGTCACCCTCTCGCGCGAACCCATCGACATTTTGCGCGAACAGAAAATCAACGCCGAATGGGCATTGAAACAACAAAGCGACAAACTCGCCGCCCAGTTTGACAGCATCGACGACGACTACCTGCGCGAACGCAAACAGGACATGCTCCAAGTCGTCCGCCGCATCCACAACAACCTTGTCGGACAAAGCAACGAAATCAACCTCGCCGGCAACCTGTTTGACGACACCGTCCTCATCGCGCACGACCTCTCGCCTGCCGATACCGTATTGTTCAAAGAGCAGCACATTACCGCCTTCGTAACCGATGCCGGCGGCCCGACCAGCCACACCGCCATCTTAGGCCGCAGCCTCGACATCCCGTCCGTCATCGGCCTGCACAACGCCCGCAAACTCATTACCGAAAACGAAATCGTCATCGTCGACGGCATCAACGGCATCCTCATCATCGACCCCGACGAAGTCGTCCTCAACGAATACCGCCGCCTCGCCCGCGAATACCGCAGCCACAAGCGCGAACTCAACAAAATCAAAAAAACCGCCGCCACCACGGCCGACGGCATCAACATCGAACTTTTGGCCAACATCGAATCCGCCGAAGACATCAAAGCCCTGCACAACTTCGGCGCAGACGGCGTCGGCCTGTTCCGCAGCGAATTTCTTTATCTCAACCGCGACAACATGCCGACCGAAGACGAACAATACGAAGTCTATGCCGGCATTGTCAAAAAACTCAAAGGCAAAAACATCACCATCCGCACCGTCGATTTGGGTGTCGATAAAAATCCGCGCTGGTTCGGCCAAAACAGCACACCCAACGGCAGCCTCAACCCCGCGCTCGGACTGACCGGCATCCGTTTGTGCCTCGCCGAGCCGGTCATGTTCCGCACCCAAATGCGCGCCATCCTCCGCGCCGCCGCCCACGGCCCCGTGCGCATGATGTGGCCGATGATTACATCCATTTCCGAAGTGCGCCAATGCCTTATCCATCTGGACACGGCCCAACGCCAGCTGACCGAACGCGGCGAAACCTTCGGCCCGGTCAGCATCGGCTGCATGATCGAAATCCCGTCCGCCGCCATGACCGTCGGCAGCATCCTCAAGCTCGTCGACTTCGTTTCCATCGGTACCAACGACCTGATTCAATACCTCCTGTCGGTCGACCGCGGCGACGACAGCGTCAGCCACCTCTACCAACCCGGCCACCCTGCCGTCCTCAAAACGCTGCAACACATCATCCGCACGGCAAACCGTATGGAAAAAGGCGTCTCCATCTGCGGCGAAATGGCCGGCGATACCGTCTTCACCCGCCTATTGCTCGGCATGGGCCTGCGCCGATTCTCCATGAACCCCAACAACCTGCTTTCGGTTAAAAACATCATCCTGCACAGCCACACCGGCCATCTCGAAAACGATGCCGCCAAAATCCTGCGCTGCGAAGACCCGGAAAAAGCCGAAAAACTGATTAAAATCCTCAACCAAAGCGAACAGGCGGAATCACAGGCCGTCTGAATCTCTAAAAAGGGCCGTGTTTCGATACACGCCCTTTTTATTCGTCCCCATTTTTAGTTTATGCCCGATTCTCCCTCAAGCCCTCTTCTTCCCTATTTCGCCATTTCAAAAACCAACCTTTTTCACTTTTCCCAAACACTGCTTACAGGCCGTCTGAAAAATATAAGGCGCAAGTGAAATAAAAGCTTTTATGCCTACACCAAAGGCCGTCTGAACCCCGATTACAAGGTTTCAGACGGCCTGCTGTATTCAACCGGATACCTTTTATTTTTTGCAATAAAAAACCCTTTACTTATCACTTCCTGCTACTGCCCACTATGGCTTTAGGTACCCCATATCATTCCTTTTAACCAGGTCTTCAGTACACCCAAGCCCTATATCAACACTATCCCTTCGTTTTAATGATGAAACTTTTTATTCCGAAATATGTCTATCCCTACATTCACTTGAAAAAAGATTCAATACCTTGTAAATTTACTAAAAGATAGTAATTATCATCATATTCTAAAGGAATGATTTATGAGATTTACGCAACTTTCTGCTTTGATTGCCGCCGCCGCTTTGTCCGTCGGCTCCGTATCCGCTTTTGCCAAACCCGTTCAGCTGACCGATACCGTCGGCCGTAAGGTAACCGTCGACCTGCCAGCCAAACGTGTGGTTTTGGGCTTCTACTACCAAGACTACATGGCCATCGGCGGTAAAACCGCGCTGGACAACGTCGTCGGTTTTTCCAAAGCAGTTTGGGCCGACTGGGCGCCGCCAAGCTGGGCGGCATTCAGCAAAGCCGTGCCTAAGTTGAACCAGCTTGCCGACGTAGGCGAAGTGGAAGTCGGCACATTCTCGATTGAGAAAGTATTGGCATTGAAACCCGATTTGCTGGTTTTGGCCGAATGGCAATACAAGGCTTTGGGTTCCGATCTCGACCGCATCAACAAAGCCGGCATCCCCATCGTCGTGTTGGACTACAACGCGCAAACGGTCGCCAAACACGTTCAATCGACCAAACTCATCGGCACATTGACCGGCCAGCAGCAAAAAGCCGACAAACTGGCGGCGGATTACAAACGCGTTGCCGACACCATCCAGGCGCGCGTGCAAAAAGCCAACCTGCCCAAGCCTAAAGTCTATGTCGAGTTCGGCAACAAAGGCCCTGCCGAACACAGCGTTACCTTCGGCAAGAGCATGTGGGGTTCGATGGCGACACTGGTCGGCGGCAACAATATCGCCGCTTCTTCGGTTGAATTCTACGGCCCGATCAACCCTGAAAAAGTCCTCGCCGCCAAACCCGACGTCATCGTGATTACCGGCCGCGAAACCGAATTGAAGAAAAACCCTGCCGCCATGGTAATGGGCTGGGGCATTCCGAAAGCGGAAGCGGAAAAACGCTTGGCCGGCTTTGCCAAACGCGCCGGCTGGGCCAACCTGCCTGCGATTAAAAACAACCGCCTCTACGCTGCCTACCACGCCAACTCGCGCACGCTGTCCGACAGCGCATCGATTCAGTTTATGGCCAAAGCGATTTATCCGCAGTTGTTTAAGGATTTCAACCCTGAGAAGACCTATCTGGACTTCTACCGCCAAAACCTGCCGGTTGTACCAAATGGTACGTTCTACCTCTACCCGAAAGGACAATAAGGTAGTTTAGATTTTCAGACGGCCTTTTAAATCGGAAGGCCGTCTGAAATTTTTGCGGAAGAAAAAGGCAAACCTGTTTCTCCCCTTTCACAACACTCTTTTTTAAAGGTTTGAAACATGAATGATTCGGTTGTCGCCGAGATTGTGAAAAACCAGCGCAAGTTGGAAGGCAAGCGTTGGTTGATTGTGTTGATGTTTTTAGTCATCGCGGCGGTCAGTTTCCTATTCGACATCGCCACCGGCCCTGCGATGACGGACACGCTGCCCGTCGGCGAAGTGGTCAATGTTTTGCTGGGCAAACCCGAAGTCGATGAAATGAACCGCCTGATTGTGATGGATTTGCGCCTGCCGATTGCGGTGATGGCCTTGGTGGTCGGCGCGGCTTTAGGTGTCGGCGGTGCGGAAATTCAAACGCTCCTGAACAACCCGATGGCCAGCCCTTATACGCTGGGCTTGGCGGCGGCGGCGGGTTTGGGCGCGTCGGCGGTGATCGCGTTCGGCGGTTTCGGGCTGCCTGAAACGGTCGCCGTTCCCATCGGTGCGTTTGTGATGACCATGCTGGCTTCGGGCATCTTGTTTCTGTTTGCTTCGGCACGCCGCTTCAACTCGGCGATGTTGGTGTTGGTGGGGATTGCGCTGTTATTTCTGTTTCAGTCGATTTTGTCGCTGATTCAATTTATCGCCGCGCCTGAGATTTCGCAGCAGATTCTGTTTTGGCTGTTCGGCAGCCTGACCAAGGCGACTTGGGAGACGGTCATCGTTACGGCAGCGGTTACGGCGGTATGCGTGTTTCTGCTTTCGCGCGACGTGTGGAAGCTGACCGCGCTGCGCTTGGGCGAAGAACGAGCCGTCGGGCTGGGCATCAATCTGCAATTTTTGCGCCTGAAAACGCTGGTGTTGGTGGCGGTGATGACGGCAACGGCCATCAGTTTTGTCGGCGTGATCGGCTTTATCGGCTTGGTTGCGCCGCATGTGGCGCGGATTCTTTTGGGCGAAGACCAGCGTTTCTTCCTGCCCGGCGCGATGCTGGCGGGGGCGGCGTTTTTATCGGTGGCGAGCGTGTTGTCCAAGGTAATTATCCCGGGCGCGCTGTTTCCGGTCGGCATCGTTACGTCGTTTGTCGGCGTGCCGTTCTTCTTCTGGATTGTATTAACGAAACGATAGGCCGTCTGAAATGTTGAAACTTGAAAACGTACACATCCGGCGCGGCGATTATGTGGTCGCCGACAGTATCGATTTGACGCTGGAACAAGGCAAAGTCTATTCCGTGCTCGGCCCCAACGGCACGGGCAAATCCTCGCTGATGAAAACGATTTTCGGCGAAGTGGCGCACAAAGGCACCATCCGCTACGGCGACGAAGCGTTGAGCAAAATCCACCTGCAAAGCTGGCGCAAACGCATAGGCTATATGCCGCAGGACACCGCCGCCGAAGCCTCGCTGACCGCACTGGAAGTCGTGTTGCTCGGCCGCATGGACGCGCTGCACATGCACGTCGGCGACGAACTGCTGCACGAAGCCGCAAGTATCATGGCGGAGCTGGGCATCGGCCATCTGGCACACCGCGACGTCATGCGGCTTTCCGGCGGACAGCGGCAGCTCGTGATGTTTGCCCAAGTCATGCTGCGCCGCCCCGAAATCCTGATGCTGGACGAACCGGTCAGCGCGCTGGATATGCACCATCAACTCAATCTTTTAGAACGCGTGGTGCAATACACGCACGAACACAATCTGGTTACACTGATGGTGTTGCACGATTTGAGCCTCGCCGCGCAGTTTTCAGACGGCGTGATTCTGCTCGGCGAAGGCAAAGTACAGGCGCAGGGCGCGCCGCAGGACGTGTTGCAGGCGGACATGATCGGCAGATTGTACAAAGTGGACATCGAGCTTTTGTACGACAGCAAAGGCCTGCCCGTTATCCGCCCGATGCGGAAGAGTGCGTAACTTAACCGCTCCTGCAAATGTCGGATTTGAGCATCCGGCCTGCAAACTCCCTGCAATTTATCCCCTCTCCTGCGGGAGAGGATTAGGGAGAGGGCGGTAAACCCAAGGCTTGCCTCTCCGACTCATCAGCCCGCACCATATTTTTTTATCCTTAGAAAGGACTTTCTCCATGAAAAAATCCCTCTTCCTCCTGATGCTGACCGCTTCCCTTAGCGCATACGCCGCCAACCACGAAATCAAAATGCTCGACAACGGCAAAGACGGCAGCATGGTGTTCGAGCCCGGCTACGTCAACGCCAAAGTCGGCGACACCGTAACCTTCAAAGCTACTAACAGCGGCCACTGGGTGCAAAGCAAAGCCCTGCCCGAGGGCGTTGCCGACTTCCTCTCCGAAGACGGCAAAGACTTCACCCTCAAACTCGACAAAGAAGGTGTATACGTCTACACCTGCCCGCCACACCGCATGATGAACATGAGCGGCGTGATTCAGGTCGGCAAACCGGTGAACAAAACCAAAGCACAAGCCGTTGTCGATGAAATGGAAAATCGCGCCATGCAAAGCAAAGGCCGTCTGAAAAAATACATGGCGCAAGTGAAGTAAAAGCGTTTATGCCTGCATTAAAGGCCGTCTGAAACCTTTCAGACGGCCTGTTTCCTTTGCGTAAAACCCGCATCAAAGCTATATCTTCCGTTTCAGTTTCCGATAAAATAGGCCTATTCCGACACAAGACCCGTAAGCATGATACGCCGCCTTTACGCCACGCTGTGGCACCTCGCCCCCTTCCTGATCCGCCGCCACCTGCGCCGCCGCGCCCTCAAATCCCCAGACTATCTCGAGCATTGGGACGAGCGTTTCGGGCAGGCGTATCCCAATCCCGTACAACGCCCGATTTGGATACACGCCGTATCCGTCGGCGAAACGCGTGCGGCCGAACCTTTGGTGCAGGCATTGCGCCGCCATTTTCCCGACTCGCCGTTTCTGATTACCCAAATGACGCCGACCGGCCGCGCCACCGCGCAATCCCTGTTTCCCGATGCGCAATGCCGTTACCTGCCCTACGACAAATCCGAATGGGTCGCCCGATTTTTAGCCGAACACCGCCCCATCTGCGGCATTTTGATGGAAACCGAAATCTGGCCCAACCTGATGCACGGCTGCCAAGAAGCAGGCATTCCCCTCTTTTTGGCCAACGCGCGCCTCTCCGAAAAATCCCAACGCGGCTACCTCAAAATCCGCAAGCTGGTCGAGCCTGCCATGCAGACCCTCTCCGGCTGCTTTGCCCAAACCGCCGCCGATGCCGAACGCCTGCACCTCATCGGCGCATCCAACGTCCACGTCTGCGGCAACACCAAATACGACATCGCGCCCCCCGACGACTCGCGCCCACTTGCCGTCGCCTTTAAAGAACGCATCGGTGCACGAGCCGTCGTCGTCTGCGCCAGCACGCGCGTGTACAAAGGCACAGACGAAGCCGAGCTGCTCCTCAAAGCATGGCAGGGCTACCGCGGCAATGCCTTGCTGGTCATCGTCCCGCGCCACCCTGAAAACTTTCAGACGGCCTACGATACTGCCAAATCACTTGGTTATACCGTCCAAAAACGCAGCGACGGACAACCCGTTTCCCCCGATACACAGGTTTGGATAGGCGACAGCATGGGCGAGCTTGCCGCCTACTACCTCAGCGCAGACATTGCCTTCGTCGGCGGCAGCCTCGTTGATGCCGGCTGTCAAAACATCATCGAACCTATCTCCTGCCGCGTCCCCACCCTCTTCGGCTACTCCAACTACAACTTCGCCCAAGCCTGCAAAGGCGCAGTCGAAGCCAAAGCCGCCGTCCGCGTCGAAACTGCCGAAGCCTGGTACAGAACCACGCGCCAATACCTCGACGACGAAACACTGCGCCAACAGCTGATCAGCCACACCGAACAATTCATTTCGCAACACCAAGGCGCCAGTGCCAAAATTGCCAAAGCGATTGCAGATTGTTTGAATCAGCGTTAAGCAACAAAAAACCGCCTGTTCATGACAAACAGGCGGAAACTGAAAAACAGTTTTTTGTTTTCAGCCGTTTAATTGACTAAGAGCAGGAACAGGGTTAAGATAATCTTAACGACTGTCCGCAGTCTCAGCCATGAACGACCTTTCGGCTTGGTTCGTTTCATGTTGAAACTCTCCTTTCTGGGGAGGTTCAAATAAAACAGCCCCACTGCCATGGGGCTGTTTCACTACCTAGCCCCGCGATAATTATACCCAAACTTCCTAAAATCATTCCAAACAAATTTCCACTAAAAAGGCCGTCTGAAACCCCAATTTTTTGGGTTTCAGACGGCCTTTTCTCAACCTACAAACTTAACGTCCTGCTTTCAACACGCGGCGTGCAAACACGAACATACCGAAAACAAAAAACGCCAAGCCAAGCCATTTGGCGGCCGTATCCCAGTTTTCCAGGTTCAGGGCCAAAGGCGCATCCGAACCGCCGTTGGTTACGGAGAAGGCGATGATAAACGCCATAATCACACCGATCAGGCTCTCGCCGACAATCAAACCGGCGGAGAACAGCGTACCGATACGTTCCGCATTTTTCAGACGGCCTTCACGGTTTTCCTGACGGCGGGCGATGACGGATTTCAACACAGCCGCCAATACCGCGCCGATTACAATCGGCATATTCACAGACGGCGGCAGGTAAATGCCCATGCCCACAGCCAATACCGGCAAAGCGCGCTTGCCGCCGGAAGATTTGCGCAATGTGAAATCGACCGCAATCAACGCCACGCCGATGCCCACGCCGGTGAAAATATAATCCCATTGCAAATTGTGCGAGAAAATACCTTGGGCAATGGTGGTCATCAAAGTTGCCTGAGGCGCGGCAAGTGCTTGGGCTGCATCCATGCCTTCACGCGGCATCGCGCCGGTAAAGCCGTAGGCTTCATACAAAAGCTCCAACACAGGCGAAATCACCACGGCACCGACAACGCAGCCGACAATCAACGCAACCTGCTGTTTCCAAGGCGTTGCTTTGACCAGATAACCCGTTTTCAAATCCTGCAGATTGTCATTGGAGATCGAAGCCACACAAATCACAGACGCGCCGCAAAACAGCGTCAACGCCAGCAGGAATTTGCGGTTTGCCTCATCAGCCATCAAGCCGCCGGATTCACCGACCAGCAGCAACACCAGCGAAATAATAACGATAGAGACGATGCCCACACCCGAAATCGGGCTGGAAGACGAACCAACCAAACCAGCCATATAACCGCAAGCCGCCGCCACCAAAAAGCCGATAATCAAAGCCAGCAGCGTACATACGACCACCAACAGCCAAGCCAAACCGCCGGAAATATGCGAGTCGCCGATAAAGTGGAAGAAAGACACGCCCAACACCAGCATCATCGCCAACACCCAGGCAATCATCGCCTTAGGCGACAAATCCTGTTCCGTGCGTTCGGTCATCTGCGCACCGCCGAAATTGCGGAAAGACAGGCGCATACCCTCGACCATCGGTTTCATCAAAGTCAACAGCGTCCAAATAGCCGCAATACCGATCGTACCCGCGCCGATAAAACGAACTTTTTCCTTCCACAAAGACATCGCAAAAGGAATCATCTCCATATCGGCAGGTTGCGGAATATGTGCCGACAGATAAGGCACGGCCACGCCCCAAGCAATCGAGATACCCAGCAAAATCGCGATACCGCCGGTCAGGCCGACCAAATAGCCCGCGCCCAGCAAAGCCAAAGAAAAGCCCATCGGCACTTGAAACACCGACGCGCCACCTTTAAACCAAAAGCTCGCGCTGTCCGCCACCACGCGCAAACCGCTTGCGCAGAAGCTCATCAAACCGGCCAGAGCGCCGCCCGACACCAATTCCTTGATACCGCTGCCGCCTTCCTGTTGGTCCGCATCATGGTCGCCGACCTTCAAAATCTCGGCCGCCGCCACGCCTTCCGGATAAGGCAAATCGCTCTTCACCACCATCGCATAACGCAAAGGCACAGTGAAAATCACGCCCAAAATACCGCCGGACATACACAGCAGCGTAGTCTGCCAAAACGGAAAGCCCGCCCAATAACCAGCCATCAGCAAACCCGGCAGAATAAAAATAATACTGGAGAGCGTACCCGCAGCCGAAGCCTGAGTCTGCACCATATTATTTTCCAGAATATTACTGCCTTTAAAAAACTTCAAAACCGCCATCGAAATTACCGCAGCCGGAATCGAAGACGCAAAAGTCAAGCCCACCTTCAAGCCCAAATACACATTGGATGCCGTAAAAATCACCGTAATCAACGCGCCGAGAATTATCCCCCGCAACGTCAGCTCACGGAAACTCGCATAAGGATCAACCGCCTGTTTCATAAAAATATTCCTGTATCAGGTAAACAATCAAATCAAAACTTTTCAGACGGCCTTTTGATACATCCATCAGGCCGTCTGAAAAACCTCTCTTTTGCCATTTTAATAAACTATCCGAATACACGCAAAAGCCCTATTTATTTTCATTTGACGCCAAACAATAAAATCATATCGATACAGACGTTTGGGGCAGTTTGACGGTTTCAGGTAAAATAACGCCAAATTCATCAACCATTCAGAAAGCCGCCGCCATGTATTCACTCGTCCGCCCTATCCTGTTCCGTTTCGATGCAGAAAAGGCCCATCATTTCACGCTCAACAGTTTGCGTTCTATCGAAAAACTCGGCCTGCTGCCCAAAGTGGACAGCCACACCCGGCCAACCGAGCTGATGGGTTTGCAGCTGCCCAATCCGGTCGGCTTGGCGGCAGGTTTGGACAAAAACGGCGAGTGTATCGATGCGTTTGCCGCTTTGGGTTTCGGCTTTGTCGAAATCGGCACGGTAACGCCCAAGCCGCAGCCGGGCAATCCGCAGCCGCGCCTTTTCCGCGTTCCCGAACACCAAGGCATCATCAACCGCATGGGTTTCAACAACCACGGCATCGACGCGATGATCCGCAACATTGAAAACAGCCGCTTTAAAGGCATTTTGGGCATCAACATCGGTAAAAATGCCGTTACACCGATTGAAAACGCGGCCGACGATTATCTGATTTGCTTGGAAAAAGCCTACGCCCACGCAAGCTACATCACGGTCAATATTTCCTCCCCCAATACGAAAAACCTACGCGCCTTGCAAGGCGGCGACGAATTGAGCGCATTGTTGGAAGCCTTGAAAAACAAACAGGCGCAACTGGCGGCCGCGCATGGCAAATATGTGCCGCTGGCGGTCAAAATCGCGCCGGATTTAGACGAAGCGCAAATCGACGACATCGCCCATGTGGTCAAATCCGTGGAAATGGACGGCATCATCGCCACCAACACAACCATCGACAAATCAAGCTTGGGCAGCCATCCGCTCGCAGGCGAACAAGGCGGCTTGAGCGGCTTGCCCGTACATGAGAAAAGCAATCAGGTGTTGAAACTTTTGGCGGAACGCATTGACGGCAAACTGCCAATTATCGGCGTCGGCGGCATCATGAACGGCGCGGACGCGGCAGAAAAAATCCGCTTGGGCGCCAGTGCGATTCAAGTGTACAGCGGTTTGATTTATCGCGGCCCTGAGTTGATTAAAGAGTGTTTGGCTGCGTTGAAATAATACTTTCCTAAAAAATAAGGCCGTCTGAAATCTTTCAGACGGCCTTTTGATATGCTTTCATTCTTCAAACAGATTGCCTTGTGCCAATAAGGTTTTGACCGGTGCGAAATCGCGGCGGTGTTCCGGCAAGACGCCGTATTGTTTCAACGCGGCCAAATGTTGCGCCGTGCCGTAGCCTTTGTGGCGGTCAAACCCGTATTGCGGATAGCGTTTCGCCAATTCATACATTTCCGCATCACGCGCGGTTTTGGCCAAAACCGAAGCGGCAGAGATTTCAATAATTTTGCTGTCGCCTTTGACCACGGCTTCGGCAGGGACATTCAAATCTTTCGGCACGCGGTTGCCGTCTATCCACACTTTATCGGGAGCCACCGACAGCCCCTCGACTGCGCGCTTCATCGCGGCCATGGTTGCGTGCAGGATGTTCAGTTGCAGGATTTCGTCGGGATCGGCAAAGGCAATGCTCCATGCAACCGCCTGTTCCTTAATCATCTGCGCCAACATATCGCGCTTTTTTTCGCTCAGTTTTTTTGAATCGGTCAAACCCGGCAGGTCAAAATGTTCCGGCAAAATCACTGCCGCCGCAAATACGCTGCCGACCAAAGGGCCGCGTCCCGCTTCATCCACGCCTGCGCTTAAAACCGTCGCCATTTCTTCACCGCCTGTCTGATTCAAAGCCGCCATTATATCCGCTTGCGGTAGAGAAATTCTGCAATAGTTCAAACCGTTGGGGAACAGTTCAAATTTCATCTGCTTTACCAATCAGTTATAATTTACATCCCCACATACCCATACGTTTCACAACATGCCTGCCCAATCCGAACGCCTCCATTTTTCCGAACGTTGGCTCAACGCCTACGAGCGCTACCGCTATCGCCGCCATATCCACGCCCTCCGCCTCGGCTTGGCAATCGTGTTTTCCACCCTGTTGGCCAAAGTCTTCCACCTGCAACACGGCGAGTGGATCGGCATGACCGTCTTTGTCGTCCTCGGCATGCTGCAATTCCAAGGTGCGATTTACTCCAAAGCAGTCGAACGTATGCTCGGCACGGCCATCGGTTTGGGCGTCGGGTTGGCCGTTTTATGGTTGAATCAGCATTATTTGCAAGACGGCGTTTTCTTCTATCTGATTATCGGTGCCGCCAGCGCAGTGGCCGGTTGGTCTGCGGTCGGCAAAAACGGTTATGTTGCCATGCTTGCCGGTTTGACCATGTGCATGCTCATCGGCGACAGCAGCCACCATTGGCTCGACAGTGGCCTGATGCGCGCCATGAACGTTTTGATTGGTGCCGCCATCGCCATTGCCGCCGCCAAACTCCTGCCCCTGCGCTCCACCCTGATGTGGCGCTTCATGCTTGCCGACAACCTCACCGACTGCGCCAAAATGATTGCCGAAATCAGCAACGGCAAGCGCATGACCCGTGAGCGTTTGGAGCAAAACATGATTAAAATGCGCAAAATCAACGCCCGCATGGTCAAAAGCCGCAGCCATCTAGCTGCCACATCCGGCGAAAGCCACATCAGCAACAATATGATGGAAGCCATGCAGCATGCCCACCGCAAAATCGTCAACACCACCGAGCTGCTCCTGACCACCGCCGCCAAACTGCGCGCGCCCACGCTCAACGAAAGCGAAATCCGCCTGCTTGACCGCCACTTCAACCAACTCCAACGCGAGCTGCGCCTGACCGTCCGCCTCATCAAAGGCCACTACGCCCGCCGCATCCGCATCGATACTTCGCTCAATGCCGAACTAAGCAAACCTGCCGCCCGCCTGCATTACGACTGGCAAGGCTTCCTCTGGCTCAGCACCAATATGCGCAACGAAATCGCCGCATTGGTGATTCTGTTGCAACGTTCGCGCAATAAATGGTTGGACAAAAAAGAGTTGCAACGCTTGAAAGAATACCTGCGCAACGATACCGATCCGGAGCAACAATAGGCCGTCTGAAAAACGCAAACCCAAAATAAAAGACAAAAACGAATTAGCCGCCGATAACATCGGCCAATAAAAAAGGCCGTCTGAAACCCAATGGTTCAGACGGCCTTTCAATCAATCCAAGCAACAATAAATACCGCATAAAGCAAAATCCCCTGCAATTACAGGGGATTTTTATATTTGGTTGCGGGAGCAGGATTCGAACCTACGACCTTCGGGTTATGAGCCCGACGAGCTACCATGCTGCTCCATCCCGCGTCAGAAGTTGTAACTATACGGAAAGACGGAATCGCTGTCAAGCGTTTTTGACAGAAAATGCGAAAAACGCCGCTTTACAAAAAACCGTCCGCATGGTTTAATTTTCGTTAATAAAGAAACAGGGGTGCTGCTTTCAAACCGAGCGGCTGAGAAATACCCTTTACACCCGAACAGGATAATACCTGCGTGGGGAGTTTCGGCAAATGTGATTTTAAACGGTTGATTGAAGATATCCACAAGGCCGTCTGAAAAAAGCAATGCTCCTGTTTCCATTTCATAACCGAGAAACAGGAGCAATTTTTTATGACTACTGCTAAAAAAACCGGCGATGAGGCGCGCCGTCTTTCCGACTTGAGCGAAGACATCGGCATCCGCTTCCAATATCCCAATTCCGACCGCGTCTATATCCCAGGCAGCCGCGCCGACATCCGCGTGCCTTTGCGTGAAATCCGTCAAGACGACACCTACACGGCGCAAGGTACGGAAGCCAATCCGCCGATTCCGGTGTACGACACCAGCGGCGCATACGGCGATCCGGCAGCACACATCGATCTGAAACAAGGCCTGTCGCACGTCCGCACCGCATGGCTGGACGAACGCGGCGATACCGAAATCCTGCCTACCCTGTCGAGCGAATACGGCACCGAACGCGCGCACGATCCGAAAACCGCCCATCTGCGTTTCAACCAAATTACCCGCCCGCGCCGCGCGAAAAGCGGCAGCAACGTAACCCAGCTTCACTATGCGCGCCGCGGCATCATCACGCCCGAAATGGAGTTTGTCGCCATACGCGAACGCATGAAGCTGGACGAGCTTTTCAGACGGCCCGAATACGCCAAGCTCTTGAAGCAGCACGCAGGGCAAAGTTTCGGTGCGAACATCCCGACTCATCCCGACCAAATCACGCCCGAATTCGTGCGCCGAGAAATCGCCGCCGGACGCGCGATTATCCCTGCCAACATCAACCACCCCGAACTCGAACCGATGATTATCGGCCGCAACTTCCGCGTCAAAATCAACGGCAACTTGGGCAACTCCGCCGTTACCTCCAGCCTGACCGAAGAAGTCGAAAAAATGGTATGGTCGCTGCGTTGGGGCGCGGACACGATTATGGATTTGTCCACCGGCGCGCACATCCACGAAACGCGCGAATGGATTATCCGCAACGCACCCGTCCCCATCGGTACGGTGCCCATCTATCAGGCTTTGGAAAAAACCGGCGGCATCGCCGAAGACCTGACTTGGGATTTGGTACGCGATACCTTAATCGAGCAGGCGGAACAAGGCGTGGACTATTTCACCCTGCACGCAGGCGTGTTGCTGCGCTATGTGCCGATGACCGCCAACCGCCTCACCGGCATCGTATCGCGCGGCGGCTCCATCATGGCGAAATGGTGTCTCGCCCACCATCGGGAAAACTTCCTCTACACGCATTTCGACGAAATCTGCGAAATCATGAAAGCCTACGACGTATCGTTCAGCCTCGGCGACGGCCTGCGCCCCGGCTGCATTGCCGATGCCAACGACGAATCCCAATTCGCCGAATTGCACACCTTGGGCGAATTGACCGCCAAAGCGTGGGAACACGACGTCCAAGTCATGATCGAAGGCCCCGGCCATGTGCCGTTGCAACGCGTCAAAGAAAACATGACCGAAGAGCTGCAACACTGCTTTGAAGCACCTTTCTACACACTCGGCCCGCTCGTTACCGATATCGCCCCCGGCTACGACCACATCACCTCGGGCATAGGCGCAACCAATATCGGCTGGTACGGCACAGCCATGCTCTGCTACGTTACCCCGAAAGAGCATCTCGGCCTGCCCGATAAAGAAGACGTGCGCACCGGCATCATCACCTACAAACTCGCCGCCCATGCCGCCGACCTCGCCAAAGGCTGGCCGGGTGCACAATTACGCGACAACGCCCTGAGCAAGGCGCGTTTTGAGTTCCGCTGGCGCGACCAATTCCGCTTAAGCCTCGACCCCGAACGCGCCGAGAGCTTCCACGACGAAACCCTGCCTGCCGAAGGCGCGAAAATCGCCCACTTCTGCTCAATGTGCGGTCCCAAATTCTGCTCGATGAAAATCACACAGGAAGTGCGCGACTACGCCGACAAGCAAAAAGCCCAACGGCAGGGCATGGAGGAAAAATCGATTGAGTTCGTCAAAAAAGGAGCGAAGCTTTATAGTTAAAACATAAAACAAAAAAAGGCCGTCTGAAAATGTTTCAGACGGCCTTTTTTGGGGAGTTGTTTTCTTATTGCACTACACTCATTTCATCTGTAGGCCTTATTTCATCAGGACTGGATACGTTAGTCTCAGGTAATTGTACAGGATTCATCTCATCGAAGGACTGTTGTTGCCATTCTGACCTATGGTAAGCTGCCTCCTGATTCTCAATTTCTTCCTTAGCACGTTTTTCTTCTAAATTCTGGTTGATAATTATGTTTTTTGACAAAGCATAATTCAACATTGAACTAATACCAGCAACAGCATTGATACTATCTTCTATTTCAGAATAAATCTGTTTCCCATCATCGGTCGGCTGAAGATTATAAACAAGATCAATTTGATATTTATTGGCAGCGGTTGCTGATTTCTTATAATTAAAGCTCGTCAGAAATTTTTCTATGTTATCGTTCTGTCCACTTTCCTCTAATGCAACCTGTATATCGCTAAGAAGGTCAGTAGGTATGCTAAGCGTGAGCTTACTTTCACAAAAAACTTTATTACTGTTAGGATCATTTTTAGATGTGCGGATATCTTCAAAAGACATTCCGATTTTTGCAATTGTTGCACGGATTGAAGACAAAGTTAAGTTACTATTCTCTGAACGTAACTGCTTTTCTGTAGCTTCGGTAACTACATTTTTCAAGACAAGTAGTCCATTCTCATCACTACAAGCAATTTTATTTTTAGAGCCACAGCCTGATAGCAAGAACAGACCTACTGCACTGATATATAACAAACCTTTAATCATCAACGGGTGCTCACACTGACACGGTTGCGGTAAATATCAACGTAAATTACGGGATTGCCATCAACAATGCGACGGATAGTAGCCTGTCCAATACTACCCGAAGCTAACCAACGTTCTAAGCGCGAACGATTTTCGGCTGACGCAAATACGCAATCGCCTTCATCTTCGTTATCTCGCACACCAAATTTGTGGAAATTGGCACGTTCTTGGCGGATGATAGCAGCAACAACATCTTTACTGTATTGCGTAGCGATATAATTACCGCTGCTGTTAAATTTATCGTTCTGAGATATCCTCGCACGATAAGAACATAGATAATCTGATGAGAAAGCTTGTGTTGATAATAAAATACTTCCTAAAATTAACCATTTTTTCATAAGTTTTCCTTTAAAGTGAACGACATTGTTTGATTAATAATTCCGGCCTATATTCAAAATGCACAGAATCATAGTGATACCATTTCCCTCCCCAAATGAAGCCATGCTTTTCAAAGACTGCAACCATTCTCTTTAAGATAGCATCTTGGCGCAGAGCTTGTGGATAGGTACAGGCTTTACCCTCTTTACAGCCTGACCACTGCCAATATGTACCTAGGCCTTTAGGCAATGAGAAGTCAATGGCAATACCGAAAGCATGGGCACTACGCCGCTTAGTTCCACTAATGAAGCGATAGTTAAATGTCCCTGCAGTTTTGGCAGCATAACTTTTTAAGTTAAAATCAGCCGCCAACTCTCTACCAACTGTCTCCAGTTTTTCAGCTGCTCCATTTACTTTGTTAAACATAACTGTTCTTCCTGACGGAGCCCAATAGATAGGGACCAAATTTTTTCTTACCTCTGCCTCATTTTCGCCATACATTTCAGCAAAGAAAGCATCATCACGCAAACGCCCTGCATCTTCATTAGCTTTAGGAGTTGAAAAATCCAAAGGATAAATCTGTTCCAGTTGATCTAATAAACCTGCGCTATTCAATTTTTTAAAATAATCTGAATATTTCGATTTTGCCAATGCAAATGTTTGTCCGTTAACCGAAACGGTTGCGCCGATAGCTTTAACAGTTTGCGGATAGGCAGCCTGAAAACATTGAGCAGCAGCTTGTTGCACAATTTCCCGAGCATGGCTTTGCATGGTAATAGTTAAGAAAAACACAAAGGAAATAAAAGTTCTCCAACCCATCATTATGCTTAAGGTATCTATTTATAATGGCATAATTTTATGTAACCAACTGCTGGTAAGCCAGCAACCAAAAGTGATAAAATCCTACTGAAGTTTGGGTTGAAATTAATAAAAAGTGGTAACTATGAAGACATATGAAAAAATCCGGTTAATGCGAGAAATGAACCAATGGTCACAGGAAGAGGTTGCGGATAAATTAAATCTTTCCACCAACGGTTATGCAAAAATTGAACGCGGTGAAACTAGATTGAACTTACCACGCCTGGAGCAAATTGCTGAAATTTTTCATATTGACTTACTCGATTTGCTTCAATCCGAAAATAAAGGTTTTGTATGCCAAATTAATGAAGGCGACAACAACAGTGATATTTCTTTCTATGCAACACCTTCACAAGAGTTAACTGCAGAAATTGAAAAATTAAAGCTGACTATTAAACATCAACAAGAATTAATGTTGCACAAAGATCAACTGCTACAGCAAAAAATAGATGAAAATCTATTACTGAAAGAATTGATTGAAAATCTGCGTTCGAAATAAAATAAAAGGCCGTCTGAAAATGTTTCAGACGGCCTTTTTAGTGAATAGCCTTTAAGCCAAAGCAATAGCACTACGGCTGCCTATTTTTCCACCCTGCGGAAATGGTGCGGACGGAAACCGAGCGCGGCGAGGGAAACAAAGTAGAGGCCACCTCCCAAGGCAATCAGGACGCAGAGTTGGCCTGCTTTTTTAAAGCCACCGACGTGCACCCATTCAAACGGCAGATAATATTGCGCCAGCCACAAACCGCCGCCCATGACGACCAAAGAAATGACCATTTTAACCAAAAACGCTGCCCAACCTTTACCGGGGCGGTAGATGCCGTGTTTGCGCAAAAGGAAAAACAGCAAACCTGCATTCAGACACGCGCCCAAACCGATAGCAAGGGACAAGCCGACGTGTTTAAGCGGCGAAATGAAAGCGAGGTTCATCAACTGCGTGCAAATCAGCGTGAAAATAGCGACTTTAACGGGGGTTTTGATGTTTTGGCGGGCGTAGAAACCGGGAGCCAACACTTTAATCATAATCAGACCGATCAAGCCGAAGGAATAGGCAATCAGCGCGTGTTGGGTCATTTGCGCGTCGTGCAGCGTAAATTCACGGTACATGAACAAGGTCGTAACCAGAGGGAAAGACAACACGGCAAGGCCGACGGCGGCAGGCAGGGTCAGCAGCATACACAGGCGCAAACCCCAGTCGAGCAGGCCGGAAAACTGCTCGGTATCCTGACTGGCGGCGTGTTTGGACAAGGTGGGCAGCAAAATCGTACCGAGTGCCACGCCCAAAACGCCGGTCGGCAATTCCATCAGTCGGTCGGCGTAATACATCCATGACACGCTGCCGGACTGCAAAAACGAGGCAAAAATGGTGTTGATAACCAAGGAAATCTGCGCCACGCTCACGCCCAAAATAGCCGGCCCCATCTGTTTCATTACGCGGTTGACCGCTGCGTCTTTAAAGCTGAGTTTGGGCATTTTCAAGAAGCCCAGTTTCGCCAACCAAGGCAGTTGGAACACCAGCTGCAACACGCCGCCGACAAATACTGCCCACGCTAACGCCATAACAGGCGGATCGAAATACGGTACGAAGAACAGGGAAAAGACGATAAAGGAAATATTCAAAAAAGTCGGCGTAAAGGCGGGAATGCCGAATTTATGATAGGAGTTGAGTATTGAGCCGACAAAAGACGACAAGGAAATCAAAAAGATATAAGGAAACGTTACCCGAAGCAGGTCGATGGAGAGCTGAAACTTATCGGCATCTTTGGCAAAACCGGGCGCAGAAACATAAATCACCCACGGCGCGGCAAGTATGCCCAGTGCGGTAACAATGACCAACACAAACGACAACATACCGGCCACATGACGCACAAATGCCTGCGTGGCTTCGGGTGAGCGGGTTTCTTTGTATTCCGCCAAAATCGGTACGAAGGCTTGGGCAAATGCGCCCTCTGCAAACACGCGCCGTAGCAGGTTGGGCAGTTTGAACGCGACAAAAAACGCATCCGTCGCCATGCCTGCACCAAACGCACGGGCGATAATCGTATCGCGCACAAAACCTAAAATGCGCGACACCATCGTCAGGCTGCCAACCTTGGCCAATGCTCCCAATAAATTCATGTATTTTCCTTACTTGTCTTTCAGGCCGTCTGAAAATCCGGCTTCTTCCAATACTGCCGCCGCCGCCAATGCTGCCGTATCTTTTTTCAACAGCAGATGCAAGGCGTGGAAATCCTGTTCCAACACGGCCACGGCTTCAGGGTGGTCATACCAGTCTGCCACGGCCTGTGCCAGTTTTTCAGGGACGGCATCGTGTTGCAGCAGCTCGGGAACAGCGGTTTTACCCAACAAAATATTGGGCAAACCAACATGCGGCACTTTGATTTTGTTTTTCACATACGCATAAGTCAGCGGCGAAATTTTGTAGCTGATGACCATAGGCCGCTTGCACAAGGCCACTTCCAAAGTCGCCGTACCGCTGGTGACCAATACCACGTCGGCAGCGGTGCAAACCGTATCCGACTGCTTGTCGGTCAACGTAATGGGAAGGGCGGCAAATTCAGGTTGCGCCAAAATTTCACTAATGCGTTTGCGCGTTGCGACCGTCGCCACAGGCAGCAAAAACTGTGCCTTCGGATAACGTTTCAGCAGCAATAAGGCCGTCTGAAAAAACACCACCGCCATGTAATCAATTTCGCTCACGCGGCTGCCGGGCAAGATGGCAAACACGGGCACGTCCGCAGGTACGTCCAGCTTCTGCCGCGCCGCCGCCCTATCCGCTTCCACCGGTATGGTTTGCGCCATCGGATGGCCGACAAACTCGGCTCTGCCTCCGGCATCGATATAAAGCTGTGGCTCCATCGGAAACAGGCACAACACGCGGTTGACCTGATGCACGATTTTATTGACCCGTTCGCGCCGCCACGCCCAAACCGACGGGCTGACGTAATGAATGGTATGAATGCCTGCCTGCTTGAGTTTTTCTGCCACGCCGAGATTAAAGTCCGGCGCATCGATGCCGATAAACACATCCGGCTTGAGGCGGATTAAATCGTTCACCAGCCCTTTGCGGATTTTCAAAATCTGCGGTAGGCGTTTGATAACCTCAACAAAACCGCGCACCGCCAGCTTTTCCTGATCGTACAAACTCTCAAAACCCTCCGCCTTCATGCGCTCGCCGCCGATGCCGGTAAACCGCGCGTTCGGGCAACGCGCCTTAATGGCACGGATTAAGTGTGCGCCGAGCAAGTCGCCGGAAGCTTCGCCGACGCTGATGGCGATAAGGGGGGAAGAATTGGAATTCATATTGTTAAGGTTCGGAAGCTAAAAGATTTTGGGGCGGTCATTTGCCCACCCATTTTCAGACGGCATCGGCAGCAAACGGACAAAAAACCTGCCCTACTGCACGGATTTTTGCAATCCAAAGGCCGTCTGAAAAAGTTTCAGACGGCCTTCAATCCATCCATCAATGGATAATACCGCGTGTGGATTGTGCAAAAAAGTCTTTAAATACCGCCAATTCGCTTTGGGTTTCGGCGCGTTTCAGAATCTCTGCCTTGGCTTCTTCAAACGGAATGCCGCGATGGTAAATGGTTTTATACACATCTTTGACAGAGGCAATCTGTTCGGCCGTGAAACCGTTGCGGCGCATACCTTCGCTGTTGAGGCCGGCAGGTTCGGCGCGGTAGCCTGCAGCCATAAAGTATGGCGGTACGTCTTTGTGTACGCCGGCGGCAAACGCGGTCATGGCGTAGTCACCGATTTGGCAGAATTGGAACACCAGCGTGTAGCCGCCCAAGACGACGTAGTCGCCGATGGTAACGTGACCTGCGAGTGAGGCGTTGTTAGCGAAGATAGTATGGTTGCCGACCACGCAGTCATGGGCAAGGTGGCAGTAGGCCATAATCCAGTTGTCGTCGCCGATACGGGTTTCGCCGATGCCGGTAACCGTACCGAGGTTGAACGTCGTAAATTCGCGGATGGTGTTGCCGTTGCCGATAATCAGCTTGGTCGGCTCGTCGCGGTATTTTTTGTCCTGCGGAATTTCGCCGAGGCTGGCAAATTGGAAAATGCGGTTGTTTTCACCGATGGTCGTATGGCCGTTGATGACGACGTGCGGACCGATTTCGGTATTCGCACCGATTTGGACATTGGGACCGATGATGCTGTACGGGCCGACTTTGACGCTGGAGTCGAGTTCGGCTTTGGGGTCGATGACGGCGGTCGGATGGATAAGGGTCATGCTGTTTCCTTGCTATCTGATACAGGTATTGCCTGCAAGATGCCGTCTGAAGCTTTCAGACGGCCTGTCCCATTCTTACACCACGCGTTTGGCGCACATAATCACGGCTTCAACGGCAACTTGACCGTCGACTTTGGCAACGGCGTTGAATTTGCCGATACCGCGTTTGTTGGTCAACAGCTCGACTTCAAAAACCAGTTGGTCGCCGGGGATGACTTGGCGTTTGAAACGGGCGTCGTCGATACCGGCGAAGAAGAAGAATTCGTTTTCTTTGCGGCCGCCCTCGCTGAGGATGGCGAGTGTGCCGCACGCTTGCGCCATGGCTTCGATGATCAGCACGCCGGGCATCACGGGCAGGTCGGGAAAGTGGCCTTGGAACTGCGGCTCGTTCATGGTGACATTTTTAATCGCAGTCAGGGTTTTCATCGGTTCGAACGCAGTAATGCGGTCGAGTTGCAAAAACGGATAACGGTGTGGGATAAGTTTTTGAATGTCTTTGGCTTCGATCGGGAGTTGTACGTCCATGATGTTCGTCTTTCCTTGTTTGTATTGGGTTTAAACGTATTCGGATGCGGGGTGCGGACTGTTTGCGCCGCATTTAGGCTTCGTCGCTGTCGGCAAGCTGTTTTTCCAGCGTTTTGAGGCGTTTGTTCATTTCGCTCAAACGGTGGATATAAACGGCATTGCGCGCCCAGTCTTTGTAGCCCGACATCGGGAAAATACCGGCCAAATGCTGGCCGCTTTCGGTAATACTGTGGGTAACGGATGTACCGCCGCCGATGGTGGTTTTATCGGCGATTTCGATGTGTCCGACCGTGCCGACGCCGCCGCCGATAATGCAATAATTGCCGATGGTGACGCTGCCGGAAATACCGGTTTTGGCGGCGATAACGGTGTGCGCACCGATTTTGCAGTTGTGGCCGATTTGGACTTGGTTGTCGATTTTGGTGCCGTTGCCGACGGTCGTATCGCTCATTGCGCCGCGGTCGATATTGGTGTTCGAACCGATTTCCACATCATCGCCCAGCGTGACTGCGCCGGTTTGCGGAATTTTAAACCATGAATCGCCGGCGAAGGCCAAGCCGAAACCGTCCGCACCGATGACTGCGCCGCTGTGGATTTCGACACGGTTGCCCAAAGTGCAGCCGTAATAGATAACGGCGTTGGGATGCAGCACGACTTCATCGCCCAACGTGCAATCGTGTTGGACAACGGCATTGGCCAAAATACGGCAGCCTTCGCCTAATACGGCATTCGCGCCGATATAGGCATTTGCGCCGATTTCGCAGCTTGCCGGTACTTTGGCGCTGGCCTCGACAACGGCAGTCGGATGTACGCCGCCCTGTGCTTTGACAATCGGCGAGAACAATCGTGCCACTTTGGCAAAATAAAGATAAGGGTCGGCAGCCACAATCAGGTTGCGGCCCGCAAATTCGTCTGCGGCTTTCGGCGACACAATCACTGCGCCTGCCTGGCTGTCGTGTACTTCAGCTTTGTATTTCGGATTGGCCAAAAAGCTGATGTGTTCCGCCTGCGCCTGATCCAACGGACGGACGGCGGTAATGGCGATGTCTTCGCCTTTCCATTCGCCGCCGAGCTGGGAAACGATTTGGGACAGGGTGTATGCTTGTGAAGTCATGATAATCTGCCGTCAAGATGTCAGGCCGTCTGAAAGATGCCGGTTTGGATTTCAGACGGCCTTAGATTTGTCTGTATGGTCACATTCGCTGCCGAGCAGGGTCAGTGTGCGTTTAGGGCTTTGATAACGCTGTCGGTAATGTCGTAGCGGCCGTTGACGTAAATCACGTCCTGCAAGATGAAGTCGTAACCTTCGCGTTTGGCTAAATCGACGATGACGCGGTTGGCATTTTGCTGGAGCGCGGCGAATTCTTCATTGCGGCGCAAGTTGTAGTCTTCAGCCAACTCGGCCTGCTGCTTGCGGAATTTTTGTACCAGATTGCGCCATTTTTGGGTTTCCGCTTCCCTTTGGCTGTCGCTGAGTTTGTCGCTACTCAGTTTTTGCTCCAAAGCCTCGCCTTCCTGCTGCAGCTTTTGCAAGACGGTTTGACGGCTTTTGAACTCTTTTTCCAAAGTCATCTGAATGCTTTGCGCCTGCTTGGATTCCTGATAAACGCGCTCGGTATTGATAAAACCGATTTTCTGCACGCCATCCGCCGCCGCTTGCGGCAACAGCACGAAACCCGGCAGGGCTACGGCGAGGACACGGAGGGTGTCGGCTATTTTACTCATGATAAAAATCCTTGCTTGAAAACAAACGGGCGGTTTGCAATAAGCTTGCCGCCAATCTGCCATGAGGCCGTCTGAAACGGACAAACCCGGTTTCAGACGGCCTAAACATCATCAGAATGTCGTACCGAGTTGGAATTGGAAGCGTTGGATTTCGTCGCCTTCTTTTTTCTTAATCGGATAAGCATAACTGAACTTCATCGGACCCAGCGGAGAGAGCCAAGTCACGGCAGCACCGGCAGAGTAACGCAATTCGTTTTTGAATGTCGATTTGTGCGTTGTGCCTACGCCATACACGTTTTGGAGCGCGCCATTAGTGTAATAAGAATTGCTGCTGCTGTCGTTGTAGGTTTTGTCATCCCACACGCTGCCCGCATCGGCAAACAGGCTCAGACGGACGGTACGCGAGTCTTTAATGCCCGGCATCGGGAAGAGCAACTCTGCGGAAACGTTGGCTTTTTTGTTACCGCCGTAGCTGATTTTCTCGCCGTATTCATCATAGACTTTCGGGCCCAGCGTACCGCTTTCAAAGCCGCGGACAGAGCCTAAGCCGCCGCCGTAGAAGTTTTCAAAGAACGGCATGGTTTTGGTTTTGCCGTAGCCGTTGCCATAACCGACTTCGCCACCCAGCATCAATGTGAAATCTTTGCTCAACGGGAAGAACCAAGTTTGGTTGTGGGTCAGGGTGTAGTATTGCAGGTCGCTGCCCGGCAAGGCGATTTCGCCGTTTACGCCGGTCAGGTAACCGCGGGTCGGCCACAAGGCATTGTCGGTTTTGTTGCGGCCCCAGCCGATGGTACCTTTGTACAACCAGCCTTTGAAGTTACCCACGCCGCTGCCGTCACCTTTACCATATTGGTTGATAAAGTCGGCATAGCGTTTAGGCGCGCCTTTGTAGGTGTTCACGGTCAGACGCTCTGCGGCCAAACCGAAATTCACACGGTCATATTCGGTAACCGGAATACCGATACGCAAACCGCCGCCGAAAGTCGTGGTTTTATATTGTTTCGCGCTGGAAGAAGCTTTACGCGGGTCGTAAGACTTGCCGTAAAGGTCGTAGCCCAAGCTTACGCCGTCAGGTGTGAAATATGGGTCGGTAAACGACAATGAGCCGTTTACTGTGGTTTTACTGCGGGAAGCGCGCAGGGCAACGGATTTACCCGTACCGAACAGGTTGTCTTGAGCCACGCCGGCAGACATCACCAAACCGGTATCCTGAACCCAACCTGCGCTCAAGTCGAGCGAGCCGGTAGAACGTTCGGTCAGGCTCATGTTCAGGTCAACTTGGTCAGGCGTATTGGCCACAGGAACCGCATCAAATTGAACGTTGTCGAAGTAGCCCAACAACTCAACGCGCTCTTTAGAACGTTGCAGTTTGGCAGAGTCGTAAGGCGCCGATTCCATTTGGCGCAACTCGCGGCGGATGACTTCGTCACGGGTTTTGTTGTTGCCGGTAATGTTGATTTCGTTCACATAGATTTTGCGGCCCGGTTGAACGGTCAGCACAAAATCAACGGTATGCGTTTCGGCATTTGGAATCGGTTGGACATTGATTTCACTGAATGCGTAACCTGCCTGACCCATGCGGTTTTGGATGGCTTCGAGCGAATTGGACATTTGCGCGCGCTCGTACCATTTGCCCGGCTTCATGGTCAGCAGTTTTTCCAAATCTTCTTTCGGCACTTCCAGCGTATCGCCTTCGATGCGTACATTGCCCCAACGGAAGCGGTCGCCTTCGCTGACGGTTACTTTAATGGTTTGCTTAGTTTTGTCTTCGTTGGTTTGGATATCGGTATCCAAAATACGGAAGTTGAAGTAGCCGTTGTTTTGGTAGTAATTGGTGACTTTTTCCATGTCCTGAGCAAATTTTTGCTCATTGAACTGGTTGCTCTTAGTGATCCAAGTCCACATGCCGCCTTCGCTCAGGGACATTTGTTTCATCAGACGGCGGTCGGAATAAACTTCGTTGCCCTCAAAGGAAATATCGGTAATCTTGGTAGATTTGCCCTCTTCGATGGCAATATCGATAGACACGCGGTTGCGGGCGAGTTTGGTAACGGTCGGCGTGATTTGGACAGACTGTTTGCCACGGCTCAAATACTCTTCTTTCAAACCGGCAACGGCTTGGTTCAGCGTTGCTTGGTTGAAGTATTGGGATTGCGCCAAACCGAAAGCTTCAAGGTTTTTCTTGATGGCATCGTTTTGCAGCATTTTCGCGCCGGTAATATTGAGCGAGCTGATGGTCGGACGCTCAATCACGGTCAGCAGGACTTGATTGTCCATGGTTTCGACGCGTACGTCGTCAAAGAAACCGGTTGCGTAGAGTTTTTTGATGATTTCTTCACTGCGCGCATCATTGAAATTATCACCGACTTTAACGGGCAGGTAGTTGAAGACGGTACTCGGCTCGGTGCGTTGCAGGCCTTCGACGCGGATGTCCTGAATGGTAAAGTCAGCCAATGCCAGTGGAGACAGGCTCAATACCATTAAAGCGGAAGCAATCTGGTTCAGTTTCATAAATTATCCAAACAAACGGTTGATGTCATTAAAGAAAGCCACAGCCATCATCAAAAGCATGGCTGCCAGTCCGAAGCGCAGGCCGACTACCTGTATGCGCTCGCTCAAAGGCTTTCCGCGTATCCATTCGGCGGTATAGAAAACCAGATGTCCGCCGTCTAAAACGGGTATGGGCAAAAGGTTCAACACGCCTAAGCTGATGCTGACCAAGGCCAGAAATTCGAGGTAGCTCTGCAATCCGAGTTTAGCGGATTGTCCGGCGACATCGGCAATGGTCAGGGGACCGGAAATATGGTTCAAAGAGGCATTGCCCGTAACCAGTTTTCCGAAAAATTTGAGGGTCGTCCACGAATAGTTGACGGTTTTGTTCCAACCCAATTCAAAGGCTTGGGCAACGGAAGGCGTATAACGGTAGCGGATGGTTTTATCCCACTCTTTATCCGCCTGAGCGGCAAGCCCTGCTCTACCCACCAGCACGCCTGCCGACTGCTCGACGCTGTCCGGACGGATAGCGGTCGCCAGTATTTTACCGGCGCGCTCGTAAGTCAGTTCGATTCGTTTGCCGGGGCTGGCGCGGAAGAGTTCCGTCCATGCCTGCCAGCTTTCGATGGGCTTCCCATCGGCGGTCAGCAGTTTGTCGTTTTCCTTCAAACCTGCTTTTTCGGCCGGACTATTGGCCAAGACTTTGCCGATGCGGTTAGTAATTCTAAAAGGCAAAAGGCCGATGTTGCCTTGGCTTTTCGCAACTTTACCTGCTTCAGGCGTACCGGCGGCATCAATTATGCGGATGGCTTGGGTATTTGAGGCCGTCTGAACAGCGACTTTTACAGGGCCAGCTTCAAGGTTCAACACCATCTCGGTTTGCGCATCGCTCCAGTCTTTAACGGCGATTCCGTTGACCGATACAATTTTATCGCCTGCCTGAAAACCTGCTTTGGCGGCAATACTGGCAGGCTCGACCATGTCGACATAGGGGCGCAACTCGGTTACGCCGAAGGAAAAGCTCAAACCGTAAAGCAAAACGGCCAAAATCAAATTGGTCAAAGGGCCGGCGACGACAATGGCGATGCGCTTGGCCGGATGCTGCTTGTCAAAGGCGTACGGCAAATCTGCTTCTGCCACCTCGCCTTCGCGCGTATCGACCATTTTAACGTAACCGCCCAGCGGAATCGGGGCAAGACACCACTCGGTATCGCCGCGTTTTCGGGTGAAAAAGGGCTTACCGAAGCCGATGGAAAAGCGCACGACTTTAACACCGCACCAGCGGGCAACAATATAGTGTCCGAACTCATGCAGGCTGACCAAAATCAGAATGGCGACGATAAAGGCTAAAAAGGTTTGCAAAAAAATCCCCTGAGTGGAGTGTGATCATCAACGGATAAGGTCGTCTGAAAACCGATTATAAAGGCAGTTGTTCCATTTTGTCTGCCTAAATGCCAAGCGGTTGACGTTTCAGACGGCCTGTCATTGAAGCTTTACTGTTTGCCGATAAAGGCTTCTGCCTGCCTGCGTGTTTGCGCGTCCTGCGCCAGCAGGCCTTCGATATCGTGACGGCCGTCTGAAAAATCTTGGGCAAGGCAGTGGGCAACGACTTTAGCAATATCGGTAAACTTAATGCGTTTATCTAAAAAAGCGGCTACGGCAACCTCGTTGGCAGCGTTCAACACGCAAGGTGCAGCACCGCCTGCATTCATGGCCTGATAGGCAAGTTTCAAACATGGGAAACGGTCAAAGTCAGGCTTTTGGAAGGTCAATGCGGACAATGCGCCGAAATCCAGTTCGCCCACGCCGGAATCGATGCGTTCGGGCAGGCCCAAGCAATAAGCAATCGGCGTACGCATATCGGGATTGCCCAACTGCGCCAATACCGAACCATCGCGATAACGCACCATGCTGTGTATCACGGATTGCGGATGAATGACGACTTCCAGTTTTTCCGGCGGACAGTTAAACAGCCAATGCGCCTCAATCAACTCCAAGCCCTTATTCATCATTGACGCGGAATCGACGGAAATTTTGCGCCCCATGCTCCAATTCGGATGCTTGACCGCCTGCTCGGGCGTAATGCTGTCAAATGTACTTAAATCGGTGTTAAGGAAGGGGCCGCCCGATGCAGTCAGAATAATCGAATTGATACCGTGCTCATTCAGACGGCCTGTGTAATCCCTTGGCAATACTTGGAAGATGGCGTTGTGTTCGCTGTCAATCGGCAAGACAGTAGCGCCGTTTTGACAGGCGGTTTCCATAAACAATGCGCCGGAAACCACCAGTGTTTCTTTGTTTGCCAGATAAATGGTTTTGCCTTTTTGAGCGGCGGCTACAGCCGACGGCAAACCGGCCGCGCCGACAATGGCACACATCACGCCGCTGACTTCGTCGGCAGAGGCGACATCAATCAGGGCTTGAGAACCATATAAAACCTGTGTATCGATGCCTTCTTGTTTGAGTTTCTTTTCCAGCTCAGCGGCATGGCCGGCATCGCCGACAACAGCATATTCCGGACGGAACTGTTTGCATTGCGCCGCCAGCTTGTCCACCTGCCTATGCCCTGCCAGCGCGAACACGCGGAATTTTTCGGGATGGCGAGAGACAACGTCTAAAGTGCTTTCGCCTATGCTGCCGGTACTGCCTAATATGGTCAGAACTTGTTGTGTCATGGTGTGTTCTTTGTGTGCTGTGCAAACGGTATTCATTGTGTTTGAAATAAATTTCTTTGCCATTTCCAATTTTCAGACGGCCTTTTGCCTCCCAGCTGAAAAGGCCGTCTGAAAGAATTACTCAATGCCGTATTCGATGGTAACAACCAGTCGGACTTGTTTGCCAACGGTGCTTTTATCGTAAGAGCCGCCGTATTCATCGTCCTCGCTGCTGCCGGTGTCGGCATAGATGTTGAACGAGCCTTGCGAAGCAGAACGCATGGCGCCCACTTTGCCGCCGCCGGTTTTAGCAAATTCGGCCGCGCGTTTCTGCGCGTCCTCAGTCGCCTGCGTAATCAAATCACGTTTGATGGTTTCCAAATTGCCCAGCAAATATTGCGGATTATCGAAGCGGATGAATTCGTTTTGCGCACGGAAGTTCAAAATGGCGCGCTGTGCTGCTTGGATTTTGTCCAGTTTTTTGGTGTTAACCACAATATTGAGGTTGCCATCGTAGCCGTTGGGCGTGCGGGTTACGTTGCCCAGTTCGTCTCGGGTTTCATTGAAAACGCGCGACACTTCAGGCAGGCCCACTTTCATTTCAGCCGCCGTAAAGCCTTGCTCGCCCAAAAACTTAGACAGCTTCTTGCGTCTTGCCGTCAGCAAATCCAAAACTTCCTGATAGCTCTCGCCGTGCGCATTCACGCCCGTATTCCACGTCGCGCTGTCGGATTGGAAGTTTTTCTCTGCCAAACCTTTTACGGTAATTGTCCCCGGCTGGCGCAGATTCTTAAACTGCACGCCCAAAATAAACGCTGCAGCCATCAATCCCAATGCCAACAATACGCCCAAGATCGATAAAGATGAAATCTGTTTTTGTTCGGACATAATCAGCTCCCCCAACCATATGAGACAGGCGGTTTAAAACAAATATACAAAGACGGCATAAATGCTGATAACGGCAATCAGGCTGTCCACACGGTCGAACACGCCGCCGTGTCCCGGCAACAGATTGCTGCTGTCTTTGATACCAGCCGCACGTTTGAGCCAGCTTTCCAGCAAATCGCCGCACACGCTGACAACGGTCAGAATCAAGCCGATCAAAATCGTTTTGAACCAACCGGCTTCAAAAGCCAGCCAACCGGCTTTCCATACGATGGTCATGTACACGGCAACGCACAATGCGCCGCCGATCGCACCTTCCCAGCTTTTACCCGGGCTAATGGTCGGCGCAATTTTGCGCTTGCCAAACGACTTGCCGCAGAAATACGCGCCAATATCGGCCACCCACACCAAACCCATAATCGCCAATAAAGACAGCGCGTCTTCCGGCTGAGGGCGCAGGTAAACCAGTGCAAACCAAAACGGCATCACCAACAACCAACCGACCGTGTAAGCCTGCCAGCCGCCGTTTAACTTCCATTTCGCTTTCAGCCACCAAGGCATGACAATCAGCCAAAACGCCAATACGACATACCAAACCAAATCAGGCAACTGCCAACCGCCGGCATAGGCAATCACGCCGAACACCAGCGTTGAAGCCAAATAATGATTGATTTTCAGCTTGTCCAAGCCGCTCATGCGGGCATATTCCCACAAAGTCAGCATGGCAATCAGGCCGCAAAACGCCGCCCACAGCCACATAGGTGCATAAAATAGCATACCCAGCATCAGCGGCAAGAGCCATAGCGCCGTCAAAATCCGTTGTTTCAACATAGTTCTCAACCCCGTTGCTGCTCAAGCGGCAGCTGTTCGGAAGTCCGCCCGAAGCGGCGCTCCCGTTTTTGGAACGAAGCAATCGCCTCGTTCAGCGATTTCTCATTAAAATCAGGCCACAGCGTATCCGTAAAATACAATTCCGCGTACGCCATCTGCCACAGCAGGAAATTACTGATGCGTGTCTCGCCGCCGGTTCGGATAAACAAATCCGGCTCGGGTGCATCGCCCAACATCAAATAGCGCGACAACGCCTCTTCCGTAATCTCAGTTACACCTTCGGCAATCAACTGATTTGCCGCCTGCAAAATATCCCAGCGGCCGCCATAATCGGCGGCAATGCTCAAAGTCAAACCGGTATTATTTACCGTCAACGCCTCGGCCGCCTCAATCCCCTTCAGGATTTCAGCATTAAACCGCTCGCGGCTGCCGATGACCCTCAATCGCATATTGTTATCGTGCAAACGGCGCACCTGCTTTTGCAAAGCCTGCAAAAACAGCCCCATCAGAAAAGAAACCTCTTCCTCGGGGCGTCGCCAGTTTTCAGTCGAAAAAGCAAACACGGTCAAATACTGCACACCCAGTTCAGCACAATGCTTCACCATGTTCTCCAGCGCATCCAAGCCGCGCTTATGCCCCATCACGCGGGGAAGAAAACGCTTCTTTGCCCAACGTCCGTTGCCGTCCATAATCACAGCAATATGTCGGGGGATGGCAGAGTGTTCCAAAATCGTCTGCGTACTGCTTTTCATGTCTGCCTTTCAGGGAGCAAACCGTCCAAAGGCCGTCTGAACGGTTTGCACACAGGATTAAATCGCCATCAAATCTTCTTCTTTGGCCGCCAAGAGCTTGTCTGCCTCAGCAATGTATTTGTCGGTCAACTTCTGAACCGCTTCCTCGCCGCGGCGGGCTTCATCTTCAGAAATTTCTTTGTCTTTCAACAATTTTTTGATGTGGTCGTTTGCATCACGGCGCACATTGCGGATAGACACACGGCCCTCTTCCGCCTCGCCGCGTACCACTTTGATCAAATCTTTACGGCGTTCCTCAGTCAGCATAGGCATAGGGACACGGATCAAATCGCCGACAGAAGCAGGGTTCAGGCCCAAGTTGGAATCACGGATCGCTTTCTCGACTTTTGAAGCCATATTGCTCTCAAAAGGTTTCACACCAATCGTACGCGCATCCAAAAGCGTCACGTTCGCCACTTGGCTCACAGGCACCATGCTGCCCCAGTATTCCACTTCCACTTGGTCAAGCAGGCCGGTATGCGCACGGCCGGTACGCACTTTAGCCAAATTGTCTTTCAATACTTCCAGAGAACGCTGCATTTTGCCTTCAGCTGTCTTTTGAATATCATTAATCATCTTATACTTTCAATTTCATAGGAATAAAACAGGATTAACCGAGAATAGTACCGTTAAACCGCCCCCACGACAAGGCTTTACGCCCCAACAGCCTTGTTTTCTAACCGATATTTAACATCAAACAAAATAAAGGCCGTCTGAAAATCTTTCAGACGGCCTTTATTGTTTCAAGCAACTACATCAACTCGGCCTTTTCCTGAATTTATTTGGAAACTAAGCTTCTATCTTGAGACCATTGTTTCCATCCACACAAAGAACGAATTTTATTGCTAATAGATATAAACAACTCTACTCTTTTCAATCGAAATGAATTTCCTCGGGAAATATACCGATAATCGGTTATAATGACCGATTATCTAAATTGATTAAACATATCAAATAACTGTAGCATTGAATTTACTATGTTACAATGTTTGCAAATGTTACACATAACTACGTAAAGAAATCTCGATATGAGATTTCTTTTTAATCACTTTTAAAGACTTATATTTCATTCAACCATTGAGAGATAAAAAATGAAAAAAGCCTTTTCTATCTTTTCCATCAGTCTTCTGACTCTAAATACGGGGTATTAATTATGCGAAAACTTATTTTTACAGTTCTATTCATCCTCCCCTCTTTTTCTTTGGCTGGAAACTTACATTGTAAAAAGCCCGTAGAAGAAATGATTGGGGAAAGCCAAAGATGCTTTTACCAAGGGGGACTAAGCGATGCCATTACTGCTTTTAGCAAATATTCTGCTCAATGGAATAAAAAGAAAGGTGAGTCCATCCCTTTTCTTTGGTTTCCCATTTTAAAAAACGGCATACCCAAAACAACCGTAACAATGGCACAATTACCAAAATCTCGTTCTGTAACGCCTTTCTCAGAAACTAAAGACTATCCTTTGGAGACCATTGTTGCCGGTATTGAATGGAAAAACAAAAATAAAGTCAAAATTATGGGATGTGTTTATGAGACAGATTATTGTCTCTCCGCTACTTTTATCCAAAAAGAAGATAAAGTCTTTATTGAATCCATATCTACCTAACTCAAAGATGTAGTCATTGCCACCTACATTCTCAAATACAAGGCCGTCTGAAAATCTTTCAGACGGCCTTTTCCTTATTCAAATCCAATTCCTACTCTCTATTTCGCTCATTCCAAAAGTAACGCCATACGAAGCATGGGAAAGCAAAAATCAGGTAGAGGCAGACAACGGTCACGTAAAACTCCCAATCTTGAGCATGTACGGCTCCTGCGCGCGATTCGAGGATATAAGCGAGGATTGCAGTAAGAAGGAAGCCTGCCAGCAATTCGATCAAGTGATGACCGATGTGTTTGCGTTTCAGGGCGATGATGCCGAAGAATTTGGTGGTAATAAATGGTGCGTTGGCAAAGATAAGTGCCAACAGCAAAAGAATGTACATGGATGCGGTCATGGTAGTCTTTCTGTTTTCAGACGGCCTGTGTGTGATTTTAACATGTTAAATGGACATTCTTGCCCATCATTATCCGTGGAATATTCAATATCTTGATAATACCCGCTTGATGATTGTTCAAAGGCTTGAGGCCGTCTGAACTTTGGGTATATTTCATCCGAATGCGAATCCTAACAAAAACGGCGACTTTGGAACAGCCGCCGTTGGTTTTGTTTGAAGCTTACAGGGTATTTATCAATGCTTTGGCACACCAGTCGATAACGGTTTGCGGCATGATACCCCACAGGAGCAGCAGGAAGGCATTGACCGTCAGAACAAATTTGGCGGCATAGTTACTGCCGACCGGCTGGTCATGGTCAGGAGCATCGAAGTAGATGACTTTGACCACGCGCAGGTAGTAGAACGCACCAATCAGCGACATGATGACGGCAAATACGGACAACCAAACATGGCCTTGTTTCAAGAGTGCCATAATCACTCCGAATTTGGCGTAAAAACCCATCAGCGGTGGAATACCCGCCATGGAGAACATAGACAGCAACATCAGGAAGGCAAACCATGCATGGCGTTGGTTAAGGCCTGCGAGGTCTTTGATGTTTTCACATTCAATGTCTTTGGTGGACAATACCATCAAAACGCCGAAGCTGACTGCCGCCATCAAAGCATAGGTAATGGCGTAATACAAACCTGCAGTAAAGCCGACTGCGCCTGCCATAAACGCCAACAGGATAAAGCCCATGTGCGATACAGTGGAATAGGCAAGCATACGTTTGATATTGGTTTGCATGATGGCGGCAAGGTTACCGACCACCAAAGAAGCAACGGCAAGAATGGCCAACATCGGCGCCCAGTCTGAATGTATGGTACCCATACCGGTAACAAGGATACGGAACGCAAAGACAACAGCGGCAATTTTCGGAGCCGTACCCACAAAGGCGGTAACAGAGGTTGGCGCGCCATCATACACATCGGGCACCCACATATGGAATGGAACCGCACCCAATTTAAATGCAATGGCGACCACAATAAATACCATACCCAATTTCAACAACCATTCATTGGCCTGCTCATTGAAAGCAGAAGCCAAGACGGAAGCAAAATCAAGAGAGCCGGTGGCGCCGTAAACCATGGAAATACCATAAAGCAGCAAGCCGGAGGCCAACGCGCCCAATACGAAGTATTTCAGTGCGGCCTCGGCAGAGCGGCCGGAATCGCGGCGCAGGGCAATCATGGCGTACAGCGACAAAGACAACAATTCCAAACCGATATACGCAGTCAGGAAATGTGCCGAGCTGACCATGACGCTCATACCCAACAGGGCAAACAATGACAGGGTGTAAAACTCACCTTTGAAGATTTGGCGGTCTTGGTTGTACGGTTTACTGTAAATAAACAGACCAAACGTCAGTGCATACAGCACCAGTTTTGCCAAACGGGACATGCCGTCTGCAATATACATACCGTGAAAGGCATCGACACTGCCCTGCTCCCATACCGCCAACTGGGTAACGGCCACGATGATGACCGTTCCCAAACTCATCAGATGGGTCAAATAACGGTTTTTATCGCAAATCCACAAGTCTGCCAGCAATACGACACCCAATAGCGCAAGCAGCACGATTTCGGGCATGGCAGGCATTAAATTCAAATCAGACCAGTTCATTTACACACCTCAAATCTTGCTTTGTGCCACATGGGCAATCAAATCGTTTGCCGCTTGATGCACTACTTCGATAAACGCTTGCGGATACAGACCCATGCCCAATACAGCAACCGCCAAAATCGCCAAAATCGCAAATTCGCGGCAATTGATGTCTTTCATTTCGGCAACGTGCGGATTGTGAATCGCACCAAAAATAACGCGTTTGTACATCCACAGGGTATAAGACGCACCGTAAATCAGAGTCATAGCAGCCAACGCACCTACCCAGAAATTCACTTTAACCGCGCCCATAATCACCATAAACTCGCCCACAAAGCCGGAAGTTGCAGGCAGACCGGCATTGGCCATACCGAACAACATCATAAACGCCGCAAACTTAGGCATCACATTGACCACGCCGCCATAATCGGCAATATTGCGGGTATGCAGGCGGTCGTACATCACGCCGATACACATAAACATCGCGGCGGACACAAAACCGTGGGAAATCATTTGAATGATTGCGCCTTTCAATGCCCAGTCATTCAGTTGGCCGTTCACAAACAGGAACATGCCTAAAGTGACAAAACCCATATGGCTGATGGAAGAGTACGCCACCAGTTTTTTCATATCGGTTTGCACCAAAGCCACCATACCGATGTAAATCACGGCAATCAGGCTCAATACGATGATCACAGGGGCAAAATAGCGTGCCGCGTCCGGCATAATCGGCAGGATAAAGCGCAAGAAACCATACGCACCCAGTTTCAGCGTAATTGCTGCCAACACCATCGAACCGCCGGTCGGCGCTTCAACGTGGGCATCCGGCAACCAAGTGTGCACAGGGAACATCGGCACTTTTACGGCAAATGACAGGAAGAATGCCACAAACAAAAGCTGCTGTACGCCCAACGGAATCTGTTTGATGTTTTGGAAATCGACAATAGAGAAGCTGCCTGTTTGATAGTACAGGTAAACCATGGCAACCAGCATCAAGAGCGAACCCATCAGCGTATAGAGGAACAGCTTGACCGACGCATAGACGCGACGCGGGCCACCCCATACACCGATAATCAGGTACAGCGGAATCAGCATACCCTCGAAGAACACATAAAACAGAATCGCATCCTGCGCGGCAAACGCGCCGTTAATCAAACCCGACATGATCAGGAATGCCGCCATATACTGCGCCGGACGTTTCTGAATGACTTCCCAACCGGCCAATACCACCAACAGCGTAATAAACGCATTTAAGATGATAAAGAGCACTGAAATACCGTCCACGCCCAATGCGTAGTTGATTTTCAGCAGCGGAATCCACTCGTGGAACTCGGTAAACTGATAGCCGCCGCTCAAACGATCGAAACCGGTAAACAGGGGCAGCGTTACCAAGAAACCGGCAAGCGCACCCATGAAGGCAAGCACACGCGCCAGCGGCGCACGGCTGTCCTTACCGGTCGCCAAAACCAGCACACCTGCGGCGATGGGTATCCATATTGCCAAGCTGAGTAGGTAGTTGGAAAACATAGTGGTTAACCTGTGGTTAAAATAAAAAATATAGTTGTATGGGTTGGTTTCCAGACGACATTTCAGGAGGCCGTCTGAAAAAGATTGTGTATTTTGTGTACGGCAAAATCAAGAAAAATGTATATCTGCCGTCATTCTCTTATTCTGTTGCTGTCTCAAACCTTCTTTTCAGACGGCCTCAAACACTGTCCTCTTTCTCAATCACCAAAATCCGCGCTTCGCCGCACGGATGGGCAACGTGTTCCGTGCCGATTCCTGCGTAAAAGATATCTCCACTTTTCAAACGAACGATGTGTTCTTCGCCGTTTTCTCGGTAGTGCATATTAACTTCGCCATCCATCACAGCAAACACTTCCTCGCCGTCGTTGATGTGCCATGTGTAGGGTTGGTTCGTCCAGTGCAGGCGTACGGTGGTGCCGTTCATATTGGCGATGTCGAGCGCGCCCCATGCGCGGGAAGCGGTAAATTCGGCGGAGCGGATGGTTTGTGTGTCCGACATGGTTTTTTCTCGCCTCTATATTTCAGACGGCCTCTTCCATATTTTTCTTGTCAAAACCATTATCCGAAGATTTTGACTACGCTCCATCGGTACGGTTGGTGTCCATCTCAAGTTTAATGAACACATCAATCATGCTGCGCCAAACTGCTTCTGCTACTTCGGGCGACAAACCGGCCTTTTCGGCATAAGCGCGGCGCGAGGTAATCACTTGAGCCACCCGTTCAGGCGCGGAAACCGCCCGCACATCGTTTTTAGGTTTCAGACGACCAGCCTGCCGTACCAATTTCTGCCGGCGGGCGAGTAATTCGATTAATCCCTTGTCCAAACCATCAATGGCTTCGCGGACTTCGTCCAGGGTTTGCGGTAATTTGTCTTCAATCATTGTTGCTCAAATTTTCTTTTTTAGACGGCCCCTATACACACAAACTATAGATAGGCCGTCTGAAATCCCGCTTTTATCGGAACAATCCCCAGAAGGTCATGCCGAGCAGTACCAATACGCCGAATACCATAGCGGCGGCGTAGGTGTAGATAAAGCCAGTTTGGACTTTGCGTACCTGCGCGGCAATCGCGCCGACCAGTTTGGCAGAGCCGTTGACGATACCGTTGTCGATAATGGCGGTATCGCCGACTTTCCAGAAGAAAGTACCCAATGCGCGCGTGCCTTTAGCGAAGACGTTGAAATACAGGGCGTCGAGGTAGTATTTGTTTTCAAACAAAACGTAAATCGGACGGAATGTCTGTGCAATTTTCGCAGGCAGGTGCGGCAGTTTGACGTACAGGAGCCATGCGCTCAATACACCTGCAATAGCGAGGTAGAGTACAGGCGAATGCAGGCTGTGAGACACCATTGCCAATGCGCCGTGGAACTCTTCCTTCATGATGTGCATGGTCGGATGCGCGTCGGCATTAACAAAAATCACGTCTTTGAAGAAATCGCCGTAGAGCATGGGTTCGATGGCGATGTAGCCGATGATGACGGACGGAATGGCAAGCAAAATCAAAGGCAGGGTAACGACCAGCGGGCTTTCGTGCGGATTGTCGTTTTTGCCCAAGCCGTGATGTTCTTCGCCATGGTCGTCTGAATGGTGTTCGGGCAGGCTGCGCCATTTTTCTTCGCCGTGGAACACCATAAAGTATTGGCGGAACGCGTAAAACGCGGTAACGAACACACTGGCGAGGACGGCGAAATAAGCAAATCCGCTACCCGGCAGGGTGCTGTATTTCGCTGCTTCGATAATCGAATCTTTGGAATAGAAGCCGGAGAAGAACGGCGTACCGATCAGCGACAAGTTACCGATCAGCATGGTCAGCCAAGTAATCGGCATGTATTTTTTCAGGTTACCCATATGGCGCATGTCTTGGTCATGGTGCATACCGATAATCGCGCTACCTGCGGCCAAGAACAACAAGGCTTTAAAGAAAGCGTGGGTCATCACATGGAACATTGCTACGGAATAGGCAGACGCGCCCAGAGCCACGGTCATGTAGCCCAGTTGCGACAGGGTGGAATACGCAACCACACGTTTGATGTCGTTTTGAATCACGCCCAAAAAACCCATAAACAGAGCAGTAATCGCACCGATTACCATGATGACAGATAGCGCAGTGCTGCTCATCTCATAAATCGGCGACATACGCGATACCATGAACAGACCGGCGGTAACCATGGTTGCGGCGTGAATCAATGCAGAAATCGGTGTCGGGCCTTCCATCGAATCAGGCAGCCAGACATGCAGCGGGAATTGTGCAGATTTACCCATCGCACCGACAAACAGGAGTAAACAGGTTACAGTAATCAAAGACCATTCCACACCGGGGAACAGTTGGATAGTGGCCGTCTGAACATTAGGCAGATAAGCGAATACATCTTGATAGCGCAGGCTGCCGCCGAAATAGGCAAGCACCAAGCCGATACCGAGCAAAAAGCCGAAGTCGCCGACACGGTTGATCAAAAAGGCTTTCAGGTTGGCAAATGTTGCGCTTGGACGTTTGAAATAGAAACCGATCAAGAGATACGATACCAAGCCCACAGCTTCCCAGCCGAAGAAGAGTTGGATGAAGTTGTTGCTCATAATCAGCATCAACATGCTGAATGTAAACAAAGAGATATAACTGAAGAAGCGTTGGTAGCCGACTTTTTCGTCGTGCATATAGCCGATGGTATAGATATGCACCATCAACGACAC
Organism: Neisseria perflava; assembly: GCF_002863305.2. Lineage (NCBI taxonomy): Bacteria > Pseudomonadati > Pseudomonadota > Betaproteobacteria > Neisseriales > Neisseriaceae > Neisseria > Neisseria perflava. The sequence continues at coordinate 1,898,432 of NZ_CP136962.1, forward strand.
GCCGGTAACCACGACCATCATCATCGCCGTCATCGTATCGACCAAAAAGCCGACGGAGAAATCTAAGCCGCCCATTGTCAGCCAGGTATAAACGTTCTCGTCAAACTTGGTACGGCTGCCATTGAGGAATCCCCACAGCACATAAGCCGACAGCACGGCGGACACCGCCACACCGAGTATTGTTACGGTATGCGCACCGGCACGTCCGATTTTGTTGCCGAACAAACCTGCAATCAACGAGCCTGCCAAAGGTACAAGGGCAATTACCAAATATAAAGTCATGTCGTTCATGATTACCCTTTCAACTCATCCAAATCGGCAACGTTGATTGTTTTTCTGTTACGGTACACCAATACCATAATCGCCAAACCGATGGCGGATTCGGCAGCGGCAACGGTCAGTACGAAGAATACGAAAATCTGTCCGGCAGTATCGCCCAAATATTGGGAGAAAGCGATAAAGTTGAAGTTCACCGCCAAGAGCATCAGCTCGATGGACATCAGCAATACCAGCACGTTTTTGCGGTTCATAAAGATACCCATTGCGCTGATACCGAACAGGAGCGCACCCAATACCAAATAATGCGTCAAGGTAATCATGCTTTGCCCTCCCCTTCCGGCTTGAGGCCGTCTGAAACTTCGCTTTCTTCGGCAGATTCGACTTGCGGTTTGACCGCTTCCATTTTCACCAGACGCATACGGCCTTGATCGGCGCGTACTTTGACTTGGTCGGCAGGATCCATACGTTTCGGATTGAAGGTTTTGCGGTGAACCAGTGCAATCGCGGCCACCATACCCAACAGCAGCAATACCGCCGCCAACTCAAACGGCAACAGGTAGTCAGTATAAATACGGCTGCCCAAATCGCGGATATTGTTGTAATCGGCCGGAATGTCTTTCATCAGACCAAATGCAGCTAGGTCGGTTTTCGGGTTGACCAAAATCAGGATCAGGGCAACCGCCAACAATGTGCCGACCACACCGGCAACCGGCGCATGACGCCAGAAACCGACGCGCATGGCTTCGATGTCGATATTCAGCATCATCACGACGAACAGGAACAACACCATCACGGCGCCGACGTAAACCACCACCAGCGTTACGCCCAAGAATTCGGCCTGCATCAGCATCCAAATCATCGCGCTCACGCAGAAGGTCAGCACCAAATGCAAAGCGGCGTGCACAGGGTTTTTAGCGGTAACGGTACGAACCGCACCGTACAAAACGATGGCGGCAAGGATATAGAACAGAATCGCGGAAAAAGTCATTCGTCTGCTCCTTAACGATACGGCGCGTCAGCGGCTTTGCGTTTGGCGATTTCGGGTTCGTATTTGTCGCCAATGGCCAAAAGAATCGGCTTGGTCATGTGCAAGTCGCCTTTTTTCTCGCCGTGGTATTCAAAAATATGAGTTTCCACAATCGCATCGGTCGGGCAGGCCTCTTCGCAGAAACCGCAGAAGATGCACTTGGTCAGGTCGATGTCGTAACGCTTGGTGCGGCGGGTGCCGTCTTCGCGTTCTTCCGATTCAATGTTAATCGCCATTGCCGGACAAACTGCCTCGCACAATTTACACGCAATACAGCGCTCTTCGCCGTTCGGATAACGGCGTTGCGCGTGCAGGCCGCGGAAACGCACGGATTGCGGCGTTTTTTCTTCGGGGAAGTAAATCGTGTCTTTGCGGGCGAAGAAGTTTTTGAGCGTTACGCCCATGCCTTTCACCAATTCGCCCAGCAGGAAGGTTTTTACTAAATTAGCCATTTTCGGATGCTCTTTTCGGATTGTTCTGTTTACAGGCCGTCTGAAAGCGGTTTTTTTAACCTGCCGCGCCCACCATTTCTAAAAACTCGGCTTCGGTCAGCTTCGGGGTATCGTTGGCCAAGTCATAATACGGAGCTTTGCAATCAATAAAGATTTGTGAGGTAGTTTCAAAGCCCGCGTTGTCGGCAAACAGCCCGGCGTTGATGTAATAATCGTTGCCAACCTGCACAAACAGGTGTGTGCCGCAGTGTTTGCAAAAACAGCGTTGCGCCCATTCGGACGACTGATAATGCGCGATGTGCTCGCTGCCTGTGATTTCGGGCGACCGGGCGGCCAAAGTAAAAGACGCGCCGCTGCCCCATGTGCGGCATTTCCCGCAATGGCAGGCGTGGAGTTCGCGGTTTTCGGCGGTTTCCAGTGATACTGCGCCGCACAGGCATTGAGCTTTCATCGGTTTCTCTCGGTTTGAAACGGTTAAAAATTTGGGGTTCAGGCTACCTGAAAACTTTCAGACGGCCTCCCTGCCCTATTTCCACAGATTCAGCGGTGAAATCATCCACACGCCCAAAATCACGATGTAGGCAAAGCCGATCGGAATCAGCACTTTCCAGCCCAAACGCATGATTTGGTCGTAACGGTAGCGCGGGAAAGTTGCACGGATCCACAGATACCAGTACAACACTGCCGCCATTTTCACGAACATCCAGAATGCGGAAGGCGTACCGATAAAGCCCCAACTTTGCGGAAACGGAGACAACCAGCCGCCGAGGAACATCAGCGATGTCAGCGCGGCAATCAGAATCATGAAAATGTATTCGGCGAGGAAGAACAGCGCGAACGCGAAGCCGGAGTATTCGACGTGGTGGCCGGCAACGATTTCAGATTCACCCTCTGCCACGTCAAACGGCGCGCGGTTGGTTTCGGCAACGGCGGAAATCAGATAGACGATGAAGATGGGGAAGAGCGGCAACCAGTTCCAAGAGAATACCGAACCGCCGGCAATACCTTTGGCTTGTGCGGCAACGATGTCGGAGAAGTTCATGCTGCCCGATACCATCACGACGCACACCAGCGCGGCACTCATGGCAATCTCGTAGGAAATGCTTTGCGCGGAAGCACGCATTGCACCCAAGAACGAATATTTGGAGTTGGAAGCCCAGCCCGCGATGATCACGCCGTAAACCGACAGCGAAGTAATCATCAGGATGTACAAAAGACCGATATTGATATTGGTCAGCACCCATTCTTCGTTGAAAGGAATCACCGCCCAAGCCGCAAAAGACGGGGCGAGCGACATAATCGGGCCGATATAGAACAGGGCCTTGTTTGACAGCTTCGGACGAGTTACCTCTTTAAACAAGAGTTTGAACACGTCGGCAAACGGCTGAATCAGACCCCACGGGCCGGTTACGTTCGGGCCGACACGAAGCTGCATAAAGCCGATGACTTTACGTTCAAAATACGTCAGGTAGGCAACGGTCAGAATCAGCGGAATCAGGATAATCACGATTTTGACGATGACGGATACCACCAAGCCTACGGTGATGCCCAAATCGCCCAGACCGAGCGTTGCGGCAAAGAGGTTTTGGAACCATTCTTGCATGATCAAGCTCCCGCCAGTTCAATAGTGTCCATCAACGCACCCAGCGCGGCATTTTCGGTATGCAGCGGCAGATGCACCACGTTTTCAGGCAGTCCGGCATCGGCTTTGACGGCAACCGATACGCCTGCGCCGTTTTGTTTGGCGATGGCGGTTTGTCCGTCTTGCAGACCTAAGCGTGCCAATGTGTTTGGATTTACACGCGCGACAGGCACGGCGGCATGGCTGGTTTCTTGCAACGGCGCAGAACGGCGCACGATAGAATCAGTGTGATAAATACCGACACCACCGACACGGACGAGGCGGTCTGAGGCCGTCTGAACGCTCTCCCCTGTCCATGTGCTGCGGTTGTCCAGTTTGGACGGCAGGCTTTCCGCATCCAGCGCATCTTTCAGAATCGCAGCGGTATCGTGGTATTCAAAACCTTTCAGGTCAAACAGGTTGCCCAATACGCGCAACACTTTCCACATCGGACGCGAGTCGCCGAAGCCTTGTACCACGCCGTGGAAAGATTGCAGACGGCCTTCCATATTGATGAAGCTGCCTGATGTTTCGGTAAACGGCGCAATCGGCAACAATACGTCGCACACATCCAGCAGCGTTTCGCTGACAAACGGTGTAAACGCCATCACGCTTTTCGCCTGTTTCAACGCGGCTACGGCTTTTGCACCGTCAACCGTATCGATTTCAGGCTCGACGTTGAGCAGCAAGACTGCCTGTTTCGGCGCGTTTGCCATTTCGGCAACGCTCTCGCCGGAGTTCACGCCTAAAACATCCGCACCGACGCTGTTGGCGGCTTGAGGCAAAATACCCAGCACTGCGCCGGTTGCATCCGCCAGCTCTTGCGCGGCGGCATAAATGGCGGCGTAATCAGGATGGTTTTGCACTTCGGCGCCCAAAATCACTGCTGCTTTTTCAGCGTTTTTCAGGCTGGCGGTAACTGCGTGTTCCGCATCGGCAGACAGGTTTTTCAGACGGCCTGCCCACTCGTCGGGATGTGCGGCTTCTTGAGACAGAAGCGGCATAAACAATTCTTCTTTACTGCTGGCTAATACGCTCAAGGCCATACGGTCTTTGGCGGCACGGCGCAAGCGGGCGGTCAGGAGCGGCTGTTCTTTGCGCAAGTTCGCACCGACTACTAATACAGCATCGTTGTCAGCCAAAGATTCAATGCTTTGTCCCAACCATTGCGCACCTTTAAGGCCGTCTGAAAGACGTTTGTCTTGTTGGCGCAAACGGGTTGCAAAGTTTTTAACACCCAAACCATTGGCAAGCTTTTTGGCCAAATACAGCTCTTCAACCGTATTCATCGGATTGGCCCAAACGCCGACTTGGTTTTGGTTGCCGTCTTTGGCGATACATTCAATCGTGCTGCGGACATATTCCAACGCAGTTTTCCAATCCACGTCCATCCACTCGCCGCCCTGTTTGATTTTCGGGTTTTTCAGACGGCTTTCGTGATACAGGCCTTCGTAGGCGAAACGGTCGCGGTCGGACAGCCAGCATTCGTTGATGGCTTCGTTTTCCAACGGCAACACGCGGCGGACGGTATGGTCTTTGGTTTGCACAATCAGGTTGCTGCCCAAAGCGTCATGGGCGGAAACGGATTTGCGGCGGTTCAATTCCCAAGTACGCGCGTTGAAGCGGAACGGTTTGCTGGTCAGCGCACCGACGGGACACAAATCAATGACGTTGCCTGACAATTCGGTTTCTACCGCTTTGCCGATAAAAGGCATGATCTCGGAATGTTCGCCGCGGTTGGCCATAGCGATTTCTTGCACGCCGGCGATTTCTTCAGTGAAACGAACGCAACGGGTACAGTGGATACAACGGCTCATTTCCTCGGCGGAAACCAAAGGACCCATGTCTTTGCCGACGACGGAACGTTTTTCTTCGGTATAGCGGCTGGTGGTTTTGCCGTAGCCCATCGCCAAATCCTGCAACTGGCATTCGCCGCCTTGGTCGCAGGTCGGACAATCAAGCGGATGGTTGATGAGCAGGAACTCCATCACGCCTTCTTGCGCCTCTCGAGCTTTTGCCGAATGCGTACGCACAATCATGCCGTCTGTAACCGGCGTGGCACAGGCGGGCAGAGGTTTGGGGGCTTTTTCCACGTCCACCAAACACATACGGCAGTTGGCGGCGATGGAAAGTTTTTTGTGATAACAGAAATGCGGGATATAAGTACCGAGCTTGTGCGCGGCTTCAATCACCGTCGCGCCCTGCTCCACAGATACCTGTTTGCCGTCGATTTCGATTTGTAACATGGTTCGTTCCTAGTTACGAATATTTAGAGGTTTGCAAATAAACTCTACTCTTTATTAGCAATTACTTACTCATTGCTCACTAAAAGTATGTTCACACGAATGACATCTGAAATTAGATAGAACATTAGAATCAACAACTTCCCCCAGCATAGCACCAGAACCTGCTCCCGTAGTTGCACCAGCTATTGCTCCTAACACACCCCCTGCAACAGCACCAACAGTAGCTCCAGTAGCTGCACCTACAGGTCCCGCAAATAATCCTATTACAGCTCCGGCTTTGGCACCTGCAGCTGCCCCTGCACTACCTGCTATGTACCCTCCGACCCCACCTGCTACACCGCCTATACCAGCACCAGCTCGTTTACCATAATTTAATTTTTCAATGTTTTCAGAACCACATTTTGGGCACTGCATAACTATCCTTCCATCAAATAATTTCTAATTCTTCTTTAAATAGACAGATCTTAATACCACTTATTCGGTTTCATCGGTCCGCCGTGTTCGATGTAATGCACAAACTCATCACGGAAATGCTTAGTAAAGCTGCGGACAGGGAAGACGGCGGCATCGGCGAGGGCGCAGATGGTGCGGCCTGCCATTTGGTTACCGATAGAATCCAGCAAATCCAAGTCTTCCATGCGGCCTTTGCCTTCTACAATGCGGTGGACGATTCGGTAAAGCCAGCCGGTACCTTCTCGGCAAGGCGTACATTGGCCGCAAGACTCGTCGTAGTAGAAGTAGCTCAGACGCTCAAGGGCTTTCACCATGCACACGTCTTCGTCCATCACGATAATCGCGCCGGAACCCAACATCGAGCCTGCTTTGGAAATCGAGTCATAGTCCATATTGGTCTGCATCATGATATCGGCAGGCAACACGGGCGCGGACGAACCGCCGGGAATGACGGCTTTAAGTTTTTTACCGCCGCGCATACCGCCCGCCATTTTCAGGACTTCGGCAAACGGCGTGCCCAACGGCACTTCATAGTTGCCTGGACGCTCGACATGACCGGAAATACAGAACAATTTGGTACCGCCTGCATTCGGAATACCTTTATCGGCAAATGCCTGTCCGCCGTCACGGATAATGAAGGGGACGGAGGAGAACGTTTCGGTATTGTTGATGGTAGTCGGTTTGCCGTACAGGCCGAACGAAGCAGGGAATGGTGGTTTAAAGCGAGGCTGGCCTTTTTTGCCTTCCAGCGATTCGAGCAATGCGGTTTCTTCGCCGCAAATATATGCGCCGTAGCCGTGGTGGGCGAAGAGTTCAAATTCAAAATCCGAACCCAAAATATTTTTACCCAAAAAGCCTGCGGCACGCGCCTGCTCCAAAGCGGCTTCAAAACGTTGGTAGCCTTCGAAAATTTCGCCGTGGATGTAGTTGTAGCCGGCTTTCGCACCCATCGCGTAACCGGCGATAATCATGCCTTCAATCAGGGCATGAGGATTGAACATGATGATGTCGCGGTCTTTAAATGTACCCGGCTCGCCTTCGTCGGTGTTACAAACCACATATTTTTCGCCCGGGAAGGAACGGGGCATAAAGCTCCATTTTAAACCGGTCGGGAAGCCCGCACCGCCACGACCGCGCAAGCCAGAGGTTTTGACTTCGTCAATCACATCGGTTTGCGAGATGTTTTCGGACAGGATTTTACGCAGGGCGGTATAACCGCCACGTTTGACGTATTCGTCCAATGTCCAGCAATCGGGATTGGCGGTATCCACTTGGTCAAAAATCACGCCTGATTGGTAAATAGCCATTTTTGGTGTGCCTGTTCGTTTTCGTATAGGTTGCGGCCGCTGTTTCAGACGACCTAAAAACATATTAGTTGAGTCTAGATCAGACTTACTTTGCTATGAATTTATTTTATTTAGTAAAGATAGAACCTAAAACTTTTGAATCATCAATTAAATCTGTAATACCCTGATAATTTCCACGTTTTTGTACTTGTGTAGTAGTAACGTGATATTCTTGCCAACATTTAACAAGACAATCTCCCCAACTATCCATCCCACTTTTTTCTAAATAGTTAGCAAACCCATCGGAAGGCTGACATTCCTGTGCACTAACAATTAGGGAGTTTAACAAAGGTAAATTTTGCTCTAAACAAAAATCACCAATTGCACCAGCATACAAACCAACTAATTTATGACTTAATCGGAATACACTTTCTAATTCGTGGTACATTACGACACGCTTGTTCTGTGCCACTAAAATTAAATAACGATACAAGCAATCAAATTTCTCTTTATCTAATTGCATAGCTTTCTTCCATTTATTCAAAATTAAATTTATTTTTCAAGTAAACCCGCAACCTACTCCAACTCCGCCAGTTTCTTCTCAATCGCCTCTTCAGTCATAAAGCTGCACATGCTGTGGTTGTTTACCAGCATAACTGGGGCGTCGCCGCATGCGCCCATGCATTCGCCTTCGACGAGGGTGAATTTGCCGTCGGGCGTGGTTTCGCCATAACCGATACCGAGTTTTTGTTTGAGGTATTCGCCGGTAGCCATACCGCCGCGCAGGGCGCAGGGCAGGTTGGTACAAACGGTCAATTTATATTTACCGACAGGCTCAAGGTCGTACATATTGTAGAAAGTAGCGACTTCGTAGGCTTGTGCAGGCGAGATGCCGATATAGTCTGCGACAAAGGCGATGGTCTCTGGAGCAAGCCAGCCTTTTTCGGTCTGGGCGATACGCAATGCACCCATAATGGCGGATCGGCGTTGGTCGGCAGGATATTTTGCCAACTCAATATCAATTTGTTTTAAGGATTCTGCGGATAACATTATCGGTCAACCTCCCCGAATACGATGTCCTGCGTACCGATGATGGCAACGACGTCGGCCAGCATGTGGCCTTTTGCCATTTCGTCCATGCCTTGCAGGTGGGCGAAGCCGGGTGCGCGGATTTTCAGGCGGTAGGGTTTGTTTGCGCCGTCTGAAATGATGTAAACGCCGAACTCGCCTTTCGGATGTTCGACAGCGGTGTAGGTCTCGCCCTCGGGAACGTGCATACCCTCGGTAAAGAGTTTGAAATGGTGAATCAGGTCTTCCATACCTGTTTTCATTTCGGTACGTTTGGGCGGAGCGAATTTGTGGTTTGTGGTAATGACCGGACCCGGATTGACACGCAACCACTCGGAACATTGTTTGATGATGCGGACGGATTGGCGCATTTCCTCCATGCGGCAGAGGTAGCGGTCATAGCAGTCGCCGTTCACACCGACGGGAATGTCGAAATCCATTTTGTCGTACACTTCGTAAGGCTGTGTCTTACGCACGTCCCATTCCACGCCGGAACCGCGCAACATAACGCCGGTAAAGCCTTTTTGCATGGCGCGCTCAGGAGTGACAACGCCGATGCCGACGGTACGCTGTTTCCAAATACGGTTGTCAGTCAGGAGGGTTTCGAGTGTATCGATGTTTTTCGGGAAACGCTCGCAGAAGGCGTCGATAAAGTCGAGCATGGTGCCTTCACGAGATTCGTTGAGCTGCTTCAATACTTTGGCGTTGCGGAATTTGCTGCTCTCGTATTTAGGCATGAAGTCGGGCAGGTCGCGGTAAACGCCGCCGGGACGGAAGTAGGCGGCATGCATACGTGCGCCGGACACGGCTTCGTACAAGTCCATCAGCTCTTCGCGGTCGCGGAAGGCATAAAGGATGGCAGTCATCGCGCCGATGTCGAAGGCGTGCGAACCGATGCCCATCAAGTGATTGAGGATGCGCGTTACTTCGGCAAACATCACGCGGATGTATTGGGCGCGGATAGGCACATCGATACCGGCAAGTTTTTCTACTGCCAAACAATACGCCTGCTCATTGACCATCATGGAAACGTAGTCCAAGCGGTCCATATAGGGCAGGGCTTGCAGATAGGTTTTGGTTTCAGCCAGTTTTTCAGTACCGCGGTGCAGGAGGCCGATATGCGGGTCGGCACGAACGATGGTTTCGCCCTCCAACTCCAAAATCATACGCAATACGCCGTGCGCCGCAGGGTGTTGCGGGCCGAAGTTGATGGTGTAGTTTCTTAATTTATTGGCCACCGTAGTTCTCCTCACGGACGATACGCGGCGTGATCTCGCGCGGCTCAATGGTAACAGGTTGGTAAATCACGCGTTTTTGCCCTTCGTCGTAACGCATTTCCACATAGCCGGAAATCGGGAAGTCTTTGCGGAACGGATGTCCGACAAAGCCGTAATCGGTCAGGATGCGGCGCAAGTCCGGATGGTTGTTGAACATGATGCCGTACATATCGAAGGCTTCGCGTTCGTACCAATCCGCGCTGTTGTAAATATCGACTATGGATTCGACTATGGGGAAGTCGTCGTCTGAAACCCAGACGCGTACGCGGATGCGTTGATTGTTTTTAACGGAAAGCAGCTGACTGACGACGGCAAAGCGTTTGCCCTGCCATACTTCGTTTTTGTAAGTGCTGTAATCGACACCGCACAAATCGACCAGAAGCTCGAAATGCAACTCTTCATGGTCGCGCAATGCGGTCATGACTGAAATATAGTGTTTGGGCAGACACTCGACGGTAATCTCGCCCAAAGCTGAAATGACTTTGCTTGCCTGATCGCCAAGCACGCCGACGACGGTCTCGTATAAGTTTTGAATGCTTGCCATATCGTCCTCTCCTTACTCGTCACGCGCGATGGTGGAAGTGCGCTTGATTTTTTGTTGGAGCTGAATCAGGCCGTAAATCAGGGCTTCCGCAGTCGGCGGACAACCCGGCACATAAACGTCTACCGGCACGACGCGGTCGGCACCGCGCACAACGGAATAAGAATAATGATAATAGCCACCGCCGTTGGCACACGAACCCATAGACAATACCCAGCGCGGCTCGGCGAGCTGGTCGTATACGCGGCGCAGGGCTGGCGCCATTTTGTTGGTCAGCGTACCTGCCACAATCATCAGGTCGGCCTGACGTGGGGACGGACGGAAAATGATACCGAAACGGTCAAGGTCATAACGCGCCATACCTGCATGCATCATTTCCACGGCGCAGCAGGCCAAGCCGAAAGTAACCGGCCACAATGAACCGGTACGCATATAGTTCAACACCGTATCCGCGCTGGTGGTGATGAAACCTTTTTTCAAAACGCCTTCTATTCCCATTCCAGCGCACCTTTTTTCCATTCGTAAATAAAGCCTACCGTCAGAACGACGATAAACACCAGCATAGACCAGAAGCCGTATGCGCCCAAATCTTTGAACACGACTGCCCACGGCAACATGAACGCGACCTCCAAATCAAACAGGATGAAGAGGATGGCGACGAGGTAATAGCGCACGTCGAATTTCATCCTTGCGTTTTCAAAGGCTTCAAAACCGCATTCGTAAGCTGCGTCTTTTTCGGCATAGTGGCGTTTCGGGCCTAAAATCGTGCCGAGCAGGATAAACAGCACGCCGGCTGCAAGACCGACGAGGATGAATACGAGGACGGGAAAATAACTGGCCAACATGGTCGTACCTAACTGGTTGACAGACAAATCTTAAAAATAGATTACCATTTTATCGAATTTCAAAAGCCATTTAAAGGTAAATATCAGCAAATCAGTAAAAAAACCCTAATAAATTCAATAAAGTTATGAGAACAATTCTTATTCTTATTTAATATTTCACAATTTTAATTTCAGTTTAATCATGTATCATTTAATTCGGATTTTCTTCCTGTCCGATTTACTTAAAAAATTTGGAAAACTGCCCTTTTCCAAACCTCAATAAAAACATCAGGCCGTCTGAAAACTGATTATTTTCAGACGGCCTGTGTACATCACATTATTTTAAATAGAAAAATCAATCGACACCTTTGAGCATACGGTTCAATACCGGGGCGAGTACCAGCAGGATACCGCAGGTTACTGCGCCAATGGTGGCCAGCATCCAGTAGAAATCCAATGGCGACTGAGCATTGTAGTAGTCTTTAAACAACACTCCGCCCAAAGTAAAGCCGATGGACAATGCCAAGAAATTCAAAGCAACCATTTGTGTTTTAAACATGCTCGGTGCGATTTTGGTGGAAAACGATAGCGAAATCGGCGACAGCATCAACTCACCTATCGTAATCGCCAGCAACACCAGCATAAACACGATAATCGGCATCGGGGTCTCGGATGAAATATACGGGATGAAACACAAATAAGAGACGCCGGTTACCAACATGGCCAGTGCAAATTTCAACGGCGTTTTAGGTTGGCGCTTACCCATTTTCGTCCACACCGCAGCCATTACGCCGGAAAAGAGAACCACCCACATGGCCTGTATCGAGTCTTTCCATGAAACAGGTACGGTAAAGCCGAAGAAAGTACGGTCAACCGTTTCGTCAAAATAAACCGTTGCAACGGTGTACACCTGAAACCAAACCGCCCAGAACATACAAATGGTCAAAAACAGCGGAATATAGGCCATGATGTAACGTTTATTGGCTGCCTCAACCTGGCTGCTGCCCAGCAGGCGTGCAAAATAAGCGATAACGGTAATAATGACCACGCCCAAGAGCCAGCGTGAAAAGTTCTCAAGATTGAGTGCGCCGGAAGCAATCACGCTGCCCAACACCAAAACCAGCAACACGCCAACAGCTATTGCAGTCTGTACCTTTTCAGGGCGCAACGGATTGGGAGCCGGCGTATGCGGCAGGTTTTTACGGCCGCGCGAATACCACAACAGGCCAAATGCCATACCGACGGCCGCCGCGGCGAAACCGTAATGGAATCCCATTCTGTCTTGCAAAATACCGGTCAACAAAGGGCCTAAGAAACCGCCGATATTGATGGAAATATAGAAAATGGAGAAACCGGCATCGCGTAATTCTCGCAGGTCGTCCCGTTCATACAAAGAGCCGACCATCGAACCTGCAGACGATTTCACGCCGCCGCTACCCAGCGCGATAAACACCAAGCCCAACAACAATCCCATCAAGCCCGGCACAATCGCCAATAAAATATGGCCGGTCATCACGACGATACCGGCGATAAACAGGGTACGCTCCGCACCCCAAATGCGGTCGGCCAACCATGCACCGAGAATGGTGGACAGGTAAACGCTGCCGCCGTACGCGCCGACAATGCCACCAGCCAAGGCTTTATCCATACCCAAACCGCCTTGATTCGCGGTGTAATACAGATAAATCAGCAGGATGCCCTGCATACCGTAGAAGGAAAAACGTTCCCACAGCTCAATATGGAATAGGGTGGATAATTGCAAAGGATGGCCGAAGAAGGTTTTCTCGGCAGAAGACGGCTTTTGACCGGACATTATGAGTTCTCCTATATATTAGACAGGCTCAGGCTTCAGACGGCCTATTGCACCTACCAATCATTTTTATAGAAACTATATATTACCGCCAATCTTTGCATTTGCAAAACATTAAAAAGCATATTTTTACAGAAAGATTAAGATTCGTATCTAAAAAGAACTCAATAGCTACATAACAAGGATATCGCGGCCATCTCCGTCATGCCCTACATATTCAAAAACCCATTAATTTTTAGATTTTCTATATTGTATTTTTCATGTGGCCGAAAACGGATATATTTACTGCGTTCGGTATTCCATTTAGGCTGATAAGACTTTAGAGTAGTTTCAGGCTGCCTGAAAACTATGTGATACAAATAACAGATAAAATAAAGCCCTACTTAAAAAAGTAGGGCTTAAAGAAATTGTTTATTTTTTGCCCCCACCAGATTTTCCGCTACCTGACGGGGGATTGTTACCACGTCCGCCGCCTGACGGATTACCTGTTTTGCTTGGCCAGTTTGGGTTACTGTTGCCTGTCTGATTATTTGCCATTATTGCTCCATTCTATACTTAAGTTTTCAGATACACGGACTTTTATTTCCGTTTCTATATTTTATAGATTTAGATTTTTTTTCAATTTAATTTTTTCAGTAGTCGTAGGTATAGTTACTAACAAACAGGCCGTCTGAAATCTTTCAGACGGCCTGTTTATCTCTTACGGTTTACACACCTTGTTTCAGGCTGGCTTCGATGAAGCCGTCCAAGTCGCCGTCCAATACGGCTTTGGTGTTGCCGACTTCGTAGCCTGTACGCAAGTCTTTGATGCGTGAGGAATCCAAAACGTATGAGCGGATTTGGCTGCCCCAACCCACATCGGACTTACCTTCTTCCAAAGCCTGCTTCTCTTCGTTGCGTTTGCGCATTTCCAATTCGTACAGTTTGGATTTCAACATTTCCATCGCGGCGGCTTTGTTGGCGTGTTGCGAACGGTCGTTTTGACATTGAACCACAATCCCTGTCGGCTCGTGGGTAATACGCACGGCGGAGTCGGTTTTGTTAATGTGCTGACCGCCTGCACCGGATGCACGGTAAGTGTCGATACGCAAATCGGCAGGATTGATTTCGATTTCGATGGAATCGTCGATTTCGGGGTAAACGAACACGGACGAGAACGACGTGTGGCGTTTGTTATTGGAGTCAAACGGTGAATAGCGCACCAGGCGGTGAACGCCGGTTTCGGTACGCAGCAGGCCATAGGCGTATTCGCCTTCCACACGGATGGTGGCGCGGTTGATGCCCGCGATTTCGCCGTCGTCTTCTTCAAGGATTTCGATTTTGAAGCCTTTGCGCTCGGCGTAGCGGCTGTACATACGGAACAGCATACCCGCCCAGTCTTCCGCTTCGGTACCGCCCGCGCCTGCGGTAATGTCGATAAAGCAGTTGTTCGGGTCGGCTGGCTGGTTGAACATTCGTTTGAATTCGAGATCGGCCATTTGTTTTTCCAAACCGGCCACATCTTCCTGCACGGCGGCGAAACCTTCTTCGTCGTTTTCTTCGACGGCCATTTCAATCAGCATGCGGTTGTCTTCGATACCTGTGGCGATGTTGTCGAGGGTCACCACGATGCCTTCGAGGATTTTGCGCTCTTTGCCGATTTCTTGGGCGCGTTTGGGGTCGTTCCAGAGTTCCGGATCTTCGGAGAGGCCGACGACTTCTTCCAATCGGTCTTTCTTGCCCTGATAGTCCATATAGACGCGGATGTCTTCGCTGCGCTTCTCCAAGTCGTTTAGGGTGTTATTAAGCTGGTTGATTACTTCGGCTTCCATGATTCTTGTGTTCTTTCAAAATTTTAGGGGCGTATTGTAAGGGATTTGCCTGTTTTTTTCCATGACCGGGCCGTCTGAAAATGTGCGGTTTGGCTTTTCAGACGGCCTCAATTTTGAATTTTTCCATCCAAAGCCGCCAGTCGTTGTCTATCGGCGCTTGTACGGTCATCCGGCTGCCGTCTTCTATGCTTTGAAAACTGAGGCCTCGCGCGTGCAACATCAGACGTTGCGTGCCGATATGTTCGGCAACGGCATGGTTTTGGCGCAAATCTCCGTAGTTGGTGTCGCCGACGATGGGGTGGAAAATGTGTTTCATATGGCGGCGGAGTTGGTGTTTGCGGCCGGTGTGCGGCGTAAGTTTGGCCCACGAATAACGCGAAGTCGGATAACGCAGGGCAGATTGGAACGGCAACTCGGTTTGCGCCAGACAGCGGTAGGCGGTTTGCGCTTCCTGCAATGTGGCTTCGGTCTGCGCTTCGGCGATTTTGTCGGGCATATATTTGAGGGCGTAATCAATCAGGCCGTCTGAAGGCAGATGACCGCGGACAATCGCCCAATAAGTTTTTTCGATGGTTTTGTTTTCAAACTGCTGCGTCAATAACCGTGCGGCTTCCGTATCGAGTGCAAACAGCAAGACGCCGGAAGTCGGGCGGTCGAGGCGGTGGACGGGATAGACGTGCTGCCCGATTTGGTCGCGCAGGGTCTGCACGGCAAAACGGGTTTCATGTTTGTCTAACCAGCTTCGGTGCACCAGCATTCCGGCAGGTTTGTTGACGGCGATGGTGCGGCTGTCGCGGTGGATAATATCAAGCATGGCAAAGCAGTAAAAATAAAAGCAGATATTGTAACGGGCTTTTGAAAATGTGGCAGGCACACTTGCCGCCGAAACCCAACTTTCAGACGGCCCGCCCCTTTCGGGTTACAATACTGTACATAAAAACACAAAGGAAAAGCCGTGAGCCTGCTCAAAAAACTGCCCAAACCCATGCTGCCCGACGAAACACGCCGCGATATTCAGGCGCGCGAGTCGTATCATGTATTGAAGATTATTTCCGAATTTGTCGAAGCCGGCGAAGAATTGCGCGCCATTCAGCCAGCCGTCAGCATTTACGGCAGCGCGCGCACGCCTGAAAACCATCCCGACTACGAGTTTACATTACGCTTGGCACGCAAACTGTCGGATGCCGGATTTTCCGTCATTTCCGGCGGCGGGCCGGGCATTATGGAAGCGGCCAACAAAGGCGCGTTTGCAGGCGCAAGTCCGGCGGTGGGGCTGAATATCGTGTTGCCGCACGAGCAAAAAGCCAATCCGTATCAGGATTTGTCGATTAAATTCCAACACTTCTTCCCGCGCAAAGTCATGTTCGTCAAACACGCCGTAGCATATGTCGTCATGCCCGGCGGTTTCGGCACGTTGGACGAATTGTTTGAAAGCCTGACCTTGGTGCAAACCGGCAAAACGCCTGACCGCCCGATTATCTTAGTGGGCAAAGCATTTTGGGCGGGTCTGTTGGACTGGATACGCGAGCAGTTGCTGGGCAGAAACCTGATTTTGGAAGAGGATTTGAACCTGATCCGAGTTATCGATGACGAAGACGAAATCATCGAAGAAATCTTCGCCCATTACGAAAACCGCTTGGAAGACTTGTCCGAACACCAAAATGCTTGGTCGCTGGGGCTGTAAAAAACTAAGGTTTCAACTGAAAAAGCGGTTATCCCAGCTGCCCTTTGCTTCATTAATAAAGGCCGTCTGAAAATGTTTTCAGACGGCCTTTTATCTTCTTTCAAAGCGTTTAATTATTTTCCCACTCGACATGCTCACTCAAGAAGCCGCCGCTTTGGTGTGCCCAAAGTTTGGCGTACAGGCCTTGTTTCTCGAGCAACTCGGTGTGGCTGCCTTCTTCGATGATGCGGCCTTTGTCCAAGACGATGAGGCGGTCCATCGCGGCGATGGTGGAGAGGCGGTGGGCGATGGCAATCACGGTTTTGCCTTCCATCATTTTGTCTAGGCTTTCTTGGATGGCGGCTTCGACTTCGGAGTCGAGCGCGCTGGTGGCTTCGTCAAGCAATAGAATCGGCGCATCTTTGAGCATAACGCGGGCGATGGCGATGCGTTGGCGCTGGCCGCCGGAAAGTTTCACGCCGCGTTCGCCAACGTGTGCATCATAGCCGCGTCGGCCTTTGGCATCGCTTAAGTTAGGAATAAAACCTGTGGCCTCGGCGCGTTCCGCAGCGGAAATCATCTCGGCTTCGGTCGCATCGGGACGGCCGTAGATAATATTGTCGCGGACGGAGCGGTGCAGCAGCGAGGTATCTTGCGTGACCAAACCGATTTGGGCGCGCAGGCTTTCTTGGGTAACGCTGTCGACGTTTTGCCCGTCAATCGAAATCGTGCCGCTTTGCGGTTCGTAAAAGCGCAGGAGCAGGTTGACGATGGTGGATTTGCCTGCACCGCTGCGGCCGATCAAGCCGACTTTTTCGCCCGGGCGGATGGTGAGGTTGAAGCCGTTGAGGAGCGGTTTGCCTGCTTCGTAGGAGAAATCGACGTGTTTGAATTTGATTTCGCCTTGCGACACTTTCAGCGGCAGGGCGTTCGGCTTGTCGAGGATGGTTTGCGGTTTGGACAGGGTTGCCATGCCGTCGTTGACGGTACCGATGTTTTCAAACAAGCGGGCGGATTCCCACATGATGTATTGCGACAAACCGTTCACACGCAATGCCATGGCCGTGGCCGTGGCTACCGCGCCCACGCCGACTTGGCCGTGATACCAAAGCCAAATGCCCAAGGCGGTCGTACCGACGGTCAGCGAGCTGTTGACGATAAAGCTGCAAGTGTGCAGCAGCGTAGCCAAACGCATTTGGGCATGGACAGTCACCATAAACTCTTCCATCGACTGCTTGGCATAAGCGGCCTCGCGTGCGCCGTGGGAGAAAAGTTTGACGGTGGCGATATTGGAGTAGGCGTCGGTAATGCGGCCGGTCATCAACGAGCGCGCATCGGCCTGGCGTGAAGCGGTTTTACCGAGTTTGGGAATCAGAAAGCGCATAATCATGGCGAATCCAATCATCCAGCAGATAAACGGCAAAATAAGCCATGCATCAAATGAGGACAGAATCACGCCGGAAGTGATGAAGTACACCAGCACATAGACAACCATATCGGCAACGGTCATCACGACATCGCGCAGCGCCAGCGCGGTCTGCATGACTTTGGCGGACACGCGTCCTGCAAATTCGTCCTGATAAAAGCCCAGGCTCTGCCCCAGCATCAGGCGGTGGAAATTCCAGCGCAGGCGCATGGGGAACACGCCTTGCAGGGTTTGCAGGCGCACACTGGACGCGAAAAAGGTCCAAACGGCAAAAAATGCCACCATGGCCATCATGCCGATTAAAGCATGGCCTTTTTCAACAAAAAGCGTTTGCGGCGTATACGTGCCGAGCCAGTCGACCACCTTGCCCATAAATTGGAACATCAAGGCTTCCATGATGCCGACGCCGACCGTAAACACGGCCAACACGGCAATCCATTTGCGCACGCCTTCAATGTTGCTCCAAATAAACCGCCACAACCCTTTTTCTGGCGTTTTCGGAGCCGCTTCTGGATAAGGGTCGATGCGGGACTCGAACCATGAGAATATTTTTTTAATCATTGTTTTTGCAAATGTGATAAGACGGTCAGGCCGTCTGAAAAGAGGTGTTCAAATACATTCAAGACTGTATTTTACGGGAAAAATCCAACTGATGACAGCGGATACCGTCAGTCCGACCAAACCAATCTATCGGCTTGACCATCTAAAAATCCCTTTGCTTTGCATAAAACAAAGGCCGTCTGAAAGTTTTCAGACGGCCTTTGCTGGATTTAGGTTAACCCTAAAAATTACTCTTTACGTTGACGACCTAAATCGGCAGCGGCAGTAAACAAAACGTCGGTGGAAGAGTTCAACGCAGTTTCTGCAGAGTCTTGAATCACGCCGATGATGAAGCCGACAGCAACCACCTGCATGGCCACATCGTTATCGATACCGAACAGGCTGCACGCCAAAGGAATCAGCAGCAATGAGCCGCCGGCCACACCGGATGCACCGCACGCGCTGACGGTGGCCACCAGGCTCAGCAGCAGGGCAGTGGCGAAGTCAACTGTAATGCCTTGCGTGTGCGCCGCAGCCATCGCCAAAACGGTAATGGTGATTGCCGCACCGGCCATATTGATGGTTGCACCCAATGGAATGGAGATAGAGTAAGTGTCTTCGTGCAGACCCAGTTTTTTCGCCAATGCCATGTTCACAGGGATGTTGGCGGCGGAAGAACGGGTAAAGAAGGCATACACGCCGCTTTCGCGCAGGCAGGTAAACACCAGCGGGAAAGGATTGCTGCGGATTTGCGTCCACACAATAATCGGATTGACCACCAAAGCGATAAACAGCATACAGCCGAGCAATACGGCCAACAGCTGCATATAACCGGCAAGCGCTTCAAAACCGGTTTCCGCAATAGTAGAAGATACCAAGCCGAAAATACCCAGCGGCGCAAAACGGATAATCCATTTCACAACGGTCGAAACGGTATCGGCCAAGTCGGCCGCCACTTGGCGGGTCGTATCCGAACCGTGATGACGCAAAGCCGCGCCCAATACCAAAGCCCAAGCCAAAATGCCGATATAGTTGGCATTGGCCAGCGCGTTAATCGGGTTGGCCACCAAATTCATCAGCAGCGTTTTCAACACTTCGACAATGCCGGAAGGCGGCGCAACGGACACATCGCCTGCCGCACGCAGAATCAGCGTGGTCGGGAATGCCATACTGGCGACAACCGCCACCACAGCGGCTGCGAACGTACCAAAAATATACAAAATCAAAATCGGTTTGATGTGGGCCTGATTGCCTTTTTGGTGTTGCGCAATGGCGGCAGTCACCAAAACGAATACCAAAATCGGTGCGATAGCCTTAAGCGCACCGACAAACAGGCTGCCCAGCAGTCCTGCGCTGATACCGACTTGCGGCGCAACTGCGCCCACAAGAATACCTAAAACCAAGCCGATGGCGATTTGTACCACCAGGCTGACGCTGTTGATCGCGTTTAAAAGCGGATTGCCACTTGCCATATCCGTTCCTTCAATTTAAAGATATGTTAAAAAAGTCTTACATTCTAAAATAAAAAATCATTTGTCGGCGAGGTTTTCATGCACACCTCACAAAAACAGCATTAAAGTTTAGCATTTATGACACAGTTGGCACTTTATACCAAAAATACAGTCAAACCCGCTCAAACCCTACTTTAAAGTATGCCCATACCGTTGCTTTACTTCTCTATATCTTGCTTTCAGACGGCCTGAAATCTGCGCCATAAGGCCGAATACAAAGGCAACTTCATCAATCAAAATACAAAAACATAAATATTACAATCAGATAGAAACAAACCAAAATCCGCCCTTACGTCACATTTTGCAACATTATCGCGCTAAATTTCCGTTTATAACCATAGCCTGAAACCTTGCAGAAATAATGTTAAAATCCCCAAACTGAAGAATTGTCGCTGTCGAACACACATCATGACCAAACTGACCTACCCTGTTTTATTTGCATCATTGGCGCTCGCCTACGGACACGCGTTGGCAGTAGATACTTCCGTTCCCAAAGCGGAAGACTACGAGGCCGTTCCCGAATCCGAAATGCCCAAGCAGCCCAAAGACGACCAAACAGGCAAACTCAAGCCCAAATTTCCCGTCAAAATCGACACCCAAGACAGCGAAGTCAAAGAAATGCTTGAAGAATACCTGCCGCTGATTACCCAGCAGCAGGACGAAGAGCTGGATAAAGAGCAGGTCGGCTTCCTCGCTGAAGAGGCACCCGACAACGTCAAAACCATGCTCCGGACCAAAGGCTATTTCAACAGCAACGTCAATATTCAAGACCACGGCGAGAGCTACACCGTCAACGTTACCCCCGGTCCGCGCACCAAAGTCGACAACGTCAGCGTGGCCATCCTCGGCGACGTATTGAATGACGACAACTTGGCCGAATACTACCAAAATGCAATGGAAAACTGGCAACAGCCCGTTGGCGAAAACTTCGACCAAGACGGCTGGAGTGCAAGTAAAACCTCCGTCCTCAGCGCGGTAACACGCAAAAAATATCCATTGGCAAAACTCACCACCACCCAAGCCACCATCAATCCCAATACGCAAAAAGCCGACTTGAACGTCATCGTGGAGAGCAACCGCCCCATTTACTTCGGCGACTTCCAAATCACCGGCACACGCCGCTACCCTGAGAGCGTGGTTTCCGGCATGGCGCGTTTCCACCCCGGTTCGCCTTACGACTTAGACAAAATCCTCGACCTGCAACAGGCGCTCGAACAAAACGGCCACTACTCCGGTGCGTCCGTACAAGCCGACTTCGATCAACTGCAAGGTGACCGCGTTCCCGTCAAAATCAACGTGACCGAAGTCAAACGCCACAAACTGGAAACCGGTATCCGCTACGACTCCGAATATGGAATCGGCGGCCGCATCGCCTACGACTATTACAACCTCTTTAACAAGGGCTACATCGGCTCGGTCGTTTGGGATATGGACAAATACGAGACCACGCTGGCCGCCGGTATCAGCCAACCGCGCAACAACCGCGGCAACTACTGGACAAGCAACGTTTCCTACAACCGATCGACCACGCAAAACCTTGAAAAACGCGCCCTGACCAGCGGTATTTGGTACGTCCGCGACCGCAACAATATTGATGCCCGCTTCGGCCTCGAATTCATTACCGAAGACCGCAAAGTCCCCGACACCAGCTACGATTTGGGTCGAAGCCATGCCACCATGTTGACCGCCTCATGGAAACGGCAAAGCATTGAAACCGAGCTGCACCCTCAAAACGGCTACTACCTCGACGGCAAAATCGGCTCGACCTTGGGCAAACTCCTCTCCTCCACCCAAATGGCACGCGCCACGGCACGGGCAGGCTATTTCTTCACGCCTGAAAACAAAAAACTCGGTACGTTCATCGTACGAGGACAAGCAGGCTACGTTTATGCCCGCGAAGGCGAAGAAGTACCGTCCAGCCTGATGTTCCGCACCGGCGGCGCAACTTCCGTACGCGGTTACGAACTCGACAGCATCGGCTTAGCCGGCCCCAACGGCTCCGTTTTACCGCAACGCGCCTTGGTGGTCGGCAGCCTCGAATATCAATTCCCAGTTACCAAGAGCTTCTCCGGCGCCATCTTCCACGATGTCGGCGATGCGGCGAGCAACTTCAAACACATGACCTTAAAACACGGTACCGGCTTGGGCGTGCGCTGGTTCAGCCCGGTTGCGCCGTTCTCCTTCGATATTGCCTACGGCCATCACGACAAAAAAATCCGCTGGCACATCAGCTTGGGCACAAGGTTTTAACAAACATACTCACCATCCATTCTTTCAGACGGCCTCAGCCATTTCAGGCCGTCTGAAAAACAGACAAACAGAAAAATATCATGACCGATACTGCAAACACTTCCACGCCGTCTGAACAACAGCCCGCCCTGCCAAAGCGCAAAAAACGCCTGTTGCGCGGCTTTGTCCTGTCCGCCTTGGGCGTATTGACCGTTTCCGCCGGCGCGATCGGCTGGCTGGTCGGTACGGAATCGGGTTTGCGTTTCGGTTTGTACAAAATCCCGTCATGGTTCGGCGTCAAAATCTCTTCGGACACGCTGAAGGGGACGCTGATTGAAGGTTTTGAAGGCGATAAATGGTTGATTGAAACAGAAGGTGCGGACATCAAAATCAGCAACTTCCGCTTTGATTGGAAACCGTCCGAGCTGTTCCGTCCGTCTTTACATATTACCGAAGTCGTGGCCGGCGACATCGCCATCGTGACCAAGCGCACGCCGCCCAAAGAAGAAGAGCCTTCAAAAGGCCTGCCCGACAGTATAGACCTACCCGTTACCGCCTATCTCGACCGTTTGGAAACCGGCAAAATCAGCGTGGGCAAGCGTTTTGACAAGCAGACCGTCTATCTCGACCATCTGCACGCGGCCTATCATTACGACAAAAAAGAACACCGCCTCCACATCAAAACCGCCGACACGCCCTGGAGCAGCTCGACAGGCGCGGTGGTGCTCGGTTTGAACAAACCCTACGTCCTCAATACCGCCATCTACACCAAAGGCCAGCTTGAGGGCGAAACCATACACGGCACGGTGCGCCTGTGGGGCAGCCTGCAAGACGTGTACACCGACCTGCTGCTCGACAGCGACAACGTTCATTTGTCTGCCAAATCCACCATCCACCCATTCGCCGACAGCCTCAATGAAACCGTCGGCGAAATCCTGATTAAAGGTTCCAACATCAATCCGCAGGCCTTCCTGCCCAGCCTGCCCAAAGCGCGCCTGAATTTCGACGCCACCACCATTCCGTCCTTTACAGACGGCGTTGCGCTGGAAGGCTCGATAGACTTGGAAAACGACCAAGCCGGTTTTGCCGATGAAAACCATATCCCCGTCAAACGCATCCTCGGCGAATTCATCGTCGACGACAAAGGTACGGTCAAAATCGAAGACATCGGCGTCGGCCTGCTCAAAAACGGCAGCATCGACGTATCCGGCTCTATCGATACCGCCCAAGACCAGCTCAAACTCGCACTGGGCATCAACAATACCGGCGCAGACGACTTTGTGCGTCAAAACATTGCAGGCCGTCTGAACGGCAGTATCGACGTCAAAGGTGAAACCTCCTCCCCTGTCATCAACTGGAATCTCGACAGCGGATTTGCGCGTACAGACGGCATGCTGTTTTTCCAAACCGACAAACAGCTCGGCCAGCGCACGCTCAAGCTCGACAAAGTCCGCCTGGTTCCGCAAAACGGCGGCGAACTCAACGCCAAAGGCTCACTCGAACTCTTCAAAGACCGCAAACTGCAGCTGGACATCGTCAGCAAAGCCTTCAACCCTGCACGCATCGATCCGCAGCTTCCGCAAGGCAGCGTCAACGGCAACATCAACTTGACCGGCATACTGGCGCAAGAGAAATTCGCCGGCAAAATGCAGTTCGCACCGAGTACGCTCAACGGCGTTCCACTCAGCGGCAAAGCCGACGTCGCCTATGAAAACAAACACCTCTCGCGCGCCCTGACCGACCTGACCCTCGGCAGCAACATCGTCAAAACCAACGGCAGCTTCGGCAAAAAAGGCGACCGCCTTAACCTCAACATTACCGCCCCCGATTTGTCGCGTTTCGGCTTCGGCTTGGGTGGCCTGCTCAACGCGCGCGGCTACATCTCCGGCAGCTTTTCAGACGGCCTCAAAACCCTTGAAGCCGATTTGAACGGCGAAGCGCGCAACTTCAAAGTTGCCGATACCGTCAACATCCGCACCCTCGACTTCAAGCTTAAAGGCTCGCCAGATACCAACCGTCCGTTGAGTGCCGATATTAAAGGCGAACACATCGCCGTATCCGGCGGCGCGGCCATGATTGACAACGTCAACCTGCTCATCAGCGGCACAGGTTCGCACCACCACATCCGTGGCAACAGCAGCATGGCGGTGGACAACAAACGCTACAAGCTCGACCTCGACGCCACCGGCGGCCTCAACAAAGACCAAACCCAATGGAAAGGCACGGTCGACACGCTCGACATCAGCGGCGCGTTCAACCTCAAACTGCAAAACCGCCTCAACCTCGAAGCCGGCAGCGAACGCGTTTCCCTCAGCAGCGCGCGCTGGGCGGCCATGGGCGGCAACCTCAACCTGCAAAATTTCGTTTGGGACAAGAAAGCCGGCATTACCAGTAAAGGCAGCGCACAAAATCTGCACATTACCGAGTTGCACAACTTCTACACTCCGCCTATCGAACACAACCTCGTCTTGGGCGGCGATTGGGATTTGGCGTACAGTCAAAACGCGCGCGGCTTCCTCAACATCAACCGTCAAAGCGGCGACATCATCCTGCCGAGCAAAGACCCGAAAAACAAACAGCCTTTGGGGCTTTCCGCACTCGCCCTGCGTACCCGTTTCCAAAACGGCCGCATCGACAGCACGCTGGAAGGCAACACCCGCTTCGGCAAAGTTGACGGCACGCTCGGCATCGCCCAGCAGTTCGGCAACAACATCAACAACGCCCCTGTCAGCGGCAAAGTCAATATCAGCGTTCCCGATTTGGGCTCGCTCAAATCCTTTATGCCGGCGACAGCCCAAGGCATTGCAGGCCGTCTGAACGCGACCGCCACCATCGGCGGCCGACTCGGTTCGCCTACCGTCAACAGCAACCTTGACCTCCAAACCAATTACGGCCGAGCCGACGGTACCGTCAATATCGGTCAGGGTACCAGCTTCGACACCGCCCCCCTGAGCGGCAAGCTCAACCTGAACGTTGCCAACCTCGAAGTCTTCCGCAACTTCCTGCCCGTCGGCCAAACCCTCAAAGGCCGTCTGAACGCCGCCGTCAACTTGGCAGGCCGTCTGAACGATCCGCAACTGAGCGGCCTGATTAATGGCGACAACCTCTATTACCGCCATCAAACCCAAGGCCTGATTCTCGACAACGGCGTATTGCGTTCGCGCCTGCAGGGTCAAAAATGGGTGATCGACAGCCTCAAATTCCACCGTGGCGGCACGATTGAGCTCAAAGGCGCGGTCAACCTTGCCAACGCCAACCCCGATGTCGACGTGGACATCGTCTTCGACAAATACCGCACCCTCTCGCGTCCAAACCGCCAACTGCAGCTCTCCGGCGCGGCCAAAGTCCTCTATAATCCGGAAAAAGGCGTATCGCTCAACGGCACACTCAACACCGACTACGGCAGGTTTGGTTCGCAAAAATCCTCCATGCCGACCCTCGATGACGACGTGGTTGTACTGGGCGAAACCAAAAAAGAAGCAACGGCCACCACGCCGATTAATATGAACCTTGTCTTGAACATCAACGACAATGTCCGTTTTGTCGGCTACGGCGCAGACGTTACCATCGGCGGCAAACTGGCCATCACATCACATCCGGGCGAAGCCGTCCAAGGCGTCGGTACCGTGCGCGTTGTCAAAGGCCGCTACAAAGCCTACGGCCAAGACCTCGACATCACCAAAGGATCGGTTTCCTTTGTCGGCCCGCTGACCAATCCAAACCTCAACATCCGTGCCGAACGCCGTCTCTCCCCGGTCGGTGCAGGTGTCGAAGTCCTCGGCAGCCTCAACAATCCGCGCGTAACCTTGGTTGCCAAAGAAGCCATGAGTGAAAAAGACAAACTCTCCTGGCTCATCCTCAACCGTGCCAGCAGCGGCAGCGACGGCGACAATGCCACGCTCTCTGCGGCCGCCAGCGCACTGCTTGCCGGCCAAGTCAACGACCGCATCGGCCTTGTGGATGATTTGGGCTTTACCAGCAAACGCAGCCGCAACGCCCAAACAGGCGAGCTCAACCCTGCCGAACAAGTCCTGACCGTCGGCAAACAGCTCACCAACAACCTCTACGCAGGTTACGAATATGGCATTTCCAGCGCCGAACAATCCGTCAAACTCGTGTACCAACTGACCCGCGCCATCCAAGCCGTTGCCCGCATCGGCACGCGCTCCTCCGGCGGCGAGTTGAAATACACCATCCGCTTTGACAACTGGTTCGGCAAAGACGAACCCGAGCCGGAAGAACAACACTAAAAGCCGTGAAAAAGGCCGTCTGAAATTCATCTTTCAGACGGCCTTTATCTTGTTCTACCGTATTAGAATCTTCAGCCATGCCTCAAAAAACAAAGGCCAACGGCGCAAGTTTAAAAATAAATGCAGCTAAAAAAGTGAACGGCAAACCATGGCTTATTCCAAGTTAGCAATAAATAAAGCAGATGCAAAAAGGCCGTCTGAAACTGACAGGGGTAGGTTTCAGACGGCTTTTTTTGAATCATCGAAACAACTTATGCATGGCATTGCTAATTAATTCGAGCTGTTTCTTATATTCGCGGCAACGGGGGCAGAGCGACAGGTGGACGGCAAGGGCAATGCGGTTAAAAAGACTGAGATGCACTTGGTCTTGCTGTTTGGAAATCAGATCGGTTATTTTGCGGCATTTTTTCATGGCGTTTTCCTGTCAGGCATGGGAGAACCATTTGATTTGCAGGCACTGGCGCAAGGTTTCGCGCGCACGGTGCATGATGGTGTAATAGTTGGCATGGCTGATGCCGCATTGTTCGCGGATTTCATCGCTTGAAAAGCCGAGAATCTCTTTCATGGTAAACACGCGGGCGGTGTTTTCCGGCAGATGGTAGAGGCAGGTCTGCAAAACTTGGTAGAACTCTTTATTGTTCAAACTGGCTTCGGGCGAGTCCCAACCCTGAGGCTGTCCTTCGTCCGTCCAATGCCCGTCGGCGGCAAAATGTCCTTCAAAGGCTTCATCCAAGGCTTCCTCGTCGCGCGTGACGAAAACTTGGCGTTGCCGTCCGATTTGGCGCAGGCAGTCGGTAATTTTGTTTTTTAAGATTGCAAACAGCCAGCTGCTCACTTGGGCGTCGCCTTTGAAACCCTCGGCCGCACGGTAGGCAGAAAGCATGGTTTCCTGTACGAGGTCTTCCGCCAAATCGGGGCGGTCGGGCAGCTGGATATGGGCAAAGCGCAGCAGCAGTTTGCGGGATTCGGCAAGCTCGGCATCGGTCAGTTCGGGTAGGGCCATAATGTATCAGTATGAAATGAATGATCAATATACTTTTGATTTTACGCTGATACGGCAAGAGCATGCGATTGAATCTATAAACGATTTCAGTAGTATTTTTGTTTCGCCGAAACCGACTGCACCCGTTTCAGACGGCCTTGATTTATGCCGCAACCAAAATGCCCTGTTCCAACCATTCCGTCCATTTTTGCCTTAATGCGTCCTGCCAAGCGTTTTCAGACGGCATGAACTCTGCCAGCATGGTCTGCAGGCCGTTTAGGGAAGTGGGCGTTTCTGCCAGCGTTTCCAGCAATAAGGCATCGAAATCGTCGAGCGTTTGGTACATCACGTCATCTTCCTTATCGCGCCACACCAAAACAGCAGTTTCCGCCTCCTGCAATTCGTCCGTCACGTCATACTGATAACGGCGCACAAAGGCGGCGGGAGAAAGGGTGTAAGCCAAATCGTCTGAATCGGCATGGGTTGTTTGGCTATCGGTCTGAGCGGTTTCGGCGAGCAGCTGGGTGTGTTCAAAGTCCATCAATGCCAAGAGGTCATCTGAAAGCGGCAGGCTTTGGCAATATTGGAGGAACTCGCCGGGGATTTCTTGAAAATAGGGCGTTTGAGCGCGCGCGTTGCGGACGAAACCTTCTTTCAGACTGCCCCATTCTTCGCTGTCAAAGTATTGCAGCGTTTCGGTATAACAGCGGTCGATAAAGCTGTGAATATTGTTGCGTATCAGGCGGATATAGACATTCAACCGCTCTTGCGGCAATCCATCTGCGGCTTTGCCTTCGCGTATAGCTTGGGCAAAGCGGTGTTGATATTGGGCGGAAGTTTCAGGCTGCACGGCGGTATTCCTTTCCGGCACGCATTTGATAGTTGGCGATTTTAGCGACTTCGGCTTCAAGTTCGGCAAAAGGCGGGAAATTGAAATCGCGTTCCAACAGGGTGGGCGGAATCGTCGGCAGTTTGGCATAGGCGAGTTCGAGCAAATCCCAAACGGTCGGCAAAACCGCCGCGCCATGCGTATCAATCAACAATTCCGGCGTTTCTACGTCATACCCGGCAATGTGGATATAGCACACACGCTCTGCGTCCACATTTTCTAAAAAGGCCTCAGGCGATAACAGGCCGTGGTTGACGGCGTTGACGTAGATATTGTTCACATCGAGATGAATGCCGCAGTCGGCTTCACGGGCAACTGCATTGAGGAACTCGACTTCGTTCATCTCGGCAAGCGGAGAATGCAGGTAGTAGGAGGTGTTTTCTACGGCGATGCGGCAGCCCAAACGGTCTTGCACTTCGCGGATACGGCGCGCGGTATGTTTCACCATCTCATCAGTGAAAGGCAGCGGCAACAAATCGTAAAGATGACCGCCGTCGTGGCAATAGCTCAAATGGTCGGAGAAAAACGTGCAGTCATAACGGCGCATCATTTCTTTGATGCCGTCTATCAAGTCGGTATCCAGCGGGGCTTGTCCGCCCAACGACATGGATAATCCGTGCAATGCCAGCGGCAGCCGTTCCGCCACGCGGTCAAACTGTTTGCGCGCCCTGCCGCCCATTTTCAGCCAGTTTTCGGGGGCGGCTTCGATAAAGCGTATCGGGCTGTCGTCTGAAAGCGAGAGGAAGTCTTCCGCCAAGTCGCGGCGGTAGCCCAAGCCTGCGTGTTGAATCATGGTGATGTCCTGTTATGATGCCGTATGAACGACAAAGTCGCATTTTTGTTTATAAAATGCGACTTTGTTAAAGGTATGTTGCAGGATTATTTAGAACCGCATTTACCTTCGCCGCATTTGCCTTCTACTACTTTGGCAGCTTTGGCTTTTGATGCTTTGCCTTTTTTGGCGTGTGCTTTTTTCATGGCCGCGCCGCAAGTACCTTCACCGGCTTTGGCAGCCGCGCCGCAAGTACCTTCGGCAGCTTTAACAGTTTTCTCAACAGCCACGTCGCTGGCGGCTTTATCAGCGGCAACAACACCGGCAGCCAGAGACAGGGACAGTGCACCGGCCAGAGCAGCAGCTACATTTTTTTTCATTTCAACTTCCTTTTTAAAATATGGGTTTTAAAACAAATCAAGGGATAATATCGGGCATTTAAAGTCGGCCCGCGACCATTAATCCTTAAAGAAAATACTTGATACGACAACAGCGTTTCTTCAGCAGGGCATCCAAAGACAGACGGCCTGCGCCCTGCAATAGGACAGGAAATAAAACCACCAAATAAATCAGTGCCATTTTATAACCGTTGTCGCACACATTGTACCCCAAGCCGGCATGTACCGCAGACCATGCGACAGCTGTTACAACCATCAATCCCAGCGCGGACAGCCGCGTTGCCAAGCCGACGATGAGCAACGCAGGCAAAACCAGTTCCGCCCACATGGCCAAATTCCAGTTGACCGTATCCGACAACAAATTGAACGGAAAGGGAAATTGGCTGTTGATATCTGCAAACCAGTTTTCCCCGTTCCATTTTTCCAGGCCGGACTCAAGAAATTCATACGCGGCAAAAAGCCTGAGTGCCAACAAGCCGAAAGCGGCCTGCCAAGAGGGGTTGGATGAGGTGTTCATTTATTTTCCTAATCGATGTGTGTGTCGAATGGGATAGGACGAAAAATCCATCGGTACCATCCCATCTTTCCTGCCTGTTTAGACGCGGCAGCTTTAAAAAACTGACAAAACAAATGAAGATATTTTCTTATTCATTGTTTTATAAAGATTAAAAATTCAAAAAGGCCGTCTGAAACACCATGCTTGATTGGGTTTCAGACGACCTTTAATGATGAACGCGGTCAATCAATCCGCTTGTTTACACAATTCGACAATTTCTGCGCCGTATTTGTCGGTTTTCTCCTCATTCATACCGTGGATTTCCGCCAGCTCCGCCAAATCTTGCGGCCGTCGGGCGGCAATCGCGCGTAGGGTAACTTTGCTGCATATCTGATAGGCTTCGAGGCCTTCATGGCGGGCAGTATCGATGTTCCACTGAAGCAGACGGCGCATCAATCGGCGTTTGCGTTTATCCTCTTCGCTCAGGCCGTCTGAAAACGGGCGGCAGATGTTTAAAATGCCCTCTCCGTATTGCTCGATACGTTTTTCGCCGAGTTTATACACGCCCAAAAGGTCGATGGGTTCGGCAGGCGTATTGGTCAGCAAGTCGTCCATGCTTTCGTTGGAGAACACCGTTCCCAGCGTCACTTGATCGGCACTTGCCTGCTGCTCGCGCCAAGTTTCCAAAGCCCGTTTTAAGGCCTGTTCGCGCTCGCCCAAGCTGTGGATAACTTGTGCGCTGTCTGTGGAAACCGTACCGGCTTCAGCTGTTTCGCAAACGTCGAGTATCTCCAAACCGAATTTATTGATTTTCGCCTCGCCCAAGCCGTAGATTTGGTGTAAATCTTCCAAACTTCGGGGCATTTTTTCGACAATATCGCGCAGGGTTTTGTCGCCGCAAACCACATAGGCCGGCACTTCCTCTGCCCGGGCGCGTTGTTGCCGCCATTGGCGCAATGCCTGCCACAAACGCTCTTCGCGCTCGGTACGCAACCAATCGTCTTTTGGCTTTTGGGTGGCCGTTTTTTCGCGGCGCAGGGGGCGCAGCATGACTTCGGTTTCACCCTTGAGGACTTGTTTGGCCGCTTCGGTCAGCTGCAGGGCTTGATGCTGCTCGACATTGACGGTGAGATAGCCCAAGCTGATGCACTGGCGGATGACGCTGCGCCATTCCTTGTCGGTCTGTTCGCTGCCGATGCCGAATGTGGATAACTTGTCATGGCCGTTGCGCTGTATCCAATCGTCGCTTTTACCGCGCAAAAGGTTGGTGATGTAACCGGCGGCAAAACGTTGTCCGGCGCGGTACACGCAGCTGAGTAATTTTTGCACCAACACCGTGCCGTCAAACCGCACGGGCGGATGCAGGCAGTTGTCGCAATGGCCGCAGGGTTCGGATTCTTCGCCGAAATGTTTGAGCAGCAGTACGCGGCGGCAGGCGGCGGTTTCGCAGACGGAAAGCATGGCATCGAGTTTTTGCATTTCGATTTGCTTTTGCACCTCGTCGCTGTTGCCTTCGGCAATCCGTTCGCGCAGCAACACCCAATCGTTCAAGCCGTAACACAGCCAACTCACGGCAGGCAGCCCGTCCCGGCCGGCACGCCCCGATTCCTGATAGAAATGTTCGACACTTTGGGGCATATCGAGATGGGCGACAAAGCGCACGTCGGGTTTGTCTATGCCCATACCGAACGCCACGGTCGCCACCACAATAATATTGTCTTCATGCGTAAAGCGGCGTTGGTTTTCCTCGCGCACATCCATGCTCAAACCGGCATGATACGGAATCGCCTCCAAGCCGTTTTCACACAAAAACTGCGCCACATCCTCGACTTTTTTACGGCTTAGGCAATACACAATGCCGCTTTGCCCATGCATCTGCTTGCGGATGAAATCCAGCAATTGTTTTTTGCCATTGTTTTTCTCGATAACCTGATAATAAATATTCGGGCGGTCAAAGCTGGAGATAAATTCGGGCGCATTGTCCAAGTGCAGATAATGCTTGATGTCGGCGCGCGTGGCCGCATCGGCGGTAGCGGTCAGGGCGATGCGCGGGACGTTCGGATAGCGTTCGGCAAGCATGCCGAGCTGTTGATATTCGGGGCGGAAATCGTGTCCCCATTGGCTGACGCAATGCGCCTCATCAATGGCAAACAGGCTGACGGTTTGTTGGTCGAGAAAACGTAAAAAGCGGTCGGTAACCAAGCGTTCCGGCGCGACATAAAGCAGTTTCAGACGGCCTTGGGCAAGTTTGTCGGCAATCTCGCGCGCCTCATCTGCCGATGTGCTGCTGTTGACTGCCACCGCTTCAATCCCGGCCACATGCAGGCTGGCCACTTGGTCGTTCATCAACGCAATCAGCGGCGATACGACAACCGCCACGCCTTCGCGCATCAGCGCCGGAATCTGGTAACACAAAGACTTGCCCCCGCCCGTCGGCATCAGCACCATCAAACTCTCGCCGCCGGCCAATGCATTGACGATAGCCTCCTGCTTGCCACGAAATTCGGGATAACCGAATACTTCGTGCAAAATCTGTTTGGCGGTCGGCTGAGGCATAATGGTTCCGTAGAATAGGGGAAAGCGTTATTTTAACGGTTTTACACTCGCGTATGTGCGGAACATTTTGCCGCCGCTTTTTCAGACGGCCTTTCAGGTTAACCTTCCGAAAGAATGTTTTGTTTTTTTAAATACAAGAGTAAGAGGCATGTAATTTCATGACTAGCCTCTTTTTAATCTTAATAATTTAAATATTCATTAATTTCTTGTTTTTCAATTTCTTTACCGCGTTGGCAAACTGGGCATAGGACGTAATATTTTTTTCCATAAGGAATAAGAGGAATCCAGTAGAGGGAAAATTTTCGACCCGTCTCAATAATTTCCCAAGGAGCGGTTTGTTGACAGTTTCCGCATTGGATAACAGACTGAGTATGTCCTAGTTCTTTTTGATAGCCTTTATAGCCCCAGATAATCATATGTATTACTTTCCTTTCTTATTTAAACTGAAAATTATTTATTGAAGTCGTAATCTTTGATAACTTCGATCTTTTCAATTTTAATCTCGTTTTTGGGTTTGGTGTTTTTACCAGTTTGGCTCTCGACAATCTTACCCACAATATCCATGCCATTTATGACTTGACCAAAGACAGTATAATCACCATCTAAAGCAGAATTTCCGCCTTTCTTGTAGGCTTCAATAATCTGAGCAGGATATTTATTTTTAGATAAAAATAAAATCTTTAGGCTTTTTTGACGAACTCAGATTTCAAGTTCATCGCGCTGCCATCGATTTTACAACCGATATTGTGGTCGCCCTCTTGCAGGCGGATGCCTTTGACTTTGGTGCCTTGCTTGATGACCATAGAGCTGCCTTTGACTTTCAAATCTTTAATCAAGACAACCGTATCGCCATCTTGCAATACCGCGCCGTTGGCATCTTTGACTTCCAAGGCATCATCGCCGGCAGCCGCAGCATCGGCCTCGTTCCACTCATGGGCGCACTCAGGGCAAACGTATTGGGCACCATCTTCGTAAGTGTATTCGGAGTGGCATTTCGGGCAGGGAGGTAGGGACATGAGGTTTCCTTATAAAGATGATAAAAGAAGCGTAAAACGCAAATAATACAATGTCTAAGTTATTGCTTCGCCTTGCTGCCGCCTACGCCGTAAACGGCATTCCACGCCGCATCCAACATCTGGCCGGCTTGTTGCAGCTTGGCATTTTGCTGCTCTTTCTGAGCCAAGGCCGTCTGAATTTCACCTTTCAAACGGTCAATATCGGATTGCGCAGCCTGCAAACGGCGCTGCGCGCTTTCCAAATCGCTTTGCAGGGAAATAATTTTGCTGTCGTTGCTGTTTTGCTCATTCAAAGCGGCACGGTAAACCGATTGGACGGACAGCAAACGGTCTTCCGCCTCACCGGCATACGCGGCAGCAGCGGATAACATCATCAGGGCAAGTAAGGTTTTTTTCATGGGTTTTCCTTTAAAGTCGTTTGATTTGTAAAGTAAAGCGCAAAGCCAATTTTTTCCGCCGCCAATTTTACATAATATGCTTGTTGGTCTTTGTTCTTAATGGCTTATTTTATCCAATTCGGACATTCAGGCTGCCAATAAAAGTTAATTCAATCAACTGTTGTGATAGGCAGGCAGCTATTATTTTCTCATATTCTCCGCCTTATTCCATTATTTTCTGGTTTTATTAGAAAAGGCCGTCTGAAAAATTTTCAGACGGCCTTTTTGAATTTCACAACGATTGCTCTATCTCTCGTCAAAAAGCTTTCCTGTATTTTTAAATTACAGTCATATTTAAATATGTAAATATGATTTATTTATTGTAAAATTTATCCTTTAGTCATGCCGGAGCATATGGTGTTGCGGCTGTCTGCATCTTTTTTAATTCTTCTTCCATGAGAACCCTATGATGAAAAGCAACCGTCTCGCCTATGCCGTTTTGGCAGCCCTACTATCTATCCAAACCCTGCCGGCTTCTGCAGCCAACGCTGATACCGCCTCTGCCGTCGAGGCATCCGGACAAGAAGCGCAACAAGCCTCAGATTCTATCGCGAACTACGTTGACGACCAGATCATCCAAGGCCCGGCAACCGTTGATTTGGGCAATCAGGCCAAACTGAAACTGCCTGCAAAAATGGTCTTTGTGAAAAAAAATCGCGCCAACGCCATGATGAGGGAAGCAGGCAACGCCACAGATCCCAACCGCTACGGCCTGATTCTCCCCGAATCGGAGAACGAGGACGGTGACACTAATTGGATAGTAGACCTGACCTTTACCGATTCCGGCTACATCAAAGACGATGATGCCAAAGAATGGGATGTTGAAGCCATGCTCGAGCAGCTGAAAGAAGGCACCGAGGAACAAAACAAAGAACGAGCCTCCCGCAACATACCGGAAATAGAAACACGCGGCTGGGTAGAAAAACCGCAATATGATGCAAAGACCCATCGTCTGATTTGGTCGATTGACATTCTGAATAAAAACGAACCCGACCCCAATCCTACCATCAACTACAATACTTTCCAGCTGGGACGCGAAGGCTATATTGAATTGACTATGATCACCGATTTGAAAAGCATAGATCAATACAAACCTATTGTGCAAGAATTGTTGGGCAATATCGAATTCAACGAAGGCAAGCGTTATAGCGATTTCAATGCGGCAACCGACAAAGTAGCCGAATACGGACTGGCTGCCTTGGTTGGCGGTATCGCTGCAAAAAAACTGGGATTATTAGCTTTGGCCGGCGCATTACTGGCTAAATTCGGCAAACTGATTATTTTCGGTGCTGTTGCAGCAGGCGCATTGTTTAAAGGCCTGTGGCGCAAAAAAGATAAAAATAAACCGAACGAAGAAGAATAAATAAATCCTGTTCAAAATAAAAAGGCCGTCTGAAACATTTCAGACGGCCTTTTATCATTCATGCCTTACGAACGAATCCGTTTCAACACTTCTTCTTTGCCGATTAATGCCAATACAGCATCGACGCTTGGGGTTTTTGCCGTACCGCAGACAGCGAGGCGCAGGGGCATACCGAGTTTGCCCATTTTGATGCCTTCTTCGTCGCAGAAAGGTTTGAAGAGATCGTGGATGGCTTCGGCGTTCCAGTCTTCCAGCCCTTCGAGGCGTTCGGCAAAGCGCAGCATACGGGCGGCGGCTTCGTCGTCCCAGTGTTTCTGCACGTCAGCTTCGGCAGGGGTTTGTTTGACGTAGAAGTAGAGGCACTCGTCGGCAAGCGTGTTCAGGTCTTGGGCGCGGTCTTTGACCAATGCCAACACGTCTTCCAAAGCAGGCTTGCTTGTTTCGTGGATATCGCGCAGGGCGAGGCGCGGTTTCACCATTTCGGCCAGTTTTTCGTTGGCGGTGATTTTGATGTGTTCGCCGTTAATCCAGTAGAGTTTCTTCAAATCCATGCGGCTTGGAGACGGGGAAACATCTTTCAAATCAAACCATTCGATGAATTGTTCCATCGTAAAGAACTCGTCGTCGCCGTGCGCCCAGCCCAAGCGTGCCAGATAGTTGAGCATGGCTTCGGGCAGGATGCCCATTGCGCCGAAATCGGTAATGGCAACGGTATCGCCGCTGCGTTTGGAGATTTTTTTGCCTTGTTCGTTAAGAATCATCGGCAGGTGGCCGTATTCAGGCAGGGTGGCGCCAATGGCTTTTAAAATATTGATTTGTTTTGGGGTGTTGTTCACATGGTCGTCACCACGGATAACGTGGGTAATGCCCATGTCGTAGTCGTCCACGACAACGCAGAAGTTGTAGGTCGGCGTGCCGTCGGCGCGGGCGATAATCAGGTCATCGAGTGCTTCGTTGGGGATGGAGATTTCGCCTTTGACTAAGTCCGTCCATTTCGTAACGCCGTCCAAAGGCGTTTTGAAGCGGACGACGGGTTGAACGTCGGCAGGGATTTCGGGCAGGGTTTTGCCTTCTTCCGGACGCCAACGGCGGTCGTAAGTCGCCGTGCCTTCTTTTTCGGCTTTCTCGCGCATGGCTTCCAGCTCTTCTTTGCTGCAATAGCAGTAGTAGGCATGGCCTTTTTCTAAAAGTTCGGCGATGACTTCTTTGTAGCGGTCGAAACGGCGGGTTTGGTAAACGACGTTGTCGGCGTTGTCGTAGTTCAGGCCGACCCATTTCATGCCGTCGAGGATGATGTTGACAGATTCGGCAGTAGAGCGCGCCAAGTCGGTGTCTTCGATACGCAATAGGAACTCGCCTTTATGATGGCGGGCAAACGCCCATGAAAACAAGGCGGTGCGTACGCCGCCGATGTGCAGGTAGCCGGTGGGGCTGGGGGCGAAACGGGTTTTGACGGTCATGATGGCTCCAAAGTCTTTGAAAACAGGTATTTTACTTTTTCGGCAAGGTTTAAACAATGTAAGGCCGTCTAAAAATAATGTCGGCGCAGAAGGACCGTCTGGGAACTTTTCTCCTGAAAACAAAACTAATGATAATTATTTCTTTGAAAGTATCCGCTCATGAACAAACGCGCTTTATTTACCGCCCTCGCCCTCCTGCCCCTTTTTGCCCAAGCCGAAATCAAAACTATCAAAGACGTATTGGGACGCGAAGTCAAAGTCGATGTCCCTGTCAAACGCGCGGTTTTGGCGTTTTACTATCCCGACTATATCGCGGTAACGGGCGCGGACAAATTTAAAAACGTCATCGGCATTTCGCGTGAGTTTTGGGAGAAATTCAATCCCGGCAGCTGGGCGATGTTCAAACAGAAGCTGCCTACCCTGCAAAACATTGCGGACATCGGCAACATCAGCACCGGCACGTTTTCACTGGAGAAAACGCTCGCGCTCAAGCCGGACGTATTGATTCTGGCCGACTGGCAGTATAAGGCCATCGCCACCCACCTGCCGCGCATTAAAGCGGCAGGCATACCCGTCGTCGTGGTCGATTTCAACGCCGAAACCGTCGCGCGGCACACGCGCAGTGCGGAAATTTTCGGCGAACTCAACGGTACGCAGGCGCGCGCCCAAAAAATTGCCGCCGAATACGCCCGAGGCATTGCCGACATCCAAAAACGCGTCGCGCGCGCCAAGCAGTCCAAACCGAAAATCTATATCGAATTCGGCGACAAAGGCCCGTCCGAATACAGCTACACCTTCGGCAAAGATATGTGGGGCGCGATTGCCGACACAGCAGGTGGCAACAATATCGCCGCACCTTACGTTAAAAACTGGGGACCGGTAAACCCTGAAAAATTCCTGACGGCCAAACCCGACGTCATCGTCATTTCGGGGACGGAAAACGGCCATAAAGACAAGCCTGACATTATGGCGATGGGCATAGGCATCAGCCAGGCCGATGCGCAACGCCGCCTGGCCGGATTTGTCAAACGCAAAGGCTGGGCAGACATTCCTGCCGTCAAAAACAAACGCGTTTACGGCATCTACCACACCGCCTCCCGCTCACTCACCGATTTGGCCAGCGCACAATTTATCGCCAAAACCCTGTATCCGCAGCAGTTTGCCGACATAGACCCAAACAAGACCTATCTGGACTTCTACCGCAAATACCTGCCCGTCGTGCCGGACGGTACATTTTACATCCGATTGAAATAGCGGCTGCAAAAATCATAGGCTCAGGCCGTCTGAATATGTATGCTATACCAATATGGTTTTATTATGTATAATTATTATTCTTTTTATTTAATGTATTGGACAAGATATGACTGAACAAAACCAAATCGGCCATCAACAGGCTCCAATTGTAAGCGTCAAAGAATGGTTGATAACAAACTTGATTTTGATGATTCCGCTGGTCAATATAGTTATGACGTTTGTATGGGCATTCGGCTCAAACACCAATCCGAATAAAGCCAATTATTTCAAGGCTGCCTTGATTCTGTTTGTCATCTATCTGGTACTGGCTGTAGCTGTAGTCATTTTTGGCAGTGCAGCTGCAAATCAATATCAATAAGTAAGCATACATTTAGGCCGTCTGAAACCTAAAAGGCTTTAGACGGCCTTTTGTATGGCTTGCCCAAAGCTCAACCACCTATCCAATTCCAAACCGCATCGCTCCATTTGCCGATACGGTAGAGAAACAAAGAATAGCTCTCCTGCATCAGGAACTTGGCTTTCTTGTTGCGCTCGTCAAAGCGCGTGGTCGGGGTGGCGGAGAACTGCGCGTCTGACAAGCCCAAATCGGCGGCCATTTCTTCGGCGCGCGCCAAATGATACGGGTCGCTGACAACAATAATGCTGCCGATGCCGTTGGCGTGCATGATGGGGACGATATTGCGCAGGTTCTCATAAGTGTTGCGCGACGTGTTTTCAAACAGGATATTGTGCGCCGGTATGCCCTGCTTGAGCGCGTATCGGCGCCCCACTTCGGCTTCGGTCATAAATCCTTTTTTGGGCGTGCCGCCGGTGAAAATGATTTTGCCGACCCGATGGCTTTGGTAGAGCGTGATGGCGTGGTTGATGCGCTCACGGAATACCGGCGACGGGCGTTTATCCCATGCCGCCGCACCCAATACCACCGCCGCATCGGCATGAGCATCCTTCGGCAAGGTGTGCGAACCTGTCCGGTAAATCTGCCATGTGCCGCTCAAAAAAATACCGCACACCAGCAAAACGCTCAAAGCAAGGCCGCGAAACAGGTAATATCGCAGGCCATTGCGGCTTTTAAGCAGGGAAATCATCTTCAGACGGCCTTATCCAACCCTATCAGCCGAGTAGGGCGGCAATGTTTTCCAACGGACGGCCGATGGCTGCGCGCGTAGGCGTTACCAAAACGGGACGCTCGAGCAGGGCGGGGTGTTCGGCGATTGCCTGAAGCAGGGCGGCATTGTCCAAATCGGGGTTGTCCAAACCCAATTCCTTGTACAAATCGTCTTTTGTGCGCATCATGCCGCGCACCGATTCGATACCGAGTTTGGCAAACATATCCTGCAAAGTCGCCAAATCGGGCGCGGTATCCAGATATTTGACCACGTCGGCGGCAACGCCTTTTTCTTCGAGCAAAGCCAGCGCGGCACGCGATTTGCTGCAACGCGGGTTGTGATAAAGTGTGAATTCAGACGGCATGAAAATCTCCGTATTATTGCAAAATCATTCAATGATGGCGGTTATTATCGTCTGCAACTGATTTTTACTCAAACTTTTTACCTGATATCTTGATACGAATCGGTAGGCATACCCACCAAACCGTTTTACAATAAACACAATTTCGATTGGCAACCTCAAGGATACAACCATGAAAGCCTTAACCGCCCTTCTACTGTCCGCCACCGTTTTTACTGCTGCGCCAGCCTTTGCCGCCGATGAAACGGCAGGTTGGCAGGACAACAAACCGCAAAGCCTGGAATCGCTCAAAGCCCCCGTGCGCGTGGTCAACCTTTGGGCAACCTGGTGCGGCCCCTGCCGTAAAGAAATGCCCGCTATGTCCGCATGGTACAAAGCGCAGAAAAAAGGCAGCGTCGATATGGTCGGCATTGCGCTGGATACGACCGACAACATCGGCAAGTTCCTGAAACAAACGCCGGTCAGCTATCCGATTTGGCGTTACACCGGCGCCAACAGCCGCAACTTCATGAAAGCCCACGGCAACAACGTCGGCGTATTGCCCTTCACTGTCGTCGAAGCGCCGAAATGCGGCTACAAACAAACCATCACCGGCGAAGTTAACGAAAAAAGCCTGACTGCTGCCGTAAATTTGGCTAAAACCAAATGTAAATAAAACAGTGGATAGGGTGCTTAACCTACGCTGATACCGAGGCCGTCTGAAACCCAACCGTTCAGACGGCCTTTATTTCAAACCATGTTGTTTTGTGTTGCAAACCGGCAGTGTATCCACAGGCAGAACCGGGGTTTCACTATCAAAAAGCAGCCGAAATATTTATAATCTGTGAATATCCCCACTTTTTCAGACGGCATGTTGCCCTATCGATGACGCCGGCCGTCTGAATCCCTATTTTCAGGAAAACCCATGATCCGTTTCGAACAAGTTTCCAAAACCTATCCCGGCGGTTTCGAAGCCCTGAAAAATGTCAGTTTCCAGATTAACAAAGGTGAGATGATTTTTATCGCCGGCCATTCGGGTTCGGGCAAATCCACCATTTTGAAGCTGATTTCAGGCATTACCAAGCCTACCAAAGGCAAGGTTTGGTTCAACAATCAAGACCTCGGCACCTTGAGCGACAATCAGATCGGCTTTATGCGCCAACATATCGGCATTGTCTTCCAAGACCACAAAATCCTCTACGACCGCAATGTCTTGCAAAATGTTATCCTGCCTTTGCGGATCAGCGGCTACCAGCCGCGCAAAGCGGAAGAGCGCGCGCGTATTGCGATTGAGAAAGTCGGCTTAAAAGGCCGCGAAAACGATATGCCTATCACTTTATCCGGCGGCGAACAACAACGTTTGTGCATCGCGCGCGCAGTGGTTCACCAACCCAGCCTGCTGATTGCCGACGAGCCGTCCGCCAGCCTCGACCGCGCCTATGCGCTGGATATTATGGAATTGTTCAAAACCTTCCATGAAGCAGGCACGACCGTGATCGTTGCGGCGCACGATGAAACGCTGATGGCGGATTACGGCCACCGCGTCTTGCGCCTGCAGAAAGGACGCCTCGCATGAGTATGATTCATTACATCTCGCTACACGTCGAATCGGCACGCGCCGCACTCAAAGAGCTTCTGCGCCAACCCATCGGCACGCTGCTGACCCTGCTCATGCTTGCCGTTGCCATGACCTTGCCGCTGTTTATGTATTTGGGCATCCAAAGCGGACAAAGCGTATTGGGCAAGCTCAACGAGTCGCCGCAAATTACGGTTTATATGGACACCGATGCGGCAAGTTCTGATGCCGATACGGTGAAAAATCTGCTCCAACGCGACAGCCGTATCGATAAAGTCCGCTTTATCAGCAAGCAGGAAGGTTTGGAAGAATTGCAAACCAATCTCGACCAAAACCTCGTTTCCATGCTCGATGGCAACCCGTTGCCCGATGTCTTTATCGTTACGCCCGATCCTGCCACTTCTCCGGATCAGATGCAGGCCATCTATAAAGACATTACCAAGCTGCCGCGCGTCGAATCTGCAACCATGGATACCGAATGGGTACAAACCCTTTATCGTATTAACGAATTTATCCGCAAGATTTTGTGGTTCCTCTCGCTGACTTTGGGCATGGCCTTTGTCTTGGTGGCACACAACACCATCCGCCTGCAAATCCTCAGCCGTAAGGAAGAGTTGGAAATCACCAAGCTGTTGGGTGCGCCCGCTTCCTTCATCCGCCGTCCTTTCCTTTATCAGGCAATGTGGCAGAGTATTTTCTCCGCCGCCGTCAGCCTGGGCTTGTCGGCCTGGCTGCTGGCCGAAGTACGGCCGCTGGTGGACGCGATTTTCAAACCCTACGGCCTGAACATCGGCTGGCGTTTCTTCACATTTAGCGAAGTGTCGCTGGTATTCGGCTTCGTCATCGCGCTGGGCGTATTCGGCGCATGGTTGGCCACTACGCAACACCTTTTGGGTTTCAAAGCCAAAAAATAAGCCTTAGCAAACAGGCCGTCTGAACTATTCAGACGGCCTGAAATCTTATCCTTTCGCAACTTAAACAAACCTTGTGAAAATTTAATACTGCCAAATCTAACAGCAAGGGCATAATCCCTTATAATTGATGGTTTATTATCCATCTCATTTCATTTGTGCGGCATAAACCGTGCAGACAAATAACGAAAGACATCCTGTGGACAAACTCAAAATCTCTGCCAACGGCCCCCTCAACGGCGAAATCATCGTATCCGGCGCAAAAAACGCCGCCCTGCCGCTGATGTGTGCCGGTCTGCTGACTTCCGGCACTTTACGCTTGAAAAACGTACCCATGCTCGCCGACGTCAAAACCACCCAAAAACTGCTGCAAGGTATGGGCGCACGCGTTTTGACCGACAACATCTCCGAATTTGAAATCAACGGCGGCACCGTCAACAACACCTGCGCACCTTACGAGCTGGTAAAAACCATGCGTGCATCCATCTTGGTTTTGGGTCCGACCCTCGCCCGCTTCGGCGAAGCCCAAGTCAGCCTGCCCGGCGGTTGCGCCATCGGTTCGCGCCCGGTTGACCAACACCTCAAAGGCCTTGAAACCATGGGTGCGGAAATCACCATCGAACACGGTTACGTCAAAGCCAAAGGCCGTCTGAAAGGCACGCGTGTCACCATGGACGTCGTAACCGTAGGCGGTACCGAAAACCTGCTGATGGCGGCCACACTTGCAGAAGGCACCACCATCCTCGAAAACTGCGCCATCGAACCCGAAGTCGTCGATTTGGCCGAATGCCTCGTCAAAATGGGCGCAAAAATCAGCGGCATCGGTACAGCAACCATGACCATCGAAGGCGTAAAAGAGCTGCACGGCTGCGAACACAGCGTCGTTCCCGACCGTATCGAAGCCGGTACCTTCCTCTGCGCCGTTGCCATGACCGGCGGCAAAGTCGTCCTGCGCAATGCCGCCCCAAAAACCATGGAAGTCGTGTTAAACAAACTGACCGAAGCAGGTGCCATCATCGAAGCAGGCGACAACTGGATTTCCATCGACATGCAACAACGCCCCAAAGCCGTGGACATCCGTACCGTCGTCCACCCGGGCTTCCCAACCGACATGCAGGCGCAGTTTATGGCCATGAACGCCATTGCCGAAGGCAGCAGCCGCGTGGTGGAAACCATTTTTGAAAACCGCTTCATGCACGTTCCCGAACTCAACCGCATGGGCGCAGACATCACCACCGAAGGCAACACCGCCTACATCAAAGGCGTGGAAAAACTCTCTGGCGCCGTCGTGATGGCAACCGACCTGCGCGCCTCCGCCAGCCTCGTCATGGCAGGCTTGGTCGCAGATGGCGAAACCATCGTCGAACGCATCTACCACCTCGACCGCGGCTATGAATACATCGAGAAAAAACTCGGCGGCGTAGGCGCAAAAATCGAACGCGTACGCGGTTGATCCCATACGCAGCCGATAAATAAAAGGCCGTCTGAAACACCGGCAATCGGGTTTCAGACGGCCTTTGCGTATTGTTTTGCGGTATAATTCCCGACATCTTTATCCATTGTTTTTAAAAGCACAAACCATGACACGCAAAATCCTTGTCACTTCCGCGCTGCCGTATGCCAACGGCAGCATCCACCTCGGCCACATGGTCGAACACATCCAAACCGATGTTTGGGTACGCTTCCAAAAACTACGCGGCCACGAATGCTACTACTGCTGCGCCGACGACACCCACGGCACGCCCGTGATGCTTGCCGCGCAAAAACAAGGCATCGCGCCCGAAGACATGATTGCCAAAGTGCGCGAAGAGCACCTCGCCGACTTTACCGGTTTCAACATCGGCTACGACAATTATTACAGCACCCATTCCCCTGAAAACAAACAGTTTTCCCAAGACATTTACCGCGCGCTGAAAGCTAACGGCAAAATCGAAAGCCGCGTCATCGAGCAGCTTTTCGACCCCGAAAAACAAATGTTCCTGCCCGACCGCTTCGTCAAAGGCGAATGCCCGAAATGCCACGCCCAAGACCAATACGGCGACAACTGCGAAGTCTGCGGCACGACCTATTCCCCGACGGAACTGATTAATCCGTATTCCGCCGTATCCGGTGCCAAACCCGAATTGCGCGAATCCGAACACTTCTTCTTCAAACTGGGCGAATGCGCCGACTTCCTCAAAGCATGGACTTCCGGCAACAATCCGCACGACGGCAAGCCCCATCTGCAAGCCGAAGCCCTCAACAAAATGAAAGAATGGCTGGGCGAAGGCGAAGAAACCACGCTGTCCGACTGGGATATTTCCCGCGACGCGCCGTATTTCGGTTTTGAAATCCCCGACGCGCCGGGCAAATACTTCTACGTCT
This sequence comes from Neisseria perflava, assembly GCF_002863305.2. NCBI lineage: Bacteria > Pseudomonadati > Pseudomonadota > Betaproteobacteria > Neisseriales > Neisseriaceae > Neisseria > Neisseria perflava. The sequence continues at coordinate 1,942,666 of NZ_CP136962.1, forward strand.
GGCTGGACGCGCCCGTCGGCTACATGGCATCGTTTAAAAACCTGTGCGACCGCATCGGCATCGATTTTGACGAATACTTCAAAGCCGACAGCCAAACCGAGATGTACCACTTCATCGGCAAAGACATCCTCTATTTCCACGCCCTGTTCTGGCCCGCCATGCTGCATTTCTCCGGCCACCGCGCCCCGACCGGCGTGTACGCACACGGCTTTTTAACTGTAGACGGACAAAAAATGTCCAAATCGCGCGGCACCTTCATCACCGCCAAATCCTATCTGGAACAAGGCCTGAACCCCGAGTGGATGCGCTACTACATCGCCGCCAAACTCAACAGCAAAATCGAAGACATCGATTTGAACCTGCAAGACTTTATCAGCCGCGTCAACAGCGACCTCGTCGGCAAATACGTCAACATCGCCGCCCGTGCTTCAGGTTTCATCGCCAAACGCTTTGAAGGCCGTCTGAAAGACGTTGCCGACAGCGCATTGCTGGCAAAACTGACTGCGCAAAGCGAAGCCATTGCCGAATGCTACGAAAGCCGCGAATACGCCAAAGCCCTGCGCGACATCATGGCCTTAGCGGACATTGTCAACGAATACGTTGATGCCAACAAGCCGTGGGAGCTCGCCAAACAGGAAGGTCAAGACGCACGCCTGCACGAAGTATGCAGCGAACTCATCAACGCCTTTACCATGTTGACCGCCTACCTTGCCCCCGTCTTGCCGAAAGTGGCCGAAAACGCCGCCAAATTCCTGAATTTGGAAGCCATCACTTGGGCAAATACACGCGAAACCTTGGGCGAACACGCCATCAACAAATACGAACACCTCATGCAACGAGTGGAGCAAAAACAAGTGGACGATTTAATCGAAGCCAACAAACAGAGCATCGCCGCCGCAGCCGCGCCTGCCGCCGAAGAGAGCAAATACGAAAAAGTCGCCGAACAAGCGAGCTTCGACGACTTCATGAAAATCGACATGCGCGTCGCCAAAGTATTGAACTGCGAAGCCGTCGAAGGCAGCACCAAACTTTTGAAATTCGACCTCGATTTCGGTTTTGAAAAACGCATCATCTTCTCCGGCATCGCCGCGTCTTACCCGAATCCTGCCGAATTGAACGGCCGCATGGTCATCGCCGTCGCCAACTTCGCCCCGCGCAAAATGGCAAAATTCGGCGTATCCGAAGGTATGATCCTCTCCGCCGCCACAGCAGAGGGCAAACTGAAGCTCCTCGACGTTGACGCAGGCGCACAGCCCGGGGATAAAGTGGGCTGATACCTTTTACCACAGCACAAAGCAAAGGCCGTCTGAAACTTTCAGACGGCCTTTTACTAAAATATGCTTCTCAAGCAATAGCTTGAATGTTAAAATGACAATATTGTTCCCAATAGGGAACAATAGGTTTTTCAGGGTAAGTCAGACTTGGATTGCCCTTATTTTTCAGGCGGAAGCCTTATTTTCTATGTTAATCCCCGTTTATCTTTGTGAATATTTGTAATTTAGATATTGGCCATTTTAACCTGCTGAATTTAATAAAGAAAACACCCCTCCGCTCTCTGAAAAACCTCCCCACCACATGGGGATTAAGACGATGTTCATTTTGTAGTCCTTTCGTTTAGGTTAATGGCTCTGAAAAACCTCCCCACCACATGGGGATTAAGACTCAGCAAACTCCTTGGATGCTTCCGCGTAAAACCTCTGAAAAACCTCCCCACCACATGGGGATTAAGACTTTCTGGTGAAAGTTGTAAGCTACGTACGATTTTCTCTCTGAAAAACCTCCCCACCACATGGGGATTAAGACCCTCAGGCTGAAGCGGACGTTATCCGCTTTATTGGCTCTGAAAAACCTCCCCACCACATGGGGATTAAGACGCAGCAGCTGCTGCTATCGACATCATGGTCTTACCTCTGAAAAACCTCCCCACCACATGGGGATTAAGACACAGTCTGTTCAACAGTGTTACATCACCGTGTGCCCTCTGAAAAACCTCCCCACCACATGGGGATTAAGACACTGTCTTTAGCCAACAGTACACGGTCTGAATGAGCTCTGAAAAACTTCCCCACCACATGGGGATTAAGACGTTGAGTCTAGGACGATAGAGCCAGCGTTAGAAACTCTGAAAAACTTCCCCACCACATGGGGATTAAGACGCATTTTTGTCGGCATAGTCGCCGTCCAATGCCACTCTGAAAAACCTCCCCACCACTCGGGGATAATTCAACGGTAAACAAATGCCGTCTGAAACCTATATTTAAGGTTTCAGACGGCATTTTTTATAAGAAACGGCCACCTATAAGACAGTCTTTGGTTTATCAGGCCGAAAGGCCGGTGATTTTACAGCCCGGCCGTGATCCGATAGCCTCCATGCCCGAATGTGGTTTCTTTTCCGATATGCAGCCATTGTCCAATATAAAGTAAAGCCGACAATTCCTTAGGAAGATCATAGAAAGTCCACTCTCCCATTACTCCTTGATAAGTCATATCGCGCTGTTGTCTGTTGGAATGACGTTTCCATTTTGTATCAGATAAAGATTTTCTCCCCCTGACAAGCTCTGTCGCCCTGATTAATTCTTGAAACCTGCCCTCCAACGGATGTTCCCAATGCGTCGTTGCAATCGCAGAAATATCGCGTATTGCCTGACGCAAAAACATGGATTCGGTCAGCTGTCCGGCTTTCATCACCTTTTTGTCGTGCCGTATCGTCAACGGTGTCAACAACTGAATGGAAACATCTGACGGGAAATGTTGGGGAAGGCTGATTGTATTCGGATGCAACGGGATAATGCCATGCTCCAAAATGCCTTGCCAGCCGTCAGGGGTTTCGACTTCGAGATTCTTTAGCGAACACCGGACATTTTGCCGGGCAATTCCTTTCTTAAAAGCATACTCAAATACGGCTTTAATCAACGGCAGCATATGCCTGGCGCCTCCGATGAGTACGATTTGAAATTGATAATCCGAACCTGCCGGATAAATCTGCAATTGCTGCTTAAACGGCGTTTCGATGACGTACGGTTGCGGCGGATGATGTTTCCGGCTTCCCGGCAATTTGTCGTTGTAGGGCGTAGCGAAAATATGGCTGTACGGACAATCGGCAGGATGCACCCCGTCTTGGGAAGGTTCCCAACAAGTACATACGGTGTTCAACAAGGCATGGCCGAAAATACCGCGTAAAGTAGAGGCCGCATAAGGAGGAAGTACAAGCTCGGTATCCGGTTGGAAAGTAAAACGGTAGCGTGCAATAGGAAGTTGCGACGGCAGTGTAAGCAGATTCATGATGATAACTTTATATTTATAGTCTAGGGGGAAAGCCCCGTTATGATGCATTCAGTTGGACGTAGAGACAGATTATGAGTCGGATGGCGGGCATCTGCAAATTTGTATTTGCGGAAAGACAAGTAATAGGCGCAAAACTTCCTCCGGTTACGGCTATTTTGATACACAAAATCCATATAACCCGTATCAAAAATACGTCGACAACAAAAAAGAAGCGACCCCAGCCATTGCCAAACAAGCGCAAACTGCTGCCTTATCACCGCATGAGCAACTCATTGCCAAATGGCTCAAAATCATACAGGGAGAAAAAAAAATATAGCGTCGGTGACAACGAAGGCAGCCAATACTTTAAAGAATTGGAAACCGATTTGAAGCAGGCCGCAACGGACGGACGCTTGAGCAGCCAAGACAGACAGCAAATTACCGAGCAACTGGCTCTAAAACCCGTTTTACAGAAACACCAGCCCAACTGGTTAACAAGTAAACGCGAGAAAAGCATCAAGGAACTACTAAAAGCTTTACAAAACAACTCAAGCAGATAGCAAAGGCCGTCTGAAACTTTCAGACGGCCTTTTACTAAAATATGCTTCTCAAGCAATGGCTTGGATGTTAAAATGACAATATTGTTCCCAATAGGGGACAATAGGTTTTTCAGGGTAAGTCAGACTTGGATTGCCCTTATTTTTCAGGCGGAAGCCTTATTTTCTATGTTAATCCCCGTTTATCTTTGTGAATATTTGTAATTTAGATATTGACCATTTTAACCTACTGAATTTAATAGAGAAAACACCCCTCCGCTCTCTGAAAAACCTCCCCACCACATGGGGATTAAGACCGAATATCCCAGTCAAATTCTGGAAGTACTTTACCTCTGAAAAACCTCCCCACCACATGGGGATTAAGACTTTGATAAAACATTTCTTGCATAATGATTCCTTTCCTCTGAAAAACCTCCCCACCACATGGGGATTAAGACCAATATCATCCTCACTAGGATTCACGCGTTTGAACTCTGAAAAACCTCCCCACCACATGGGGATTAAGACATCTCTGCACGCATTTGATAAAGACGCAGAGAATCCTCTGAAAAACCTCCCCACCACATGGGGATTAAGACCCCAATGAATCCCACGCGGTTTCACCGCCTGATTCACTCTGAAAAACCTCCCCACCACATGGGGATTAAGACAACCTTCGCTGACATTAACAACGACAGCACCTGATTCTCTGAAAAACCTCCCCACCACATGGGGATTAAGACCTTGAGTAGGTACTTCTTTGCGTTGGTTGAACTCTGAAAAACCTCCCCACCACATGGGGATTAAGACGCCATAAAACCAACTTGTACCCAATCATTACCGACTCTGAAAAACCTCCCCGCCACTCGGGGATAATTCAACGGTAAACAAATGCCGTCTGAAACCTGTATTTAGGGTTTCAGACGGCATTTTTATAAGGAACGGCCATCTATAAGACGGCCTTTGGTTTGTCAGCCCGAAATGACCGGAATATGGCCGCACAGTACGATGCCTTCCGCCAAGAGGCTGCCTTTGAGTTCGTAGATGGGGCTGTGCGGGCTGAGCGGATAGATACGCAAATCGTCTGCCTTATCCAACATTCCGGTCAGTTTTTGAAACAAATGTTGCGCTTCTTCTTGTGTGCCTTTAAAAATGAAGACGCTGTTTTGCAAATGTAGCGCTTGTCCACTTAAAAAACGGTAAGCCCTGCCCAATCGTTTACGGTCGGTAATATCGTAGGCTATCAGCCAGTTTTGTTTCATGATGCCTCGCTTTCTTCATCGGTTTCGTTTTCTATCACCATCCAGCCGCCGTCAAGGGCGATATCGGGCTGACGGCTGACTGCCGCCAGATACTTGAGCAGGCGGATGCAGCTTTGGCGGATGTCTTTGCGCCATTCTTTTACTTGTTGTTCGTAGGCTTGGTAAAAGCGGATACGTGCTGCTTTTCCCATTTGGCAGCCGTTTTTTTCATTCGTACTAAAATCTTGTTCCCTTAACATTTGGGTGCGGAAAAGCTGTAAGGCCCATTGGTCATACCGGGGACGGAATGGTTCCAACAGGTCGCTGGCAAGCGATTCGCGCCCATGGACAGGCTGATGGTAAATTCCGATATAGGGGTCAAGCCCGGCCAGGTAAAGCTGCCGTACGATATCGAAATGCAGCAATGTATAACCTAATGATAAAACGGCATTGACGGGATCTCTGGGCGGCCGTCTGTTGCGGCCTTGAAAACTCAGACTCGATGGTAGGAAGGTTTGCCAGGCTTGAAAATATTGTGCGGCGGCTATGCCTTCTACTCCTCTGATTTGCTCTAGGCTGTCTGAAGCCGCCACTTGATTTGTTAATCGTTTGATGTTTTCTAAGGTGTTTTTTCGATGTGGGGCGCTTTCCGGGTAGAGGATATCAATATTTGCAAGCATCTCGGCTTGCCGGTTGATTTTTTCGCTCACCAGACACCTTGCTATTTTTAGGCTGTATTTGGGTGTGCTGATAATCTGGTATTGGGCGATGCGACGGCGGCTGTCTGTTTTGGGACAAGGAAGTATGATATTTGGCTTTTGCATCCTGCCACTCAACACGAGTAGGCCTATTCCTTTCTCTCCGAGCTTGGCTAAGACGGAGGTGCCCAGCCTGGTTTCTCCTTTAATGCAAATACGCTCAAGGACGTTGAGTGGCACGGTATTGATGCGTTTGTCGCCTTCCCTAAATATAAGGGCATCGTGTTCTACAGACAAAGACAGGTTTTTGCGGTCGATATATAGCGTGGACATCATGTTTCTTTCTTATCAGGCAACGATAAAGGTTTCATAACGCAATGGTTGGGCGGCGCCGAACAACATGGCGTGTTGTTCTGTCTCAGGCAGGCAGACGGCATTCAGCTTGTCTCCTTCCCGGAGCAGATTGGGCAGACGGCAACGCAAGTCTTGCCATTCGGTTTCGGTCAGCCAGCATTCGTACAGGGATTTTTGGCTGCCTGTGGCATAGCCTTGTAAGATGTTGCGGACTTGGTGCTGTCTGCCGCTATCGCTTATGTCATAGGCAATCAGATAAAATCGGCGTATGCTCATGTTTTTATTTTGGGCTTGATGCTTACAGCTATTATCGGCAGGTTGTATGTTGTATGCATTGATGACAAATTTGTGTTTGATGATGGTGTCTGAAATAGCAGATATGATGCGGTTTTTAAATTAACGGGGTAAGGTTTGGATGACTGTTTGGTTTGTTTCCCGCCACCAAGGTGCCATTGATTGGGCGGTGCGTGAATCAGGCTTTGCGATTGATCGTTTTGAGCCGCATTTGAATACGGATGAGGTCGCTGATGGCGATGTGGTATTGGGTACGTTGCCGCTGCATTTGGCCGCGGATGTATGTGCCAAAGGTGCGGTATTTTATTTTTTACAGCTGCCGCAGGAGTTGTCGGGACGTGGATCTGAATATACGGCCGATGAGATGGTATGTATGGGTGCGCGTTTACGCCGGTTTGATGTATCGAGCCGCGAGGATTAAGGCGGCATATTGACAGGGAAAATGAAAATGAAAGAAAAGATTTTGGTCGTGGTGTCGGGAATGACGCCGCAAATTATTACGGAAACTGTGTTTGCCCTTGCTCAAAAGCAATGGATTCCCAACCGTATTGTGGCGCTGACGACTTTGGCCGGTGCTGAAAAAATCAAAAGCCGGCTGCTGGGTGAAAACGGATATTTCAGACGGCTGCGTCAGGAATATGATTTGCCGGATATTCACTTTGATGAGCATTCTATTGAGATTATCCGCGATGAGGATGGCTCTTTGGAAGATATTCGTACGCCGGAACAAAATAATGCGGCAGCAGATATGATTGTGCGATGGATTCGGGATTTGTGTGCCGATAAGAATACGGAGTTGCATATTTCGATTGCAGGCGGACGAAAATCTATGGGTTTTTATATCGGCTATGCTTTGTCGCTTTTTGGCAGAAAACAGGACAAGATGTCCCATGTTTTGGTGGAAGAGGCTTTTGAAACGCATCCGGAATTTTTCTATCCGCCTAAAAATGAGCTGTTTTTAAACACGAGCAAGCATGGGATGATGGATGCCTCTAAGGCACAAGTCATGTTGGCAGAAATTCCGTTTGTCCGCATGGGTGGCGGAAAAGTGGATTGGACGCTGACGGAAGGACAAACTTTTTCTCAAGCTGTGATGTGTATACAAGAAATGTTGGATGATACGCAGGTTGTTATTGATGTGGAAAAAGGGCACATCCACTTTGGTACGGTTTGCGTGGAAAATCTGACTCCTCGAGAATTTTCCGTCTATCTGACAATGGCGCAACTGTGTATAGACGGCCGGAAAATCAAGCAGGAAGAAGAAGAGGAATTGGCACGCTTGGTTTGGGCAAACTATAAAAATCGCCGCAAAAAATCTGATGAGATTACATTGGAAAAATGGTTGGAAGACGATGGCGTGAAATTAGGCTCATTCTTTTGGGCTCGATTCGGGGAAGACCGCTCAAACATTGCGAAGAAATTCCGCAAGGTTATGGGGGAATACGGCAAACAATTTACCATCCATGCGGAGGGAAAACGTAATAAGCTGTATTATTTGCCTCTAGAGCCATCTTCTATCAATATTCAAAACAAGTCGTAGCCCAAGCAAAGGCCGTCTGAATTTTTCAGACGGCCTTTTTATTTATCCAAACGCTTATTTCCGTTAAAACTTTATCTCAACAATTCATCGGTAACGCGTTGCAGAAATTCGATGCGCTCGGGTTTGGCTTCGCCTGATTCGGCAGCAGCTTTGACGGCGCAGCCTGGTTCGGCGCGGTGGGTGCAGTTGTGGAAACGGCACTGGCCGATAAGGTGGCGCAGGTCGGGGAAGTATTGCAATAAATCGGCGGCTTGGAGATGGTGCAGGCCGAATTCTTGCAGGCCGGGGGAATCGATGAGTCGGGTTTCTGCGTTTAAATCGTATAGTTGGGCGTGGGTGGTGGTGTGTTTGCCGGAGTCGAGCGCGGTGGAAATGTCGCCGGTTCGGGCGGCTTGGTTGCCGAGTAGGACGTTGGTCAGGGTGGACTTGCCCATGCCGCTTTGTCCGAGCAGGATGTTGGTTTGCCCTTCTAAAATGGGACGCAGGATGTCGGCGTTTTCCAATGCGTTGGTTTCGACCACTAAATAGCCGAGGGTTTCGTAGAATTTGAGTTTCTCGCGCCATTGGGCGGTTTCGGGGAGGTCGGCTTTGTTGAGGACGATAACGGCGTCGATGCCGGCCGCTTCTGCCGCGAGGAGGGCGCGTTGCAACAGGGCTTCGCTGGGTGAGGGACTGGCGGCGGTTACGATGAGCAGTTGGGTAACGTTGGCGGCAATCAGTTTGGTTTTCCACGCGTCTTGGCGGTAGAGCAGGCTTTCGCGCGGGAGGTAGTCTTCAATCACGACTTGTTCGCCGTTGATGGGGCTGATGCGGACTTGGTCGCCGCAGGCGAAATCGACGCGTTTTTTACGGGTGGTGGCGTCATATGTTTGGCCGTCGGGGGTGCGGACAATATAGCGGCGGCCATAGCTGGTAATGATTTGGGCGGTATCGGTCATGATGGGGTTTATTGTTTGGAATGGTGTGATTGTACCGAAAGTCGGCTATGGCCGTCTGAAAACTTGTTTGCACCTTTTAACTTTCTTTGGCTTGGTTTTTGGGTGTTTCTGCCCTATATTTACAATGTATTTGTTTTCAGGAGATTTTTTATGGATTTCAGTCAGTTGCTCAATCAGGTTTTGGGTGCGGCTCAAAAAGGCGGCAAAGCGGTGGCGGACAGCCCGCTCAATTCTTTCGGCGGCGGCGCGCTGACGGGTGCTTTGGCATCGATGCTGTTGAAAAAGAAAAACGCGAAGAAACTGGTAAAGGCCGGCTCGGTCGCCGCTTTGGGTTTTCTGGCTTATAAAGGCTATCAAAACTGGAAACAAAACCGCCAGCAGGACGAATTGCCGCAAAGTGCTTTCCAACCTGTCGGTCTGATTGGTGAAAACCACAGCCGTGTGATTTTGCAAACGATGATTGCGGCGGCGGCTTCAGACGGCCTGATTGACGATGCGGAACGCGCGGCCATTGAGCGTGAAAGCGGCAGCGATGCGGAAACGGCGGCATGGCTGCAGGCGGAATATGCGCAACCGGCCTCTATCGAGCAAATTGCCGCTTCGGTCGGCAGCGACGAGGCTTTGGCAGCCGAAACTTATCTGGCGGCCAGATTGGTCTGCGCGGACTTATCACGCAAGGAAATCGTGTTCCTGAGCCGTTTGTCCCAAGCTTTGAATTTGGACGACCAACTGGTCGAAAGTTTGGAAAAACAGCTCGAATTGGCTTGAGCTTGATTTAAAAGGCCGTCTGAAACCTGATTTCAGACGGCCTTTCGACTTAATTTCAGAGTAAAATAACCCTTTCGACATATTAAAGGCTGTCTGAACATGAATAAACTTTTTTCCACATTCAAAACGTTTTTAGCCGCTTCGTCCGTCTTGGTATTGGCTGCCTGTCCGAGCGGCAACGCGCCGCAATCCAAACCTTCTGCACAGGGTCAAAATACGGTTTCGCGTCCTGCACCCAAACCGAAAGCCACGGTTGCGCTGGCTTTGGGTGGCGGCGCGTCCAAAGGCTTTGCTCATATCGGGATTATTAAGGTTTTGAAAGAAAACAATATTCCGGTCAAAATCGTTACCGGCACATCCGCCGGCTCGATTGTCGGCAGTATGTACGCTTCGGGAATGTCGCCCGACCGCCTCGAATTGGAAGCGGAAATTTTGGGTAAAACCGATTTGGTGGATTTGACCTTGTCCACCAGCGGCTTCATCAAAGGCGAAAAACTGCAAAACTACATCAACCGCAAAGTCGGCAACCGCCCGATGCAGCAGTTCCCCATCAAATTTGCCGCCGTTGCGACCGATTTTGAAAGCGGTAAACCTGTGGTATTTAACGTAGGCAATGCCGGACAGGCAGTCCGCGCTTCTGCTTCGATTCCGAACGTGTTTCAACCTGTCGTCATCGGCAGCCGCAAATATGTAGACGGCGGCCTGTCACAGCCCGTACCGGTCAGCGCGGCGAAAAAAATGGGCGCAAACTTCATCATTGCCGTCGATATTTCCGCCCGTCCGGCCAAAAATGTCAGCCAAGGCATGTTCTCCTATCTTGACCAAACCTTCAACGTGATGAGCCAAACCGCCTTACGCCAAGAATTGGGACAAGCCAATGTGGTCATCAAACCGCAGGTTTTGGAGCTGGGTTCGGTTGGCGGTTTCGACCAAAAACAACGCGCCATCCAATTGGGCGAACAGGCCGCACGCGCCGCCCTGCCTGAAATCAAACGCAAACTGGCGGCATATCAGTATTAATCATCCGCCGTTTGAACAGGCCGTCTGAAAGTATGTTTTTCAGACGGCCTTTCTTGTGCAAATCTGCTAAAATCACGCGTTTCCTACAAATCATAAAATCCTAAAAAAATGAATATCTTTTACGAAGAGTCCGGCCAATTCAAAGTTGCCTCAATCGTCCAAAAAAACGACGCCACCTACCAAGTCGATACCCAACACGGCAAACGCACCAAAGTGAAGGCAAACAATGTCTTTGCCGAGTTTGACGGCGATATGGCGGCGTTTTTGGAGAACGCGCAGGCACAGGCGGCGGACATCGACACCGATTTATTGTGGGAAGTATGCGGCGAAGAAGAATTTACCGCCGAAGCCATCGCCGAAGAATATTACGGCCATGCGCCGACCAAAACCGAGCTGGCGGCGACTTTGATTGCGCTGTACGCCGCGCCGATGTATTTCTACAAAAAAGCCAAAGGCGTGTTCAAAGCCGCGCCAGAAGAAACTTTGAAACAGGCACTTGCCGCCATCGAACGCAAAAAACAGCAAGACGCGCAAATCGACGCTTGGGCAGAAGCCTTGAAACGCGGCGAGATGCCGTCTGAAATCGCGGCGGATTTGAAAACCATCTTACACGCACCCGACAAGCAGTCGCTGACTTACAAAGCCTTTACCAAAGCCGCTGACGCGCTGAAAACCTCCGCCTACGAACTGGCGAAAAAAACGGGCGGCATTACGTCCATTCCCCAATACCTGCAAGACGGATTTGAAATCAAATACTTCCCTAAAGGAACAGGCTTCCCCGACTTTCCGCTTCCTGAAATGCCCGACCTGCCCAAGGCCGACGTTACCGCCTTTTCCATTGACGACGAATCGACCACCGAAGTTGATGATGCTTTGAGCCTGACCGACTTGGGCAATGGCATGAAACGCGTCGGTATCCACATCGCCGCACCGTCGCTTGCCATTAAACAAGGCGACAAAATGGAAAAAAACATCATGGACCGCTTGAGCACGGTTTATTTCCCCGGCGGCAAAATCACTATGTTGCCCGAAAACTGGATTGCCGCGTTCAGCCTTGATGCAGGCGCATACCGCCCTTCCATCAGCATTTATTTCGATGTGGACAACGAGTTCAACGTCGGCGCACCGACCTGCAAAATCGAAGCGGTCAACATCGCTGAAAACCTGCGCATTCAAACCATCGAGCCGCATTTCAACGCCGAAACCGGCTTGGACGAAGCGGGCGAAATGATGTTTGCCCACCATCAAGACCTGATTTGGTTCTATCAATTTGCCATCGCCCTGCAAAAAGCGCGCAGCAAATACGAGCCCGACCGCGCGCCTCAATACGATTACAGCATCGAATTGGATGAGGAAGGCAACGTATCCGTCGTCCGCCGCGAACGCGGTTCGCCCATCGATACGCTGGTCAGCGAGATGATGATTCTTGCCAACAGCACTTGGGCGCAAATGCTGGATGAAAACGAGCTGCCCGGCCTTTTCCGCGTCCAACCGGCAGGCAAAGTGCGCATGAGCACCAAGTCCGAGCCGCACATCGGCATGGGCGTGCAGCATTACGGCTGGTTTACCTCGCCGCTGCGCCGCGCCGCCGACTACATCAACCAAAAGCAGCTGATCAGCCTGATAGACGACACTGCCGAGCCACTGTATCAAAACAGCGATGCCGAGCTTTTCGCCGCGCTACGCGACTTTGATGCCGCCTATACAGCCTACGCCGACTTCCAACGCCAAATGGAAGCCTACTGGAGCCTCGTCTATCTGCAACAGCAAGGCACGAGCGAGCTAACGGCCACCATCCTCAAAGAAGACCTCGTTCGCATTGAAGGCCTGCCGCTGGTAACGCGCGCGACCGGTATTCCGTTTGATGCGCTGCCCAAATCGCAGGCATTGTTCAAAATCACTGAATTGGATGCCGAGAAGCAGTTTATCGCGCTCAACTATCAAAAAGCCGTTTTACCGGGCTGATAACGTTATTCCGTTTTAAAAAAGGCCGTCTGAACAAAGAAACAGAAATCTTTGATTTCGTTTTCATCCCTGTTCAGACGGCCTTCATCATCTAAAAATGCTACAATTCCCCTTTTCTGCCCATCATTTCAAACCATGAAAAAAAACGCCCCCCAATCCTTTGAAGAAGCCTTATCCCGCCTCGAAACCCTGACCCAGGCCATGCAAAGCAGCGAAATGCCGCTGGAAGACGCTCTGGCCGCCTATCAGGAAGGCAACGAATTGGTCAGATACTGCCAAACCAAATTGGCGGAAGTCGAGCAAAAATTGCAAGTCTTGGATGCCGGCGAACTGAAGGAGTTGAACCTTGAACCCGGCGAATGAACTCAAAACATGGCAACAAAAAGCCCAAGCGCAAACCGAATTGCTGCTGGCGCATTTCTTGCCGTCTGAAAGCCAAGTGCCGCACACGCTGCATGAAGCCATGCGTTACGTTACCCTCGGCGGCGGCAAACGGCTGCGCCCGCTCTTGGTGCTTGCCGCATCCGAATTGGGCGAAGCAAACCAAAATGCCGTCGAGCAGGCGATGGCGGCCATCGAAATGGTGCACGTCTATTCGCTGGTTCACGACGATATGCCGGCGATGGACAACGACAGCCTGCGCCGCGGCAAACCGACCTGCCATGTGCAATACGATGAAGCAACCGCCCTTTTGGTCGGCGATGCGCTGCAAACCCAAGCCTTTGATGTATTGAGCCGTCCGACAGGCCTGCCTGCCGAACGTCAGCTTGCCATGTTATCCACACTGGCCCAAGCATCCGGCAGCCTCGGCATGGCGGGCGGACAAGCCATCGACCTTGCCAATGTCGGCAAAGCCATGAATCAGGCCGAACTGGAACAGATGCACAGCCTCAAAACCGGCGCACTCATCCGCGCGGCCGTGGCCTTAGGCGCACTTTCCTGCCCAGACTTAACACCGGCGCAAATCCAAACCTTAGACCACTACGCCGCCAAATTGGGCCTGGCTTTCCAAGTGATCGACGATGTATTGGACTGCGAAGCCGATACCGCCACCTTGGGCAAAACCGCCGGCAAAGACTCGGACAACGACAAACCGACCTACGTCAAACTGATGGGCCTGCACGCCGCGCGTACTTACGCAGAGACGCTGATTGCAGAAGCCGTTTCCCTGATCGAGCCATTCGGCGACAAAGCCCTGCGTCTGCGCCAACTGGCCGAGTTCGTTACCGCACGGAAAAACTAAACCTGCAAATAAATAAAGGCCGTCTGAAACCTGATTTTAGGTTTCAGACGGCCTTTTTAACAGCTTGTTTGGCTGGTATCAACCGAATGCTGAATCTTTCAAAATATAGCTCAGAAATCCCCCGCAAACTGTGTTTACAAGCCTCAGCCTGTCTATTTAATCCAATAGGGCATCCACGAACGCTTTGGCATTAAACGGACGCAAATCATCGATGCCTTCGCCTACGCCGATATAGCGGACAGGAACTGGGCGGTCAGAGGCAAGGGCGGCAAGGATACCGCCTTTGGCTGTACCGTCGAGTTTGGTGACGATAAGGCCGGTCAGACCCAGAGCTTCGTCAAAGGCTTTGACTTGGTTGACGGCGTTTTGACCAATGTTGGCATCAAGCACGACGATGATTTCATGTGGCGCATCAGGCATGGCTTTTTGCAACACGCGCTTCACTTTTTTGATTTCTTCCATCAAATGAAGCTGCGTCGGCAGGCGTCCGGCTGTATCAGCCAGCACGATATCGATCCCACGCGCTTTGGCGGCTTGGACAGCATCGAAGCAAACGGCTGCGGAATCGCCTGTGGTTTGCGAAATCACGGTTACATTGTTGCGCTCGCCCCAAGCCTGAAGCTGCTCACGCGCGGCGGCACGGAAAGTATCGCCTGCCGCCAGCAACACAGATTTGCCCTGCGCTTGGAAATATTTGGCCAGTTTGCCGATAGACGTGGTTTTGCCTGCACCGTTGATACCGGCAAGCATAATCACGAAAGGCTCCTTGGTTTCCGGCAAGACCAAAGGCTTCTCCAGAGGCTTAATCAAGTCGTACAGCGCATCCTTCAGCGCGCCGCGCAATTCGTTGCCATCTTTGAGGCCTTTGAGGCTGACACGGTCGCGCACGTCTTTCATCAAGTATTCGGTGGCTTCCATGCCCATATCGCTGGTAATCAGAACAGTTTCCAGCTCTTCGTACAAATCCTCGTCGATTTGCCCGCCGCCAAACACGCCGGCCAACGATTTTGCCATTTTGTCACGTGATTTGGTCAAGCCTTGTTTCAAACGCGCAGCCCAACTGAGCTTGGGTTCTTCTGCCTGAGCAGGGGCTTCAGCCGGTGTTTCCGCAATGGCTTCTTGAACTTGCTCGACAGCTTCGCTAACTGCTTCAACAGCTTCTTCTTTGACCGTTTCGGCCTGTTCTGCTGCTTCCTCAGCAACCTCGGCCACTTCAGACGGCATCTCGGCAACGGTTTCTTGAACCTGCTCAACAGCCTCGCTGACGGTTTCAACTGCTGCTTCTTTTGCCGCCTCAGCCTGTTCTGCTGCTTCCTCAGCAACCTCGGCCACTTCAGACGGCATCTCGGCAACGGCTTCTTGAACCTGATCAACAGCCTCGCTGACGGTTTCAACGGCCGCTTCTTTTGCCACTTCAACGTGTTCTTCTACTTTTTCGATTGTTTCAGACGGCGTTTCGGTCAAAGCTTCCCGAACCTGCTCGACGGTTTCGCTGACAGTTTCAACAGCCGATTCGACAACTGATTCAATATGCCCTTTGACGCTTTCTGCTAAAGATTCGGCATCTTCTTTAATATTTTCAACTACTTGAGCAACTTCAGATTCTACTTTTGCTGCGGTTTCCTGAACTTGAGCCTCCTCAGGAGCCGGAGTTTCCTGTTTTTTCTTGCGACGGAAGAAGCTGAACATTAAATTTTCCTTTTAATTTTAGAAACTTGAAATAGGGAGTATTGTAGCGTATTTTACATGGCAAGGTTGTCTGAAAATCAAGGTTGTCAGGTTTTGGCATTTCCAACGTCTAACAAGACAAACCATCCATACAGGAAACATAGAGATGAATCCCCGCACATTATTTTCACTTTGCACCAAGTTCGGCTGCCTGCTTGTACTTGGCGCCTGCTCATCCAAAATGATGGATACCGAAGCTGCAACCGTACCACAGGCATTGTCCTCGTTGAAAACCCCTGACAACCGCCCTGCCACTATTTACCTGCAAAAAGACAAACCCACCCTGATTAAATTTTGGGCAAGTTGGTGTCCTTTGTGTTTGTCCGAATTGGGACAAACTGAAAAATGGGCGCAAGATACAAAATTCGGTTCTGCCAACCTGATTACCGTTGTCTCACCCGGTTTTCTACACGAGAAAAAAGACGGCGACTTTCAAAAATGGTATGCCGGTTTGAACTATCCCAAGCTGCCCGTCGTTACCGACAACGGTGGCACCATCGCCCAAAGCCTGAATATCAGTGTTTACCCTTCATGGGCATTAATCGGCAAAGACGGCGACGTGCAGCGCATCGTCAAAGGCAGCATCAACGAAGCGCAGGCATTGGCTTTAATCCGCGATCCCGATGCCGATTTAGGCCGTCTGAAAAACACATTTTACAAACCCGACACACAGAAAAAGGATTCAGCAATCATGAATACGCGCACCATCTACCTCGCTGGCGGCTGCTTTTGGGGCTTGGAAGCCTATTTCCAACGCATAGACGGCGTGATTGACGCCGTATCCGGCTACGCCAACGGCAAAACGGAAAACCCAAGCTACGAAGACGTGTCCTACCGCGATACGGGCCATGCCGAAACTGTCAAAGTCACCTACGATGCCGACAAACTCAGCCTAGACGACATCCTGCAATACTATTTCCGCGTTGTTGACCCGACCAGCCTCAACAAACAAGGCAACGACATCGGCACGCAATACCGCAGCGGCGTGTACTACACCGACCCTGCCGAAAAAACTGTCATTGCCGCCGCGCTCAAACGCGAGCAGCAAAAATACCAACAGCCCCTCGTCATCGAAAACGAACCGCTGAAAAACTTCTACGATGCCGAGGAATACCATCAGGACTACCTGATTAAAAACCCCAACGGCTACTGCCACATCGATATCCGCAAAGCCGACGAACCGCTGCCGGGCAAAACCAAAGCCACTCCGCAAGGCAAAGGCTTCGACGCGGCAACGTATAAAAAACCCAGCGCTGCCGAACTCAAACGCCTCCTGACCGAAGAGCAATACCAAGTTACCCAAAAAAGCGCGACCGAATACGCCTTCAGCCACGAATACGACCATCTGTTCAAACCCGGCATTTATGTAGACGTCGTCAGCGGCGAACCCCTGTTCAGCTCCGCCGACAAATTCGATTCCGGCTGCGGCTGGCCGAGCTTTACCCATCCAATTAATACCTCCGCCGTTACCGAACACGACGATTTCAGCTACAACATGCGCCGCACCGAAGTGCGTAGCCACGCCGCCGATTCGCACTTAGGACACGTTTTCCCCGACGGCCCGAAAGACAAAGGCGGCCTGCGCTATTGCATCAATGGCGCAAGTTTGAAATTCATTCCTTTGGAAGAAATGGACGCAGCCGGCTACGGCGCGTTGAAAGGCAAAGTGAAATAACGAATTGAATCGAAAAAGGCCGTCTGAAAGAGATTTCAGACGGCCTTTTTAATTTGTTAGATGTAGAGGGTTGGTTTCTTATCTATCAAAAAATTTCAATAACTAAGAAAGTGCGCCCTGAAAAAAACCTTTTAAATTCGTTTTGCCAACTCTTCGGCTTTGCCAACATACAACGCAGGAGTCAGCTCAAGCAATTTGACTTTGGCTTCTGCCGGAATTTCCAACGACTCGATAAAGAGTTTCAACACTTCAGGCGTAATGCCGTCTTTACCGCGTGTCAAATCTTTCAGCTTCTCGTAAGGATTGGCCACGCCGTAACGACGCATTACAGTTTGAATCGGCTCGGCCAGCAGCTCCCAAGTAGCGTCCAAATCTGCAGTAAGGGCGGCAGGATTCGGCTCAAGCTTGTTCAGACCGCGCAGATGGGCGGCAAAGCCCAATACGGTATAGCCCACGCCTACGCCCATGTTGCGCAATACGGTGCTGTCGGTCAGATCGCGCTGCCAACGGGAAATCGGCAGTTTTTCAGACAAAAAGCCCAATACGGCATTGGCCATACCGAGGTTGCCTTCGGAGTTTTCAAAGTCGATCGGATTGACTTTGTGCGGCATGGTGGAAGAACCGACTTCGCCTGCTTTGACTTTTTGTTTGAAGTAACCCAAAGAAATATAGCCCCAAACATCGCGGTTAAAGTCGATCAGAATCGTGTTGACACGGCTGATGGCTTGGAAGAATTCCGCCATATAGTCGTGCGGCTCGATTTGAATGGTGTAGGGGTTGAAGGTCAGGCCGAGGCTGATTTCAACGAAGTTGCGGCAATGGGTTTCCCAATCCACATCGGGATAAGCGACCATATGGGCATTGTAGTTGCCGACTGCACCGTTGATTTTGCCGAGGAACTCTTGCGCTTGCAGGTTTTTAAACTGACGTTGCAGGCGGTACACGACATTGGCGATTTCTTTACCCAGTGTGCTTGGCGTAGCAGGCTGGCCATGCGTGCGGCTCATCATAGGGACGGCAGCCAACTCATGCGCCATGCCGGTCAGTTTTTCGATGATTTCGGCCAGTTTCGGCAGCAAAACAGCCTCACGCGCTTCTTGCAGCATTAAAGCGTGGGACAGGTTGTTGATGTCTTCGCTGGTGCAGGCAAAGTGGATGAACTCGCTGGCGGCAGCCACTTCAGGCACGCCGGAGAAGCGTTCTTTAAGCCAATATTCGATGGCTTTAACGTCGTGATTGGTGGTCGCCTCAATGGCTTTGACGGCGGCGGCATCTTCAAGCGAGAAGTTTTCGATCACTTTGTCGATTTCAGCAAGCGTAAAATCGCTGAAAGCAGGAACTTCTACAATCTTAGGCTCGGCGGCAAGGGCTTTGAGCCAGTTTAATTCAACTTTGACACGCGCACGCATCAGGCCGTATTCGGAGAAAATCGGACGCAATGCTTCAACGGATTTGGCGTAGCGGCCATCTAATGGGGAAAGTGCAGCGATAGGGTTAATCATGTCGGATCTTCCTATGGGATGAAAACCAAATTGTTTGCAATTATACATGATTTTACACTTCAAGGCCGTCTGAAAGACAGATTTCAGACGGCCTTTTCAGCGTATTTTTCATAAATTTCTTTTCAGAGGTTCAACTTTGCAAAATCGATTTACGATATATGCCATCTTCACGGATAATATCGACTGACTTTTTGTAAATAATGAGGTTTTATGAATATCAAACGTTTTTCCCTAGCTGCAACCGTATTTGCGGCTTTGATGTTGAGTGCCTGTGAAACAACAACCACATCGAGCGGCAGCGGCAGCTGGACCAACATCGGCACCATCTCAGAAGGCAATATCAAAGTGGCTATTGATAGAAGCAGCATTAAAAGAAATGGCGCACTGGTTACTTTCCGCGATAAAAAAACCGTTTCCAAACTGAAAGAGGAACGTTTCGTTAACACCCCGGCCTATAAAACGGCTATCGGCAGCTGGGAAATTCATTGCTCAAACAAAACCTATCGCTTGGCAGCGCTGCAACTGATGGACGAACACGGCCGGGTGATTTCCAACCAAAGCTATACACCGACCAGCATCCGCCCAATGAGCGTCATGAGCGGCACGATTACTGAAAAACAATACGAAACAGTGTGCGGACATAAGCTTTAATCCACATTTATTCACAAAGTTATCCACAGTTTAAATATTTAAAAGGCCGTCTGAATGCTTTGAATATCAAGTTTCAGACGGCCTTTTTATGTTTTTATGGAAATTTATCTTCAAATTTATCCACAAAATTTGTTTATTCAAAAATAATTTATTACAGCGATTCATTTACGCTCAAAATTTGCTTCATTCTTTGCAAGAGCATTTCACAAAATACTGCTTTCTACTCTATTTACTGACTTACTATCTGCTTAATCGAGCTGTATTTACAGACTACCATGCATCAAACTGGATTCTGTACAGGATATTTTCTACAAAAATATTCCAATAGTTTTGAAGAAATTTTCTTCTTAAAAATAACTTCCCTTTGATCATTTAGCCCTTCTTTAACGCAGCCTTGCCCCTGTTTCTCCGTCAATAATCTGGCTGGGCGTTTTCTGCTTACCTATCAATCCGCCTACAACCCAGACTTTCCTGCCAAACTGTCTTCTGACTTCCCTTTCCGTTTTGCACGCCCGTTTGCCTGCACGATTGCATGAAGTAGAGACTAAAGGCATTTCCAAAACCTGACACAAACGTCTTGCACCTGCGTGCGCAGGAACCCTGACAGCCAATTTACTGCGTCCTTTTCCCCGCAATGAGGGCAATACTTTTTTGCCGACCGGCAATAAAAAAGTTTTCGGAGCAGGCCATGCTTTATGCAGCATGGTTTGGATATTTTCAGACTGCCTTTGCAGCAAAGGTTGCAACTGTTCCAAGCTATGGCCAATGACAATCATGCCTTTGTGTTGCGGTCGTTTTTTCAGATGAATCAATTGATTGAGCGCTTTGGGCAAAGTAGGGATACAGCCCAAGCCATAGCAAGACTCGGTAGGATAGGCGACCAAACCGCCTTTTTTAAGATGCGCCTGCAGCCTGTGTTGGGCTGCAGCCGATAAAATTCTGGGAAACATCATCATCATACCAAGGCCGTCTGAAACTGAGATTGTCGGATAATCTGTGTTCAGACGGCCTATTTCTATTCATTATTAACGGTTGATGGCTTTATCGGCAATGTCTTTACGGTATTGCATACCGTCAAAACGGATTGTTTCCAATGCCTCATAAGCCTTGCTTTTAGCTTGGGCAACATCATCGCCCAAACCGACTACACACAACACACGGCCGCCGTTGGTTACCACTTCGCCTTTTTCATTCGTCGCAGTACCGGCATGGAAAACTTTACCGATTTGATTGGCTTTATCCAAGCCAAAGATTACATCGCCTTTTTTCGGGGAGTCAGGATAATTTTGTGCGGCCAACACCACGCCTACCGCGGTCTGCGGATTCCATTCGGCAGCGACACTATCCAGTTTGCTGTCGATTGCCGTTTCAATCAAATCCACCAAATCGCTATCCAAACGGCTCATAATTGGCTGGGTTTCAGGGTCGCCGAAACGGCAGTTGAATTCGATGGTATAAGGCGCACCAGTTTTATCAATCATCAAGCCTGCGTATAAAAAGCCGGTAAATTCATGACCTTCTGCCTTCATACCGGCCACAGTCGGCAAAATAATTTCATTCATCGCGCGCTCGTACACATCAGGCGTTACCACCGGAGCAGGGCTGTATGCGCCCATACCGCCGGTATTAGGGCCTTTGTCATCATCTAACAGGCGTTTATGGTCTTGACTGGTTGCCATCGGCAAAACATGATTGCCGTCCACCATAACGATAAAGCTTGCTTCCTCGCCTTGCAGGAAATCTTCAATCACGACGCGCGCGCCTGCATTGCCCATTTTGTTGCCCAACAACATATCATCAATAGCAGCATGGGCTTCATCCAAAGTCATGGCGACAATCACGCCTTTGCCGGCAGCCAAACCATCCGCTTTAATAACAATCGGCGCACCTTTTTGATTGACGTAATCATGTGCAGCATCGGCATTTTCAAAGGTTTGGTACTGCGCAGTTGGAATGTTATATTTTGCCATAAACGCTTTAGCAAAATCCTTTGAGCTCTCCAGCTGGGCCGCGTATTGAGTCGGGCCAAAAATCTTCAATCCGGCAGCACGGAAGTCATTCACCACACCCGCAGCCAAAGGCGCTTCAGGGCCAACTACGGTAAAGGCAATATTTTCATTACGGCAAAAATCAATTAAATCTTGATGTGCCGTTAATGCGATATTCCGCAGTTTAGGCTCAATTGCCGTTCCGGCATTACCAGGTGCAACAAAGACAGTTTCTACTTTAGACGACTGCGCCAATTTCCAAGCCAGTGCGTGTTCACGTCCACCATTACCAATAACGAGCAATTTCATACCATCTCCTTGAAGAATAGATGTTGTAAATAAAATTCAATCGATGGAATATTGTTCCATCTTGCATAGCTGTTTCAAATTAAGAATAATATCGCACCAAGACAACCATACTCTAATTTCAAACAACGAAAGGACAAATCATGCAAAAACGTATTGACGAAATTCAAAGCAAATACCGCGAATGGTGCGAATTACTGCCACAACTGGAAGCAGATATCGCCCGCTGGAAACATGCTGCAAGCCTCATGCAAGACATGGATGACTTCTATACCAACGAATACCAAGCATGCTATCAAGCCATTGAAGAAGGGGCAGATGTTGATTTACGAACACAGGGCGAATACAGCATTATGAGCGAAGATGCCCTATGGAACGCACTAGGGGAATTTCATCAACTGGCTTGGGAACACCTGCGCTCAAGCGTAAATGCTTTAGACAGATACTAAGGCTAAAACATCAAAGGCCGCCTGAAACTTTTGATTTCTCAAATATGTTCAGACGACCTTTTATTCAAACGACTTCTCAGTATCTACTTCAATTTGGCGCGTATTTTTCCAAGCAGCAATACAAGCTTCATAATCGGCCAACGCTATTTTCACTGTCAACTTACAATCCAGCTGCAAATCCTGTCCCACAATATCGGCCTGATATTGTTTGGCAATCCGTATGGCCTCATTCAAAACAGGATATTCACATTTCAACCAAACTGTCTTTTCGACATTCTTTTCAACAACCTCAGCTATCACCAGCGCCTGAGCCGTTGATTCCTTATAGGCATGAATCAAACCGGGAACACCCAATAGCGTACCGCCAAAATAGCGCACAACCACAACCAACACATCCGTTACGCCGACAGAATCAATCTGCCCCAGAATAGGACGGCCTGCGCTTCCAGACGGTTCTCCATCATCGTTTGCACGAAACTGCATTCCATCCACACCCAATCGATAGGCGTAACACCAATGTCGCGCCTTGTGATGCTCTTCCTTTAATAGGTCGAGATATTTCTTCACATCGGCTAAAGTGCGAATCGGATAGGCATATGCAATGAAGCGACTGCCTTTATCTTTAAATTCAGCCTGTGTCGGAGTGGTAATGGTTTTATAGGTCGTAATCATGCCAAAATATTTTCAGACGGCCTTATATAGCAAAGGCCGTCTGAACGTTTCACGTGAAACATTAGTTTTTCAGTGCTTCAGTCAGTTGAGGCACAACTTCAAACAAATCACCAACCAAGCCATAATCTGCTACATTGAAAATCGGAGCGTCAGCATCTTTGTTGATAGCAACGATCACTTTACTGTCCTGCATACCGGCAACGTGTTGGATAGCTCCGGAAATACCGATAGCGAAGTACAGTTGCGGCGCAACCACTTTACCGGTTTGTCCGACTTGGGCATCGTTTGGCGCATACTCGGCATCCACTGCTGCACGGGATGCCCCAATCGCCGCACCCAAAACATCAGCCAAAGGAGTCAATACTTCATTGAATTTTTCAGCGCTGCCCAATGCACGACCACCGGAAACAATCACTTTTGCCTGAGTCAATTCTGGGCGGTCAGACTGGGAAAGTTGACGGTTTACGAAACGGCTCAGGTTTTGAGCAGGCGTTGCCTCAACATTAATCACTTCTGCATTACCGCCTTGTCCGGCAGCATCAAATGCTGTCGCACGGAAAGTCAGTACCAATTTTTCAGAATTGGATTGAATAGTTTCAAATACATTACCGGCATAAATCGGACGAACAAATGTCGAGTTATCCACAACTTCGGTTAAATCGGAAACTTGTGGTACATCCAACAGGGCAGCAACCCGGGGCAACAGATTTTTACCAAACGCAGTTGCAGTCGCAGCCACATAGCGGTAATCCGCAGCCAGTTTAACAACCAAAGGCGTTAATTCTTCTGCCAAGCCTTCAGCGTAATAGGGCGCATCGGCTACCAAAACTTTCGCTACGCCTGCAACCTGTTTTGCCTCTTCAACCACCGCAGCAGCATTACTGCCGGCAACCAATAAATCTACATTACCCAATTTAGTAGCAGCCGTTACCGCATGCAAAGTGGCAGGATTCAAATGTTGGTTATTATGTTCCGCAATAATCAATACGCTCATTTCATACTCCTTAGATCACTTTGGCTTCGTTTTTCAGCTTTTCAACCAATTCGGCAACATCAGCCACTTTTACACCGGCTTGACGTGCTTTAGGTTCGGCAAATTTCACGGTATTCAAACGTGGAGAAATATCCACAGCCAAATCGGCAGGACTTAATTTTTCCAAAGGCTTTTTCTTTGCCGCCATGATATTAGGAAGTTTGACAAAACGTGGTTCGTTCAAACGCAAATCTGCACTGATGACCGCAGGCAGCTTCAATGCAACAGTCTCTTCGCCGCCGTCAATTTCACGGGTTACCAATGCTTCTTCGCCTTCAATTTGCACTTTTGATGCAAAAGTACCTTGAGCCGCATTCAACAACGCAGCCAGCATTTGGGCAACTTGGTTGGCGTCATCGTCAATTGCCTGTTTGCCCAACAGTAAAATTTGCGGATTTTCTTTATCCGCAACAGCTTTCAGCAATTTAGCAACAGCCAAAGGCTCCAACTTCGCATCAGTCTCAACGTGAACCGCACGGTCGGCACCCATCGCCAAAGCAGTACGCAACGTCTCTTCACATTTTTTCTCGCCAAGAGAAACAGCAACAATCTCGCTTACTTTTCCGGCTTCTTTCAAACGGACAGCTTCTTCTACCGCAATTTCATCAAATGGGTTCATCGACATTTTGACATTACCGATATCCACATCGGAACCATCGGCTTTCACACGAACTTTGACGTTGTAGTCCACTACGCGCTTTACTGCGACCAGTGCTTTCATTCAATTCTCCTAAAAAGAATGTCCATCAAATCTAGCATACTGCTTTTGATACATTCTTTATATAAAATCCAATTCGGTTTTCACCAACATGACAAAACCAAATTTATATAAATCTTGGCAAATAGAGCGGAATTATATCATTTCTAAAGCATTTACTCAGAAAATAAATCCAACTCCCCAGTAATTATTTACCGTATGCTGTAACACAATCCATCAAGGTTTGATAAACCTCGTCAACATTGGGAATTTGAGCAATACCGCCTAAATTTTTTGCATAAGCCGAAACTTGAACGCCGGTCTTGGCCGGATCTGTATCTGTATAAATTCCTACAACAGGCTTTTCCAATGCATTGGCAAGATGCAGCAGTCCGGTATCTACGCCAATAATACCCTCTGCGTTTTTCAATAAAAATGCAGCCTGTAATAAATTCATTTTGTCGCAAACCGAAGCAAACGGTAAATCGCTTGCAATCTGTTCGGCACGCATTTTTTCGGTTTCATTTCCCCACGGCAGATACACATTGTATTGTTGTTCTTCATTCAACTTTTTCAATAATGCACACCAGTGTTCTACCGGCCACAATTTACTGTCGCGACTGGTTGCATGCAAAGCAACGTAATAAGGGGATTGCAAATTTTTCAGACGGCCTGATTCAGGAACCGACAAACCAAATACCTGCGTTTCAGGCATTGTATAACCAAATACTTGGGCGAATAATTCACGGTTTCGCCAGACCGCATTTTTACCTTTCGGCACGGCAAACGCTTTACTGTATGCAAAGGCAGCTAAACTTTCACGCGCGCTGTGTTTATCCAAACCGTAAATAGGGGATTTCGCCATTTTGGCAAAGCATGCGCTTTTAATCAGTCCTTGGCTATCTAAAACAAAATCAAAAGATTCAGCCTGTAAATCCGTTTTCAGACGGCCTATTTCACGCCACGTTTCAGCCTGAAAAAGGTGTTTGCGCCATTGCCGCCATTTCATTACATGAACCTTTTTGACAAAAGGATGCAAGCGGGCAATATCTGCAAACCCTGCCTCACATAGCCAATGGAGCTCTATCTCAGGACATTGTCGCGCCAAATCTTCAACTGCGGGCAACGTATGAATTAAATCGCCCATACTGGACAAGCGGACAAGTAAAATCTTCATATTTTGGAAAATGTTTCACGTGAAACAACAGTATTTTAAATATAATTTATTGATTATTAATGTATTTTTTTATTTCTTCGGCATTTTCTAAAATAATAGCTCCGGCAGAATGCATTTCCTGCCATGCGGATTCAACCGTTTCCGGAGCAATGCCGCGGCAAGCCGCCCGATTGACAATGACTTTCCAAGCTCCGCCTTTAAGCAACTGTAAAACCGTTGTTTTCACACAATAATCCGTTGCCAAACCGCCGACAATAACTGTATTTGCATTTTTACAGCGCAACCATTCGATCAAACCTGTACTGAGCTTTTCTTCAATATCGTGAAAACATGCGCCGTAAGGATGTAACTCAGGATCGACGCCTTTCCAAACACAATAATCGTATTCCTTGGCTGAAGGCAGGCCATCCAACAATTCATAGCCATATGTTCCAACCATCGCATGTGACACCCAAGTCAAATCCGCATCGGGCAAACCCGTCGGTTTTAACATATCAACAGGATTATCCACAAGCCATTTTGCCGCAACATGATGCGCATCTTTCGTCATAACGCGTAAATCCGCCAACGCGGCTTGGGCATTGAGTTCATCCGCAATCAGATGACCTTCGGCAACAGGCAATTCTTTCGGGCACAAAGGCGTAAACGTTTTTTGTGCATCTACATCGATAGAAACAATCATGGATTAATATAACCTATTGATTTTATTTTAAATAATTTAAATTATTCATTTATTGCCAATGTACGGACATTTGGAATAAATGCTTTGTATTATAACAAATTACTACTGCAAAATGTGGGAAAACATCTGTGATATGATGACAGTTTGCACAGAATATTTATCCACAAATTATGTCCTATTCGATTACGCCTATTGCAACCGTTCATTCCCCCTACAAACAAAAATTCGGTATTGCCCGCCAACCCGGTTTGGTTCCTGCGGCAGAAATTTGCATTGAACTCACTCCTGAATTTACCGCAGACAGCGTTCGAGGCTTGGAAGACTTCGACTATGTGTGGATAAGTTTTATTTTCCATGGCGTATTGGATGAAGGTTGGGCGCAAATGGTGCGTCCGCCACGGCTCGGAGGCAAACAAAAAATGGGTGTATTTGCCACGCGCAGCCCACACCGCCCCAATCATCTCGGTTTATCCCTGCTGAAACTCGAACGCATCGAAACAGGCAAACCTGTCCGCATCTATTGCAGCGGTGCAGACCTATTGGACGGTACCCCAGTAGTGGATATCAAACCCTACATCCCGTTTGTCGAATCCAAACCTGACGCATCATCAGGCTTTGTCAGCGGCAAACCTGAAGAATTGAACGTTGTTTGGGCAGAAAGTACGCTTGCGGAATATTTATCCACAGAAGAAAAACACCTTATTGAGCAAAGCATTGCCCAAGATCCCCGTCCTGCCTACCAAGATATTCCCGAACGGATTTATGTAATGAATATTGCGGATTATGAAGTGCAATTTAAGATAGAAAACAAATGTGCCACAGTGATTAAACTATCCACAATCTGATTGCAGATTGAATCTTTCTACAAACAAAAGGCCGTCTGAAATGTTCAGACGGCCTTTGAGTTATCCACAGACTGATTGATTCAGCCTGTTATCCTTTAGATTTTGCTGGCAAAGAATTCTAAGGTACGAACCAATTGGCAAGTGTAAGACATTTCATTGTCGTACCAAGCAACGGTTTTCACCAATTGTTTGTCGCCTACGGTCATCACGCGGGTTTGAGTGGCATCGAAGAGTGAGCCGTATTCAATACCGATGACGTCGGAAGAAACGATTTGATCTTCAGTGTAGCCGTAAGACTCGCTGGCGGCAGCTTTCATCGCAGCATTAATTTCTTCTTTGGTCACAGGACGCTCGAGAACAGAAACCAGTTCAGTCAAAGAGCCGGTAGCAACGGGAACGCGTTGGGCAGAACCATCAAGTTTGCCGTTCAATTCAGGGATAACCAAACCGATGGCTTTAGCGGCACCGGTGCTGTTCGGTACGATATTCAAGGCAGCGGCACGGGCGCGGCGGAAGTCGCCTTTACGGTGTGGCGCGTCAAGGGTGTTTTGGTCGCCGGTATAGGCGTGGATGGTGGTCATCAAGCCTTCGACAATACCGAATTCTTTTTGCAATACCGCAGCCATAGGAGCCAGGCAGTTAGTCGTACAAGAAGCGGCAGAGATGACGGTTTCGCTGCCGTCCAAAATATCTTGGTTTACGCCGTATACAACGGTTTTCACATCATTGCCGCCGGGAGCCGAAATCACAACTTTGCGCGCACCGGCACGGATATGGGCTTCCGCTTTGGTTTTATTGGTAAAGAAACCGGTACATTCAAGGACGACGTCCACACCCAGCTCGCCCCAAGGCAATTCTTCAGGATTAGGATTGGCAAATACTTTGATTTCTTTGCCGTTAACAACAATAGCGTCGTCTTTCAATTCGGCAGAGCCTTCAAAGCGGCCTTGGGTACTGTCGTATTTGAAGAGGTGCAACAACATGTCGGCAGGAGTCAAGTCGTTAACAGCAACGACTTCGATACCTTGGGCTTTTTCAATTTGACGCAATGCCAGACGACCGATGCGGCCAAAACCATTAATCGCTACTTTAATACTCATTTTGCTACTCCTATTAGATGGAATGGGAAAAATTTTTCAGTAAGTCCATTGTATCCTGAAATAAAATTACTTTCTAGGATTACAGATAATTACTTTTAAGTTGTTTGATTTAAATAAAGAAAACATGAAATTCTTGTTTGTAGGAAAATATCAGGCAAATCGGATTAGTTCTAGCTTTTGATATTTTATTTCATAAAAACCATTTTCCAATCTTAAAAGTTTCATAAGCTTATGGAAATCATAAACTTAGTTCTATTCCTCCGTATTTTGCCATTTTTGTGTTGATCATTCAGTGTTTTTTTCAAATCATAATATTTTAATTTTTAAAATAATGATTTTGATGAAGAACCAAACCATCTGTGGATAACGGAATAACTTTCTTTAAAACCAATTTGATAGTCGCTTTTTATCTTTGAGGCCAACCCCAACTGAATGCCGGAATAAAAAAGGATAGAATCTTAGTTCTTCTATTTTTCTGTGGATAAAACCCAAATTACCCACTTCAATTTCACATGCTATTGTGGATAATTAAAATTTTGAAATTCACACCCGCAAAACATCCATATTGGCAAATACTATTAAAAATGATGGCTTGTTTTTTCCTTTTTAACGTATCATTTGCCCATCAGACTTTTTAAAAGGAAGCAATTATGCTGCAACGGACTTTAGCCAAATCAGTAAGCGTTACCGGCGTTGGCCTGCATTCGGGCGAAAGGGTCGCTCTGACTTTGCATCCTGCCGAAGAAAACAGCGGTATTTCGTTCCGCCGTACCGATTTAAGTGGGGAAATGGGCGAAATAATCAAATTGAATCCTTATTTGATCAACGATACCCGCCTCTCTTCAACCATCGTTACCGATAAAGGCGTGCGCATCGGCACGATTGAACACATTATGTCGGCTCTGTCTGCCTATGGCATCGACAATGCCTTGATTGAATTGAACGCGCCTGAAATT
The DNA here is from genome assembly GCF_002863305.2 of Neisseria perflava. Taxonomy (NCBI): domain Bacteria; kingdom Pseudomonadati; phylum Pseudomonadota; class Betaproteobacteria; order Neisseriales; family Neisseriaceae; genus Neisseria; species Neisseria perflava. Next base: position 1,971,988 of record NZ_CP136962.1, read on the forward strand.
CCGATTATGGACGGCTCCAGCCTGCCGTTTATTTACCTATTACAAGATGCAGGCGTTGTCGATCAAAAAGCCCAAAAACGTTTTCTAAAAATCCTCAAACCCGTTGAAATCAAAGAAACCGGAAAATGGGTGCGCTTTACGCCTTATGACGGCTTTAAAGTTACTTTAACCATCGAATTTGACCATCCCGTATTCAATCGCAGCGCACCTACTTTCGAGATTGATTTTGCAGGAAAATCCTATATCGATGAGATTGCCCGCGCCCGTACCTTCGGCTTTATGCACGAAGTGGAAATGATGCGCGCCCACAATCTCGGACTGGGCGGCAATTTGAACAATGCCATCGTGATTGACGACATGGATGTTTTGAATCCGGAAGGTTTGCGTTATCCCGATGAATTTGTCCGCCACAAAATCCTGGATGCGATTGGCGATTTGTACATTGTCGGCCATCCGATTATCGGTGCATTTGAAGGTTACAAATCAGGTCATGCCATCAATAATGCACTGTTGCGTGCCGTTTTGGCAGATGAAAGCGCTTACGAATGGGTTGAGTTTGCCGATGACGAAGACTTGCCTAGTGCTTTTCACGAGTTGCCGGCAGCCTGATAGAAAATAGACAAAACAGTCCAATAAAAAGGCCGTCTGAACCTTTCAGACGGCCTAAATCATGTTGTTTTCCACAAGTAATTATCCACATATTCATATCTTTTATCTTATTGAAAAATAAAAATATTAAAATTTAATGTTATTCTTATACACATCTTATCCATATATTTTCCCAAACTAAAAAGGCCGTCTGAAACGAAGCTGTTCAAACGGCCTTTACATGTCAAACCGACAATATCAATCGCCCATGACCTTGCCTTCACGGCGTGGGTCGGCGCCACCGAGCAAACCGTCCTTGCCGATCACAATGCCTTGCACGCCAGAATTCAAATCGCGGATTTGGACTTTGTAGCCCAATTTTTCCAACGCAGCCGCTTTATCCGCAGCAGCGGTTTTTTCCTCGATTTCATACTGGCTGCCGCGATTGAGCATATTCGGCAGTGAAATTGCCGTCTGAATGTCCATATCCCAATCGATATGCGCAACCAGTGTTTTAGCAACAAAACCGATAATGCGGCTGCCGCCCGGTGAACCGACCGCCATATAAGGTTTTCCGTCTTTCATCACAATAGTCGGCGCCATCGAAGAACGCGGACGTTTGCCACCGGCAACACTATTTGCCACCGTTTTACCGTCCGCGCCGACAGGGTTGAAGGCAAAATCGGTCAATTCATTGTTGAGCAGATAACCGTTTGCCATCAGCCCCGAACCGAACGCGTTTTCAATCGAAGTCGTCATCGACACGACATTGCCGTCTTTATCCACAACCACCAAATGGCTAGTGGACGGCAGCTCGATCGCCATGCCTTGCGCGTATTCCTTGCCGAACTTACCTGCCTGAATAGTTTCCAATGCCTTGTCAGCTTTGCGGATTTCTTCGGCACGCGGTTTCAAATAAGCCTGTGAAATCATGACTCGGGTCGGAACATTCACAAACTTGGGATCACCGACATAATAATCGCGGTCGGCAAACGCAATCCGCGACGCATCGCCTATCCAGCGCCAACTGTGGATATTTTCCGCGCCCAACGTTTTCATATCCTGATTCTGCAATACGCCCAAAATCTGCCCCAAAGCGATTGCGCCGGAACTTGGCGCGCCCATGCCGCAAACTTCATATTCACGATACGGCGCACAAACCGGCTTACGCTCGATAACTTGATAGTTTTTCAAATCCGCCATGCTGATTTTGCCGGGATTATCCACAGCACCGGTAACGGCACGGACAATATTTTGCGCCTGCATTCCCTGGTAAAACGGCGCACTGCCTTTTTCCGCCAACAGGCGCACAGAACGCGCAAATTCAGGATTTTTCAAAACCGTTCCCGCAGCCAAAGGTTTGCCGTCGGGTAAGAAATAGGCAGCAGTTTGCGGATAACGTTGCAAGGGTTCCAAATTTTGTTCGATGGATTTCGCCATACGCGGAGAAACAGCAAAACCTTGTTCCGCCAAAGTAATCGGTTTCTCAAACAAACTTGCCCACGGCAATTTGCCGTAACGCTTATGGACATCTTCCAGCAGCTTCGGAATCCCCGGCACACCGACCGAACGGCCGCCGACCACCGCTTTCATAAAGCCCATCGGTTTGCCGTTTTCGTCCAAGAAAAGTTCCGGCGTTGCCGCTTTCGGCGCTGTTTCACGGGCATCAAACGTCGTCAGCTTTTTCGCCTTATTGTCCCAATACACCAAAAACGCACCGCCACCCAATCCGGAAGACTGAGGCTCAACCAGTCCCAAAGTTGTCTGCATGGCAATCATCGCATCTATCGCACTGCCGCCGCGCTTCAAAATTTCATAACCGGCTTCAGTTGCCAGCGGATTGGCAGACGCCGCCATATAATGCTTGGCGCGGATTAACTTCTGCTCCGTCAGCCCTGTTCCTTGCTCCGGCGCATGGTTATCCACAGATACAGAGGGCAGGGAAACTTGAGGCTTTTGAACTGGCTGTTGCGCACAAGCGGCCAAAATCAAAACAGATAACAGGTTAATACTAAAGGAAAACTTCATATGCACACCTTATTGAAATATTTTCAGACGGCCTTTTCCCAGCTTAAATAAAAGGAAATATGAAAATAGCTTGAAATAAAAAACCATTTGACTATTTCTCTAGTCAATCAGTTCCGATTAGAGAAGTATAAAACAAGCTAAGATTGTGCACAGGCAAAAAGTTACCCACAGAATGAAGCAGCAGGAAATTTTTATCCACATCTGCAAACAAGGTCGACCATACTTTATCCTCATCAAAAAATATCAGCTAAGTATTTGAAAAATTTTTGTAATTAAAGTTATCAACAAGCTGTGGCAGCACTCAATATCATCTTCTATTTATTATTTAAAATCTAATTTATAGTTTGTTTTCCCAAAGGCAAAGGCCGTCTGAAACGTAAAGGTATCTTTTCAAAAAATTAAAAAGTTAAGGATTGTTAAAAAGTTGTAAATCAGCTAGAGTTACGCTTGATAAATTTAATCAATAATGGAGTTTCACCAAATGAAAGGCGACATTGGCGTTATCGGCCTTGCCGTGATGGGGCAAAACCTGATTCTCAACATGAACGACAATGGTTTTAAAGTTGTTGCATTCAACCGTACGACCAGCAAAGTAGATGATTTTTTAAACGGCGCAGCCAAAAATACCAATATTATCGGCGCATATTCACTGCAAGATCTGGTTGATAAATTAGAAAAACCACGCAAAATCATGATGATGGTGCGCGCTGGTTCTGTTGTTGACGATTTTATCGAGCAACTCGTTCCGCTTTTGGACGAAGGCGACATCATTATTGACGGCGGCAATGCCAACTATCCTGATTCCACCCGCCGTACACACGAGCTGGCCGCAAAAGGCATCCGCTTCATCGGTGCCGGCGTATCCGGTGGCGAAGAAGGCGCGCGTCACGGCCCATCTATCATGCCTGGCGGCGATGAAGCCGCATGGCCTGCCGTCAAACCGATTTTCCAAGCCATCTCCGCCAAAACGCCTCAAGGCGAGCCTTGTTGCGACTGGGTTGGCCGCGATGGTGCGGGCCACTTCGTCAAAATGGTGCACAACGGCATCGAATACGGCGATATGCAGTTGATTTGCGAAGCCTACCAATTCATGAAAGACGGTTTGGGCCTGTCTTATGACGAAATGCACCAAATCTTCAACGAGTGGAACAAAACCGAACTGGATTCTTATCTGGTCGAAATTACCGCCGCGATTTTGGGCTACAAAGATGAAAACGGCGAACCTTTGGTCGAAAAAATCCTCGATACTGCCGGACAAAAAGGCACAGGCAAATGGACCGGCATCAATGCCCTCGATTTGGGTATCCCGTTGACCCTGATTTCCGAAGCCGTATTTGCACGTTGCGTGTCCGCGTTTAAAGACCAACGCGCCCAAGCAAACAGCCTGTTTGGCAAAACCATTACCCCGATTGAAGGCGACAAAGCCGCATGGGTGGATGCCTTGCGCCAAGCCCTGTTGGCGTCCAAAATTATTTCTTATGCACAAGGCTTTATGCTGATTCGTGAAGCCAGCGAAAACAACGATTGGGCATTGAATTACGGCAATACCGCCCTTCTGTGGCGCGAAGGCTGCATCATCCGCAGCGCGTTCTTGGGCAACATCCGCGACGCATACGAAGCCAATCCTGATTTGGTGTTCTTGGGTTCCGATCCTTATTTCAAAGGCGTGTTGGAAACCTGTCTGCCTGCATGGCGCAAAGTGGTGGCCAAAGCGATCGAGTGCGGTATTCCGATGCCTTGCATGGCTTCTGCCATTACCTTCCTTGACGGCTACACTTCCGAACGCCTTCCCGCCAACCTGCTGCAAGCCCAACGCGACTATTTCGGCGCGCACACTTACGAGCGTACCGACAAACCGCGCGGTGAGTTCTTCCATACCAACTGGACAGGCAAGGGCGGCGATACTGCTTCAACTACATACGATATCTAATTTGTCCGGGCAAACAAAAGGCCGTCTGAGTATTTCAGACGGCCTTTTTAAGGGTTATCCACAATGAAGAATGAAACGATTTAACCTATTTTATAGATAACCTTATGAAATAAATAATGATTAATAAAGGCCGTCTGAATATTTCAGACGGCCTTTAAAATTGTTCACAACCTTATCAACAGGTTTTCCATAGATTAAACCAGATTTTGCGGATTGCCGGCCACGAAGCGGTTGATATTGTCCAAAAGAATGTCAAACAGACGGTTGGCGGCCTCTTGGCTTGCCCATGCAATGTGTGGCGTAACGATGAGGTTGGGCAGTCGGGCTTTCAGCAGAGGGTTGCCGTCGCGTGGCGGCTCTTGTGTCAACACGTCAAAACCTGCACCGCCGATTTGGCCGTATTTCAACGCCGCAACCAAAGCGGCTTCATCGACCAAGCCGCCGCGCCCGCAGTTGATGAGGATGGCACCGGGTTTCATTTGCTGCAATTCGGCTTCGCCTATCATGTTTGCCGTTTGTGGCGTGAGCGGGCAATTAAGTGACACGACATCGGCGGAGCGGATGGCTTCGTCAAAGGAAACATAGCCATCTCGGATGCTTTGGGCATTTTTATGTTCGGCGAACACGACATTCATTTTGAAAGCCTGAGCATAAGTTGCCAGCGTTTTACCGATATTGCCGCGTCCGAAAATCGCCAGCGTTTTGCCGTTTAAATCGCGCATCGGGGCGCCGAGATGGCAGAAAAACGGCGAGTTTTCCCACAAGCCTGCCGCAACGTCGCGCTGGTAGGCAGGCAGGTTGCGCATCAGGGTAATCATCATCATAAACGCGTGTTCCGCCACGGATTCATTGCCGTAAGCGCGGATATTGCACACTGCTGTGCCGTTTTGTTTGGCAGCCTCAACGTCCACATTGTTGACGCCTGTCGCGGTAACAGCAACCAGCTTGAGTTGTGGATTTTCGGCAAATGCTTGGGCGGAAATCACGACTTTGTTGGTAATCACAATGTCCGCGCCGCGGATACGCGCCAGCGTTTCGTGCGCTTCGGTTGTGCCGTAGCTGCTTAATGTGTGTGGAAAATCAAATTCAAACGGACGGTTGACGAGGGTATCGCGGTCGAGGACGACAATATGGAGCGGGTTCATAAAATTCCTATCAAAAATAAAATATCGATTTATAAAATCTAAATTAGGATAAAGGATTTAAAATATACGCGTTAGTTGATAATAATTATTATGTAGCGATTAAAACATCAATGTATCAGGAAAACAAAATGATTAAAACCATTACATTTGCTATTTTGCATTTCAGCGTCGCATTTAGTGTCGCCTATATTCTGACCGGCAGTATCGGCGTTTCCAGCGTGGTGGCTTTGGTCGAACCCATCGTCAATACCGTCGTCTTTTATTTTCATGAAAAAGCGTGGAACCGCTACGAGAAAAACAAATCCGAGAAGCAAAAATTGTGGGTGCCTCTGCATCAGTGCGGCTAAAGTTTCAGACGGCCTTTTGCTTGATTAAAACCGATTATGGTTTTTCGGTTTAGCCATCGCCATCAAAATGCCAAACCCTAAAATAGAGTAAGACTTTACGAAGGCTTCATGAAGGTAAAAATGCTAAAATACGCTATTCTTGCAAACCCATTCAGACGGCCTCAATGCTCACCGATTTAGAAAAAAACGCTATCCGCGACCATTACCAAAACATCGGCAAAAACCTGCCCGGTTTCCGTCCGCGCGCTTCGCAGCGGGAAATGATTGCGGCAATTGCCAACGCTTTTTCGCGGACGTTGACGCGTGAAGAAGGCGAAGAAGCGCCCAAACGCGAGGGCGAGAGCATTGCCGTGATCGAAGGGCCGACCGGCGTGGGTAAATCGTTGGCCTACCTTTTGGCCGGCGGCATCATGGCGCAAACACGCGGCAAACGGTTGATTGTCAGCAGCGCGACGGTGGCCTTGCAGGAGCAGTTGGTTGACCGCGATTTGCCGTTTCTGGTCGAAAAAAGCGGTTTGGAGCTGACCTTTGCGCTTGCCAAAGGGCGCGGCCGTTATCTTTGCCCTTACAAACTCTATCAACTGACGCAAAACAACGCCCAGCAAAACCTGCTTGGTTTTGAAGCGCCGGAAGTGTTGTGGGACAGCAAACCCAAGCCGGAAGAATTGAACCTGCTGCGCGACATTGCCCATGAATTTTCCGCCCGCCGCTTTAATGGCGACCGCGACACTTGGCCGGAAAAAATCGATGACGCGATTTGGCTCAAAGTGACCAACGACCGCCACGGCTGCCTGAAATCCGCCTGTCCAAACCGTCCGGAATGCCCGTTTTACCTGGCACGCGATGTTTTGGAAACCGTCGATGTCGTTGTTGCCAACCACGATCTTCTGCTTGCCGACATCAGCATGGGCGGCGGCGTGATTCTGCCTGCTCCTGAAAACAGTTTCTATTGCATAGACGAAGCGCACCACCTGCCCAAAAAAGCCCTCAGCCGTTTTGCCGCCGAACATTCATGGAATATTGCCGTTTGGACGCTGGAAAAACTGCCGCAGCTGACCGGCAAAATTGCCGCGCTCACCAATAAAGCCGAACTTGCCAACCTTGCCGACGAAGCTGCCACATCCTTGCTCGACAGCCTGCACGAATGGCAGTTCCATTTAGCGGAAGAGCCGTCTTTAAGTCTGGGGTCGTCTGAAAACGACAGGCGGAAACACAACGAACCGACTTGGCTGTGGGAAGACGGCAAAATCCCCGAAGGCCTTGAAACCACGGTTTCCAATACGGCCATTGCTGCACGCAGCCTGCTCAAACACGTTATCGGGCTGAACGATGCGCTTTCCGCCGCACGCCGCGAAAAAGAACAGGACGGCGCGCTCATCGACCGCCTGACCAGCGAGTTCGGTCTTTTTATCGCCCGTATCGAACAAATCAGCGCGGTTTGGGATTTGCTCTCCACCGTTCCCATTGAGGGCGAAGAGCCGTTGGCAAAATGGATAACCCGCCGTGCCGACGACAAAAACGACTATATTTTCAACGCCAGCCCCATCAGCAGCGCATCCCACCTTGCCAACAATCTGTGGCGGCGCGCGGCAGGCGCGGTGTTGACTTCGGCTACCCTGCAATCGCTCGGCAGCTTCAACCTGATTTTGCGCCAAACCGGCCTATTATGGCTGCCTGAAACCACCACGCTTGCTTTGGAAAGCCCGTTTAATTTCGATGCGCAAGGCGAGCTGTATATTCCGCCGGTTCATGCCAGCCCGAAAGACCCTGATGCGCACACGGCCGCCATTGTCGAATGGTTGCCGAAGCTGGTTTCGCCGGTTGAAGCCATCGGCACGCTGGTGTTGTTTTCCTCACGCAAACAAATGCAGGACGTCGCCTTGCGACTGCCTGACGAATATTTACCGCTTCTGCTTGTGCAGGGCGAGTTGCCCAAGGCCGTTCTTTTACAAAGGCACCATCAAGCCATTGCCGAAGGCAAAGCCAGCATTATTTTCGGCCTCGACAGTTTTGCCGAAGGGCTCGATCTGCCCGGTACGGCCTGCGTGCAAGTTATCATTGCCAAGCTGCCGTTTGCCATGCCGGACAATCCCATCGAGAAAACCCAAAACCGTTGGATTGAACAACGCGGCGGCAATCCCTTTATTGAAATCACGGTGCCCGAAGCCAGCATCAAACTGATCCAAGCCGTCGGCCGCCTTATCCGTACCGAACAGGATTACGGCCGCGTGACCATCCTCGACAACCGCGTCAAAACGCAACGCTACGGCCAGCAATTATTGGCCTGTCTGCCGCCGTTTAAGCGGATAGGGTAGTTGTGGATAATTTAAAATAAAAGGCCGTCTGAAACCAAATGTTCAGACGGCCTTTTATTCTTTTCAAGCTATAAATCCAATTTCATGACGGATACGGTTTCCCCGTTATGCCAAGTCTGCGTGATTTCTTTCCAGCCAAACTTTTCATACACAGCCTGCACATCCGGCGTATAGAGAAACAGATACGGCAAACCCAGTTTGCGTGCTTTATCCAGACAAAACGAGACCAGCTGCCTGCCCACGCCCAAACCGCGAAATTGCGGCAAAACGAACACATCGCCCAGCCAATATTCATATTCGGGAAAACACACCATATCAAACCGCTTCAATGCCGCCGAACCCATCAGCCGCCCTTCCTTATCCACAGCCGCGAACGCCAGCGGCAAGTTATCCCCATTAAGGCACTGCGCGTAATACGCACGGATTTTGTCCAGAGACGACCACGGCGCAAAATCGTGCCATTCCTCAAACAGCGCGAGGGATAAAGGCTCGACAAATTCAGGCTTCAGACGGCATATGTTCATATTGGCTCCTCTTGTTGTACCGCATAGGGATAGTTTTTACAGTATAGGCCGTCTGAAAGGTTAACACATCTTAAAAAATCAGCGTAAAACACGATAAACCCGCCGCCAGCCCCATTCAAATCACTTATAATTCTGCCCATACCGCACACAAACAAAAGAAGAACATCATGGCCAAGAAATTTCCCATTTTCCCGAAAAATCCCGAGCGTATCTGCTGGGGTTGCGACAAATACTGCAAAGAAGACGATTTGCAATGCGGCAACGGTTGCGAGCGCATCCAACATCCCATCGAGTTGGACGGCCGCGACTGGTATAAAAAAGGCGACTGGAGCAATTTGTTGAGCGAAGAGCAGCAAATCGAACTTGGACTGAAAGAAGCGCCCAAGCCGGCCAAACCGCATATCAAGCTGCCTTTGAAAAACAAAATGGCTTAAACGGCATGCCGTAAACAAATGAAATAAAAAGGCCGTCTGAAACTTGAAAACAGGGTTTCAGACGGCCTTTGCGTTGTCGGATTATGCCTTCATATAATGCACAAACGCGTATTCGATGCCTTTGGCGGAAACATGGTTTTCCCGAGAGGCTTCTTGCCATGTTTCTGTGGAAAACTCAGGAAAAAACGCATCGCCGTCCACATCCAAACCGACTTCGGTCAAACGCAAATCGGTGGCAATCGGCAGGGCTTGTGCATAAATTTGCGCGCCGCCCATGATGATGACTTCTTCAACCCCCTGACACAAAGCCAGCGCATCTTCCAAAGAGGCCGCCGTTTGCGCGCCTTCGGCCTGATAATCTTGGCGGGTGATGACGATATTTTGACGGCCGGGCAATGGCTTGCGCGGCAGCGACTCCCATGTTTTGCGGCCCATAATGACGGGTTTGCCGGTAGTGTAGGATTTGAAGAAGGCAAAATCCTCAGGCAAATGCCAAGGCATGGTGTTGTTGATGCCGATACAGCGGCGGGCGGCGTAGGCGGCGATAAGGGTGATTTTCGGCATGATGAAATCCGTTTGCAAAATAAAATGATTATAGCGGAAGGGAGGCTGGATGAACTGAATGCCCGATATTCTAAAAATGTTTCAATATTTATAAAATTAATATTCAAAATGCTTGATTTTGACAAAAATCATTTATTGTTCATTTTTTTAGGTATATGATAAATATCATACCAAATAAAAAAGGAAAGGAAAAAATGATGAGAACCCTCCGCATTTCTGCTTTGACTGCTTCCCTGTCTTTGATGTTGGCTGCCTGCGGTGGCGCAACAAGCGGCTTGTCGAATGCCGTGACCGAGCCGCTCAATCCGCATCCGAAAGGCGTGTTGTCCGTTGAATTGAACGAATCCGTCCCTGAAAACGGTACGTTGGAGCTGACGGCCAACGGTAAAAAGCAAACCCTGAAAAAAGGCGACAAACTCGATACCGGCTTTTTGAAAACCGATAAAGTATCTTCTTACGACTACGCCCAAAAAATCAAGGTAAACGGCAAAGTCATCACTTTGGAAACGGGCGATTTCCAAGTGTATAAACAAAATTATTCCAATGTTGCCGCGCGTTACGCCAAACAAAAAGCCGATGACGCAGGCAAGCTGCAAAACCTCGATATATACACATTCACCGTCGGTGAAGTCCAAGGCGATGAAACAGCGTACCGCAATTTGCCCAAACAAGGCAGCTATCAGTATTCGGGCATCGCGTTTAATGGCGACGACCGCAGCGGCCGTCTGAAATACACCGTAGATTTCGATAAAAAACAAGGTTACGGCAAAATCAGCAGCATGGCTTCCCACAATAATGTCGACCTGCTTGCCGCAGGTATTGCCAATAACAATGGTAAAGCCGCCATCAGCGGTAAAACCAGTTTGAACGGTATCGAAAACGGCCGTTATGATTTGAAACTCTTCGGCCCGCAGGCTGAAGAAATTGCCGGTAAGGCGCAAATCAAAGTTGGCGATTCCACCAAAGAAATCGGTTTGGCCGGTAAAAAAGAATAGGAAACAAGGCCGTCTGAAAGGTTCAGACGGCCTTTTTCTGACAAAAAAAGCAACGGCTCAAACCGTTGCTTTTTTCATGCCAACCTAAATTACAGGCTGCCCAAGATAATGCGCAATACGCGGCGCAACGGCTCGGCAGCACCCCACAAGAGTTGGTCGCCGACAGTGAACGCGCTGATGTATTCGCCGCCCATCTCCAGTTTGCGGATACGGCCGACAGGAACAGACAGCGTGCCGGTAACTTTGGCAGGAGTCAGCTCGTGGATGCTGGCTTCTTTTTCGTTAGGGATGACTTTCACCCAGTCGTTTGCGCCTGCCAAAATCGCTTCGATTTCGGAAACAGGCAGGTCTTTTTTCAGCTTCAGGGTGAGGGCTTGGCTGTGGCAGCGCATAGAGCCGATGCGTACGCACAAACCGTCGATTACGGTCGGATTGTCGCTGCGGCCGAGGATTTTGTTGGTTTCCACGCCGCCCTTCCATTCTTCTTTAGACTGGCCGTTGCCCAAATCCACGTCAATCCACGGAATCAGGCTGCCGGCGAGCGGTACGCCGAAGTTGGCTTTCGGATAGTCTTCGCTGCGCAAGAAATCGGATACTTTGCGGTCGATGTCGAGAATCGCGCTGGAAGGATCGGCAAGCTCGTCTGCCACTTTGGCGTAAATCGCGCCCATGCCGCTGATGAGTTCGCGCATGTTTTTCGCACCTGCGCCGGAAGCGGCTTGGTAGGTCATGCTGGTTGCCCATTCGACCAAATCATTTTGGAACAAACCACCCAAAGCCATCAACATCAGGGAAACAGTACAGTTGCCGCCGATGTAGTTTTTCACGCCGTTTTTGAGGCCGTTGTCGATGACGTTGCGGTTGACAGGGTCGAGGACGATAATCGCGTCGTCTTTCATGCGCAGGGAAGAAGCCGCGTCAACCCAGTAGCCGTTCCAGCCGCTGTCGCGCAGGGGTTGGAAGACGGATTTGGTGTAATCGCCACCCTGACAGGTAACGATGATGTCCATTTTTGCCAATTCGGCAACATCGTTGGCATCCAACAATGTTTTGGCTGCCTGACCGAAATCAGGGGCAGCGCCACCGACGTTGGAAGTGGTAAAGAAAAACGCTTCGGGAATGTGGGCGAAGTCGTTTTCTTCTTTCATACGCTGCATCAAAACAGAGCCGACCATACCGCGCCAGCCGACGAAACCTACTTTCATGTGCTACTCCTTGAGAAGAAAATCCGGATAAGTTTATAGTGCATTAACAAAAACCGGAACGGCATCGCCTGCCGCTTTGTTCAGACTTTTGTTAACCCACTATAACAAAGGGGAAAACAAACGTTTTAACGCCGTCTGCGGAAAATGTAAAGGTTTTTATCGAAATTTTTTAGAATGATGGAAAAATAGGTTAAGATGGCAATGAAATTGCATCTCATTGAATAGCACAGAGGAAGATTAAATGAGCGAAATCAATTTGTCGGATTTGCCTAAAACAGAAATAGTAGATGTCCATATTGCTTCAGTATGGTCACGGGTCGCGGCATATTTGTTGAATTATTTATTTAATGTAATTATTTTTTTACCCTATTATTATATTTTATATACTGAGACAGCAGCAATTGCCAAGCAGAAAAATATTTCTTTTACACAAGAGCTTATAATAAGTGTCAGCGAGCGGGCCGATATGACACAGATGCTAGGATTGACCTCTATCGTATATTTAATTGTCGGTATTGTTCAGCTTTATTACATGAGCCGCTATGGTCAATCCTTGGGTAAAAAGATCATGGGTATTCGTGTATTGAAAAGCAATGGCAGCAATCCGGGTTTTCTTGGTACGGTATTGGTGCGAGAAGTTGCATGGGGCTTAATTGTACTTGCCATTGTGTTTGCTGCATACTTTGTATTAAAAGGAAACATTTTAATTTATTCACTACTGATTACACTGATCAACTTTATTATGCTCTTCTCGGTCAAACGCGACCGCCGCACGCTCTACGATATGCTGGCCGATACGGTTATCGTCCAATTGCCGCCGCGCCGATAAATCGCTTTTTTGTGTTAAAATCAGCACTTTCCAACATAGGCCGTCTGAAAAAATAGCTTTCAGACGGCCTTTCGACACGCTATTGATTCCATGAAAAAACATCTGTACCGCATCACGCTCGTCAGTATTGCCGCAGCCATTCTTGCCGCCTGTCCGAGCAAAAGCATTAAAAACCTTCCCGAAACCGACACCAGCGTTATCAAAGGCCCTGACCGCCCCACTGGTACGCCCGATCCCGTCGGTACGACAGTGAGCGGGGGAGGAGCAAACTACACCGTAGTTTCCTACAACGAATTGCCGCACTGGGACCTCCAACACTTTACCAAAAGCCTGCAGTCTTTCCGCTTAGGCTGTGAAAAACTTAAAAACCGTCAAGGCTGGCAGGACGTTTGTATCCAAGCCATGCAGACGCCGGTGCACCATTTCCAAGCCAAGCACTTTTTCGAGCGCTATTTCACCGCATGGCGCGTCGATAACGGCGGCAATCCTGCCGGCACCATTACCGGCTATTACGAACCGGTCCTGCACGGCGACGACAAGCCTACAAGCCAATCCCGTTTCCCTATTTACGGCATTCCGAACGATTTCGTTTCCGTTCCGCTGGCTGCAAACTTGAGGGGCAGCAAAGCCACTGTCCGCATCCGTCAAACCGGCCCAAACAGCGGCGTCATCGACAACAGCGGCACATACACGGCCGATTTGTCCAGATTCCCGATTACAGCACGCAGCACCGCGCTGAAAGGCCGTTTTGAAGGCAGCCGTTTTGTTCCTTACTACACCCGCAGCCAAATCAACGGCGGCGCGCTTAACGGCAAAGCGCCGATTTTGGGTTACGCAAATGATCCGGTCGAACTTTTCTTTATGCACATTCAAGGTTCAGGCCGTCTGAAAACGCCGTCCGGCAAATACATCCGTGTCGGATTTGCCGATAAAAACGAGCATCCGTATGTTTCCATCGGCCGCTATATGGCGGACAAAGGCTATCTGCCGCTGGGTCAGACCAGCATGCAGGGCATCAAGGCCTATATGAAGCAAAACCCCGGCCGCCTTGCCGAAGTTTTGGGGCAAAACCCAAGCTACGTTTTCTTCCGCGAGCTGACCGGCAGCGGCGATTCCGGCCCGGTGGGCGCATTGGGTACGCCGTTGATGGGTGAATACGCCGGTGCCATTGACCGCCACTACATCACGCTTGGCGCACCGCTGTTTGTCGCCACTGCCCATCCGATCACCAAAAAAGCCCTCAACCGCCTGATTATGGCGCAAGATACCGGCAGCGCGATTAAAGGCGCGGTCCGTGTGGATTATTTCTGGGGCTATGGCGACGAAGCAGGCGAAGTGGCCGGCAAAATGAAAACCACCGGCTATGTATGGCAGCTTCTGCCCAACGGCATGAAACCGGAATACCGTCCATAAACAGCGGTTTAAAAAAAGCCGTCTGAAACCAAGATTCAGGTTTCAGACGGCCTTTTTATTTCGATAAAAATGCGGCAGGTTTTAAAAACCTGCCGCGGTATGGGGACATACAGCTCGGACGGTAAGCCGGGTTCTGTCGCGGACAGTCATTCCTCTAGGCACATCATTGCTGGTGTGCTCAAGCAACCTACCCGAACGCTCGGCGAGCAGCGTCATCGCGTTCTGTTTGGTCTTGCTCCGAATGGGGTTTAGCCTGCTGCGCTTTGTTACCAAATGCACGGTGCGCTCTTACCGCACCTTTTCACCCTTACCTGTTTTGCCCAAAGGCAATCATCGGCGGTATTGCTTTCTGTTCCACTTTCCGTCGCGTTGCCGCGCCCGGCCGTTAGCCGGCATTCTGCTCTGTGGAGCCCGGACTTTCCTCCCCGTATGCCTTACGCGATACGCGGCGACTGTCTGTCCGACCTGTATGAGGTGCGGATTATAACACAGCCGCCATAAGGTTCAGACGGCCTAAATATTTATTTTTTCTTTTTAAATGCTATTTCGGTCAAACCCAATTCCTGTGCTTTTTTGCGGACTGCGGATTCGGGCATTTCGCGTGCCAGACGGCTGGTGCAGTATTCGGTCATGGTGGTGGCGCAGGCTTTGAAGTTGCCGGTAAAGTCGCTGGCGGCACTCAAAAACGGGATGAGGCGGCCGGCCATGATTTCTTCGGCCGGTGCGTCTGTTTGGGCGGATACGCGTCCGGACTCGACCGCCGAGAAGATTTGTTCGGTAAAGCGTCGGGCGAAGTTTTCTTCTGTTTGGCAGTCTTGGAATGCGGTGTTTTCATGTTGGCAGACAAGGGTAACTTCGCCTTCTGCTTCTTGCAGCGGTTCGGCCAAATCGAGTTTGAGGGTTTGCTTGTCGGTTTGCAGCCAGGCGGTGCGGCCTTGGGTTTTGATGATTTTGCCGTAAACGCCGATGGCATCGTTTTTAGGGATGTTTTTCTGTTCGGCAAGTTGCTGGGCCGAGAATAAGGGGGCTTGTTCGGCAAATGCGCCGCCGGTTTCGTGTTTGAAGTAGGCGGCGAGGTCTTGTTTGATGAGGGCTTGGGTCAGCAGTTTTTCGCCTTCGGTCAGGCGGTGTGCGAAGCCGTGTGTTTTGGGGGCGGATGCGGCATCCGTGGTGGTCTTGGTGTCCGGTGTGCAGGCGCTCAGGAGTAAAAGCAGGGGAAGGATGTATTTCATGGTTGGTCTCTCAACAGGCCGTCTGAATATATGGTTTCAAACGGTCAGCGTTGTTTATCGATAACGATAAACCCGGCGGGGATAAACGGGATAGGCCGGGTAATTGCGGACGGGTTCGCTGTCTTGATAGATGACGGTCATCCCGGGCGGGGCGTTGATGGTCACGGTTTTGTTGACGGTGGTTTGCGCGTGGACGGGCAGGTCTAAGACGGCAGTGCGCCCGTACGGAGTCTCGGTATAGACGCACGCGTTTAGAAGCAAGGCGGCACTCAGGACGGCAGTTTTCATGTTTCAGACGGCCTTATTTGAGCAGGTTTTTTAAGGCCAGGCGTACGCCTTCGCCGACTTCCGTGCCTTTGGGAATGCCTTTGGTGGCGGCTTTGGCTTCGCGTTCGTTGTAGCCGAGGGCAAGCAGGGTGTTGATGATGTCTTGGCTTTCGTCGGCAACGGTATCAGGGGCAAACAGGCCGTCTGAAACGGTATGGGATACGAGTTTGCCACGCAGTTCCAACACCATGCGTTCGGCGGTTTTTTTGCCGATGCCGGGGGCGGAGGAGAGGCGTTTGACGTCTTCTTCGGCGATGGCTTGCGCCAGCTCGTCGGCATTCATGGCCGACAAAATGCCCAATGCGGTTTTGGCACCGATGCCGCTGACTTTGACCAGTTGGCGGAAGGTGGCGCGTTCCTCGGCCGAGGCGAAACCAAACAGCAAATGCGCGTCTTCGCGGACGACAAGCTGGGTGTAGAGATGGACAGTTTCGCCAACGGGAGGCAGGTTGTAGAAAGTCTGCATGGAAACGTCGGCTTCATAACCGACGCCGTTGACGTCGATAACGACCTGCGGCGGATTTTTTTCAATCAATTTGCCTGTGAGCCTGCTGATCATGGTGTTCCCTTGTGATTAAAAAAGGCCGTCTGAAACCTTGCAATCGGGTTTCAGACGGCCTTGTATTGTATCAAACTTCAGCGCTAACGCGGACGAAATCAGATGGCGGACACCAGATTCAGATGACGGGAGCGTTCGCCTGCTTCGGCGGCACGTTCTTGGCTGCTGAACGGACCCATTTTGACAACGTATTCGTAGTTGCGTTTTTCCAGCATGACTTTGCTGTCTGACGGCAGGCTTTGTGCGGCTTGGTTCAGATAAGCCTGCGCTTCGCGTTGGGTACCGAAGGATTTCAAATCAACAAAAAATTCTTTGTTGTTTGGGGAAATAATGGTTTGAGCGGCGGTTTGGCCGGGGATGATTTGCTCAACTTTGACGTTGGCCGTACCTTGGTTGATGAAACCCAATTGTTGGGCGGCGGCGCGGGAAACATCGATGACGCGGTTGCCGTGGAAAGGGCCGCGGTCGTTGACACGGACGATGACGCTTTTGCCGTTTTGCATATTGGTCACGCGTGCGTAGCTGGGAATAGGGAGGGTTTTGTGGGCGGCGGAGAGGGCATTCATATTGTAACGCTCGCCGCTGGAAGTTTTACGGCCGTGGAATTGGTTGCCGTACCATGAGGCTTTGCCGGTTTGGCTGAAAGAGGAAACTTGGGTTAGCGGCGTGTAGCGTTTGCCGGCAACTTTGTAACTGCGGTTGGCAGAAGGATGCAGTTTTTCGACTCGGACCACGCTGTCGGCAACGGCGGCATTGATGGAAAGGACGCCGATGGTGGCGGCGGCTAAGGAAAGGAGGGTTTTTTTGGTAAAAGTCAAAACGGGTTCCGTTCTTGAGTTGATAACGCAGCGGTTTCAGACGGCCTGTTATACGCCGCCGGCAAAACCGTTTTGTCGCCATGCTTCAAACAGAATAACGGCGACGGTATTGGAAAGATTCATGCTCCTGCTGCCGGGCATCATCGGCAGGCGGATTTTTTGTCCGGCAGGCAGGCTGTCGAGAATTTCGGCAGGCAGGCCGCGCGTTTCGGGACCAAACAGCAACACGTCGCCTTCGCGGAAGGAAACTTCGTCGGGGCGGGTAGAGCCTTTGGTGGTCAGTGCGAAAATGCGGCGACCTTCGAGTGCCTTGAGGCAGTCTTCGAAATTCTCATGTACCGTCAGTTTGGCAAACTCGTGATAATCCAAGCCCGCGCGTTTCATTTTGGACGAATCCAGAGGGAAACCAAGCGGCTTGACCAAGTGCAAATCGGCACCGGTATTGGCGCACAGGCGGATGATATTGCCCGTATTGGGCGGGATTTCGGGTTGGTACAAAACTATGGTAAACATATAAATCAATCACTTATAGAGTGGCATAATGCCGAAATGTTCCATGGGTGTCAAAAACTTTAAGCTATTTTTTCATTGGCGGCCGCGCCAAAGACCAACAACAAATCCGGCCTGCGCCTGATTTTTTCAGCGTTTTCGCCAATTCGTCCAAAGTCGAGCCGGTGGTAAAGACATCGTCAATTAACAGAATATTACACGCCTTCGGTAATTCGGCTTTGATTTTAAATGCATTCTTGATATTTCTCCGACGTTCGTCGCTTTTCAGCGTACTTTGCGGCTCGCCATGCCGTCTGAAAACCGCGTGGCGCGGCAGCAGCGTCCAGCCGTAGCGTTTTGCCAAAATATCCGTCAAAGCCTCGCTTTGGTTGAATCCGCGCTTGAGCCGCCGCTCTTTGCTCAAAGGCATGGGCAGGACGAAATCGAAGTGTTCCGTCGCCAGCCAGTCCGGTGCGTTTTGGCACATCAAATCCGCCAACGGACGGCTCATGCCCAAATCCGCCAAGTGTTTCAGCTCGCGTATCATGCTGCTGACGGGTGGTTCGTAATACAGCGAGGCCCACATTCTATCAAATGCGGGCGGCTTTTTCTGACAACTGCCGCACACTGCCCCGCCTGCGATATAGCGGAAACACAAAGGGCAGCTTTGTGCCGCGTCGATAAAATATTCCGTCAAATCGTTTGCGCAGCCTCGGCAAAGGCCGTCTGAAACGGAATCGTGGCATAATACGCAACGTCGCGCATTGAGCCGTTTCAAACTGCGCCACCAAGAAAGAACATTCATGCCACACTCCGCCAAAAAAGTTTATCTGATACACGGTTGGGCGGCGAACCGCCATGTATTCGACGATTTGATACCGCGCCTGCCTGCCGGTTGGGACGTCCGCGCGCTTGATTTGCCCGGACACGGCGATGCGCCTTTTGCCGAACCGTTTGATATTGCCGCCGTTGCCGAAGCCTTCGCCGGACAAATCGACACGCCGGCACACATTCTCGGCTGGTCGCTGGGCGGACTGGTTGCCCTGTATCTGACCGCGCTTTATCCCGACAAAATCCAATCGCTCTGCCTGACGGCAAGTTTTGCCCGATTGACTGCCGACACGGATTATCCCGAAGGCTTGGCACAACCTGCCTTGGGCAAGATGGTCGGTGCATTTCAGCAGGATTATGCCAAACATATTAAACAGTTTCTACAACTGCAACTGCTGCACACGCCCCATTCCGGCGAAATCTTAAACCGGGTGCTGCCCGATTTGGCACGCTGCGGCACGCCATCCGCCTTACAGGCCGCGCTTGAAGCGGTCAACCATGCTGATGCGCGTCCGCTGTTGCCGCTGATTCAGACGCCGTCATTGCTGGTGTTTGGACAGAAAGACGCCATCACGCCGCCGCGCATGGGCGAATATTTACACCGCCATTTGAGCAACAGCGAGCTGGTCCTTATCGACAAAGCCGCACACGCGCCCTTTTTAAGCCATGCCGACGAATTTGCCGAAATTTACCGCGGTTTTGTTGAGAAGGTTGTCTGAAAAATATCTATATTACAAAATATTAAAATACAATTGCATTGCAATTTAGATAAGTTTTATCTTTAAATTTTATCTTAAAGGGACTATTAAACATGACTGGAAAGACTGTTTATTTTCGCCTACCCGAAACCGAACAAAAACATAAAAATTCTGTAACACAAGAAATGCTCGGGAAAAGTATTTCCCGTGCTTTTCGTTCCTACAAAGCGCAATTTCCGCAATATTCAAGCAAAGAATATGAAACTGTTGCGAAACAGTTTTGCGAAGATTTCTTCTTAGCCGATGAAGCAATAGTTGCTAACTTTGCCAATCTTTCTTTGCAAGATAATTCGGAAAAAAAAATTTCTTTATCTATTCGAATTTCTTCCCATCCTGTTTTCAATCAACATATTCCTCATAACATCGCGGTAGCAGTTATTGGATATTGTCCGACAGCAACTGTTAGTCCTGTTTTTATTCCTGAACGAGTATTTCTCACACATGGAGGAATGGATGCGACTGCTTATGAAAAGCAAGTTGAAACTCATTTTTATCAGTTACAGGAAAATTCATATCCGCCTCGTAGTCAACCTAATTTGCTTTCCTCTGATTTTACAAAATCCCTACCGGCATATGCCGCTAAAACTAAAGAACGCTTGTCGGGTTGGTTAGACTTTTTGACCTTTAAAAATAAGTTAATCAAACACAAAACTCAGGGGTTACGATACCTGCATTGGCAGTTCAATGAACAAACAGGGCAGGTACACTTTTTGGTCATTGCGGAAGATGAACAGGTATTGAAAAAAGCACGTGCCGCATTTAGCCGTCAAAACCTGCATGCTTTTAAAAGAGAAACTTCCGATCAACCCTTCCGTTTTTTACTACCTCAAAAAGACGCCTCGCGTGTGGAGAGTGCTTTCTCACAATTAGGGCAACTTGCGAAAGACGGTGTCAAAATTATCCAATTCAACCATTCCGATAAAGCAAAGGTGAAGGTTTGTGAGGATTATCGTAAAGCGTTGCAACAAGAAAATGCAGGTGAAAAAAATCAATTTGATTTCAGCAAGGCGGTATTTGCCGATGTTTTTGTCGATATTTCCGAAGAGTTGAACAATAAAATTTCTCAATTTGAAGATAATACCGATTCAGATAAGCAGGACGGTAACCAACATTCCCGCCAAGATAAAATTAATCATTTGTTCCGAAATCTTCCCAAAAACGGTTTCTTGTCTATTTCTTTAGTCGGCGATTTAGCATTGATTGAGCGTCATCGCCGGGCGGTAAAAAACCTGCAACAAAATGAAGGTTGTTATGCGCCGTATCTTTCAAGTTATCTGTTTGATATTGAAAATGCCAACCGGCCAAACGAGATTCCCGAAATTACCGAATGGGAAAATAAGAGTTTAAATGACAAACAAAAATCTGCCGTACAAAAAATGCTGGCGGCACCTGATATATGTTTGATTCAGGGGCCACCGGGAACCGGCAAAACCACGGTCATCGCCGAGGCCTGCCTACAATTTGCCAAGCGCGGAGAAACGGTCTTGCTTGCAAGCCAAGCTCACGACGCATTGGATAATGCTTTGTCGCGCCTGCAAAACCATCCTGAATTAAGGGCTGTCCGTTTAGCAAAAAGTGCCAACCGCATTACGGAAGAAGGTAAACAATTTACCGGCGAAAGTATATTGAGCAAACATTATGTATCGTTGCGCAATTATGTAGACAAAGAATACCTGCAACCGTTTAATGAGTTGTCGGGTGAAACTGAAAAACTGCGCGAATGGGTACGACAGGCTGAATTTGTGGCACATGATTTGCAACAGCTTCGTGCAGAATACCGTACCAATCAAGGTCGTCTGAAACAAGCAGAGCAGGCACTTATCCAAGCCAAAATTGAGTTTGATGAACAGCAGGATATTTTCAGACGACATAGCCGCGATATAGAAAACATTGCACAGCTTATCGGCTTACTCAATGAGAAAAATTCCGGTGAAGCCTTGCGTAACAGCGATTTTGTTTTACCCGAAACACTTTATCCATTAGTAGAACATCTTACCAACCTTGAGCATTTGCATATCAACCAACCGTTTTCTTACGAGCGGTTTCTTGCTGAAAGCGAAAACCAAGCTGCCATTCTTTATGCACTGATTCAACGTTATCAGCGTATCCAGGCAGTTTTGCCGAAAATGGAAGCAGATTTAGCACGATTGAACAGTGGCAATGGCACGATGGGGACAGATACGAAAACATTACTGGAAATAGAACGGTTACAGCAGGAAATTACTGACATCAAAAACAAAATGGAAATGGAAGAAGACGACAGCGATAAGTTTTACGCCCAATGGAAAGAAAAGCGAAAAGAATTAGGTCGTCTGAAAGATAAACCATCGGACGGTCTAAATCTCGAACCTTACCAAATTTTTAACGATGCAGAACGTTTTACGCAAAATAATCCTGCAATGCTCAAACCGTTGCTGATACAGCGCGTTCAAAATCTAACCATATTCCAACAGCAATATCAGACATTGGTACAAGCCACAGTTTGGGATTTGAACAATCAGTTGCAAGGCTATGATTTGCAACCGCCAAGTGATAAAACCATGCAGGAAAAGCAAGCTGACCTTGAGTCACTAGAAGAGATTAAATATCAAATTACCGAACGAGGTCGTCTGAAAAAACAACAGTCAGCACAAATACTTATCGATGGCGGGTTTTCTGCCGAAGCAGACTTTTTGGCAGAATTTGCCACACAGCAAAGCCGTTTGAACTTATTAGAAAGAGAACTGCAAACCCTGCAAACACAAAACCAAGATTTTATGCCTTTATTCTCCCGTTGGCAGGAAATCCTGAAAGAGCCGGAAAAAAGAGCGGAAAAAGATTGGAGCGAATTGGAAAAGCCATTTGTGGAAAGTTGCAATCTGGTTGCCATTACCTGCAACGAAAACGAGCGGACACTAACCGATAATGATTTTGACGGTTTTGATGTAGTCATTATCGACGAGGTATCCAAAGCTACACCGTTGGAAATGTTGCTGCCTCTTATGCGTGCCAAAAAAGCCATTTTGGTGGGTGACCATCGTCAATTGCCACCGATATTCAATGAAGCCGACGGACTGACATTTGAAGATGAAGTCGAACAAAACGAAGCACAGGAAAACAAGCAAGATTCCGATACGGATTTGACCGAGGATAATCTGCATAAATTCGAAAAAATGGTCACGGCGAGTCTGTTTAAAGAATTGTTTGAAAAGGCACCGGAAAGTTTACGCGAACGCTTAAATATTCAATTTCGTATGCACCCTGACATCATGAAGATGATCAACTACTTTTATGAAGGGCAATTGACCTGCGGCAATCCGGATGCCGAACGGCCTCATGGGATTGAGTTTAAAGGACTATTGTCCCAAAAAGACCATGTGCTGTGGATTGATACGACAGATGATGAAAAAGGAAAGCGTTTTTCGATTAATGACGGGCAAAGCAATATCAACGTATTAGAGGCAAGAATGATTGCCAAAACATTGGTGGATATGAACCGTCAGCTTGAGACATTGGGTTATGGCAAGGACAACAAAATGAAAGTAGGTGTCGTTTCATTTTACCAGCCTCAATGCCGCGTCATTCGTGATGAAATCCGAAAAATCAATAAAGATAAATTATCGTTTTCCGCCATTGATGTAGAAATCAATACGGTTATCCGCTATCAAGGCAAAGAAAAACCGATTATTTTACTAAGCCTGGTAAAAAACAATGGTGGTGATAGAACACAAAAATTCCGAGCCGGCAGAGCAAACATTGCCCGTTTTGAATTTATCAATGTGGCAATGTCTCGCGCACAAAATCTTTTATTGATATTCGGTGCAAGAAATATGCTGGAAAACCGGGAAGTCAAACTGCCTCGAATGGATAAAGCAGGATACGATAAAAAAATGGTTTATAAGAATATGTTCAAATATTTAGAACATTGGGCAGAAACAGGCGGAATTTGCGATGCGAAAGAATTTTCCGCCATCCTGCCAAACATACAACCTCAGCAAAAAGGGCGTAGATAATGGATAAATTGCTGGCAAAAAAGACCTTTTCCTATCCGATTTACCGCGCGGATACAGAGTATCGCTACCGTAAAATTGGTACGCCGACCGTATTTGCCGAGTTGTTGATGGGTCTTGCCCATAATGATTTTCCTCAGTTGACAAATAACAGTTTGGCACAGATTGCCAATGTGCTGAAACTGGATTTCACCTTTGTCCGCTATACACTGGAAAATCTTAATGATACGGTACTGATCGAACATATTGACTTACCCAACAAGAAAGATGATTTAGACAAGTTACCTCTAATCGATTTAAAGCTGACCGACAATGGTAAAAAGTTTTACCGTGAGAAAAAAATGCCGGGGCGGCGTAGAACGGAAAATGCTGAATTTTGGTTTAATCCATTATTGAATGAATATGTCGGCAAACCAAAACAGAGCGCAAGCAACGTAGAATATGTTGAACTGAATTGTTCCCTTTTCCCTGTTGATGAAGCTTTATTGCAGCAATTGAGTGGGCTGGAGTCTACAAATCAAAAATGGTTTGATGCCGAAACCGAATTGGAGCATGACGGCATCAGTGTAACGCGCGATGAAGATACATCTTTACCGCAAACCGTCCCTGTCAAGCTCACGCTGGATGGCAACCGTTATTTGAATATTGACAGCTCAGACAAGCTGTTTTCCCAATGGATAAATACGCGCGATCCGCAAGTCATCAAAGAGCATTTGCTTAAGCCTATGATTTCCAACGCTAAGAATGCACTCCAAGGCGAGGCATTCTTGTATTACCCTGAAAACGACTTACTGTCATTAGTTCTGGCGGATCAGGAATCCGATATACGTCAAATCAGCGATGCGGTTGAAGTCAAATTCAATGGAAATCAGGAAATTGACGATAAAATGCCGCTGATTGTCTTCGCCGATATTGCCGAAGCCAAATTAGACAGTAAACATCTTTCCATTCCTGCCGAAGCCAAATTAGACGGTAAACATCTTTCCATTCCTGCCCTGTTAAAAGATTCAGACGGCCTGACCCGCATATTTTTCCGTTTTTCGGATAATACGCTTTTTGTGGAGAAAACAGGTTATCTCGAGTGCTATTTCGATCATCAGCCGTATCTGTTACCGGCAAAAATTTTATATCAAGAATCTGAAAATTGGCTTGCCAACCTGCTCGCCCTTTCTCAGCCAAATATGGCAGTTTTGGCATTTATGGCAAATTTTGTCCCCGCAGCCGATATTCTGAAAAAGTTACCTGAGATGACGATAACTCAGGCATCTGACTTTGCAGAACTCATCAAAAAGACTTGGAACAAGCCATTTAAACCCGAAGGTTGGGCGGAAATGATCAAGCCGCTTAACAATGAAGATGACTTGAGACAATTTACAGAATACTTTCCAAAAGTGGAATTGGGTTTGGCTCGACTGTCAGCAGAAGCGCAACGGCAAGCCTTTGATTGGGCTGTCAATAATGAAAAATCGACAGTGCATAAAATTCCCGAATTGTCCGAACTGCTGGCGTTGCACAAAGCATTAGGCCGTCTGAATCCCACCGCATTGGAATTAAAGGACATCAAGCCGAATAGCCTGGAAAAAATCAGTCTATGGCAGAAAAACGTCGAAGAAATCAACCGCACTTTTCCTGCAATTTCCGCTTCAAACGGCATTGCCAAACTGTCGGAGCAGCTAAAACAATGGCAAACAGCGGTATTCCGACTTTTCGAACCCCTAGATGAAACTCGGAAATTTGCCGTATTGGATACCAACTTTGTCCGCAACCGTCCTGGCAGTCTGTCTGTAATCCAAACGGAAGGCACGGTAATCCTTCCTCAAACCGTGTTAAACGAATTGGATTATCAAAAAGAGAAGTTCAAACGGGATTTAGCTACCGCCAAACAAACCTTAGTGGAAAAAACCGAGCAATGTGAAGCCATTGTTTCAGTCGACATTGATGCACAAATTGCAGATTGCGATGCCCGTTTAGGCCGTCTGAAAGCAGAGTTAGATGCGGTCAGAACGCAATTGACCCAATTAAACGACAAGGAAAAGCCAAATGGCTAAAAAGAACAAAAACAAGCAAAAACAGCAAAACCAAATTGACGGACAAGCCAAACCGGCGGTAGAAAAATCGCCCGCAAGGCTGGCATTGGAGAAACAGCGCGATGAATTGAATGCGCAAATCCTGCAAGTCCAAAACCAAAAATCCAAATGGGAAAAGGAAAAACGCGATTTGGATTTGAAGCGGCAGCAGGCAGAAAAAGAAAAAATCCAAGCGGAAAAAAGCGTTGAGCGGTTGGAACGGGAAGCCGCAGAAATACGCGCAGCTATACGCAAGATTGAAGAATTGAAACTGGCGCAGCATACGGAATCTGCCGAACCAGGAATTTTGGCATTGATGGGTACAAAAGCAGACGGGCAGAACCGCAACGGACAAAACGATCAAACCATCCTGGCTGTTGCCGCACGATATAAATTGAATGATGTGGTACTTTATACAGAAGATAAAAACCTTAAAAATCACGCTACGGCTGTCGGAATTAAAACCATCTGAACCGTAACATCGTCTGAAAACGATTTAGGAGACGAATAAAATGAGTCAAATCAGCGAAAACCGTTGGCAATTGGAACGCGAACGGGAAATCCGCGAAGCCGCACGCAAGGCAAGGGAAACCGAAATCAACCAAACAACGGAAATTTATCTGCGCCGTTACGAACAGCAGCTAAACGATTTGGAAAACAGCGATCTGGCTGAATTTGCTTTGCAGAACATCGCTACCATACGCACTGAGATTCAACGGGTACGACATATGAACGCCTATGACGGCCGTAACCGCAGTTTTGCTATTGGTCGGCTTGTACAAGCCATACGTTACGAAGCACAGGAAAACAAAAGGGTAGCGGAAGAACACCAACGTCTGTTGCGTGAAGAGGCGGAACGTGCGGCGGAACGTTTGCGTGCTGAAATAGAAAACGTATGGATACAGGAAACAAGTAATTGGGAAAATAAGCAGGCACGAAATTTGGCATTCAAACCTTTAGCAATAGTTCGAAAACGTATTACGGAGGAAAATCTAAGTATTGCTGACATAAAATCGGCGATTCGCGAAATTAAACAATCGGCAGAACAACAAGCCGAAGAAATTCGAAAAAATTTTGCTAAAACCGTACAAGACGAAGTTGCACAAACACAAAAGTCCGATCTTTTAAAATTTATTGAAACCGCCAATCTGCCACAATCGGAATCCGAGCGGTTAAAACAAAAAATAGAGCAAGAAAATCAAAAGGATTTGACAGAAATCATCCAAGAAGCCCACCAAATCGAAGATACGGTGATTGAAAACGAAGCAGTCCGTAAGGAAATGGTCAAAGCCGTATATCAATCGCTGAAGCAAGCCGGTTTTACGGTTTTGCCACCGGTCAAACAAGGTGTAGGCGAAGACAGCGTCGTTGTCATCCAAGCAAGCCGCCCGCAAGGAAACCAGGCAAAATTCCGTGTACGTTTAGATGGTGCGGTTCGCTATGAATTTGATAACTATAAAGGGCAGCGCTGTAAAGAAGATATGCAAAAAGTATTGCCGAAACTATCCGAAGTTTATGGTGTAAATTTATCTGATGAACGTGTTCTTTGGGAAAATCCGGATGACGAACATGCCGATGCCAAACCCATCAATCCAACACATACGGCAAAATCGCACTTAAGGTAAAAAAATGAACGAATATATCAATACATGGCTGGAAAACTTTGAACGTCAATCCATAATACGTCGGGCTTTAATCATCAGCGGAAACATCATTGACTTAGGTTTCAACCGTTATAACAAATTAATGCCGATAAACAGAATTATTGAAGAAAGTTTAAAAGCACAAGGTTTTGAACAGGTTGTATTTTACTCCCGTTTGAATGGGATATCGGGTGTTTCCTCGCAAGAATGGGAAGGATTGAACCGGCTCGGTATGCAGACCGAAGTTGGTGAGGCTTACGATTTTGACGATGACGGTGAAGATAATAAAGTAATATCTGGACGCATTCCCATTCAGCCTCAGGATTTTTTTGCTACCGTTGAACAAGTCATGACCAAAACACAGAAAAAAGCCGCCTTTATCGTAGATTGGTCAAATTATCTGTTTGGGCAAATCAATGCCTTGAGTGAAACGGAACGAGCTTGGTTGCAACAAATCGCCACTGGCCTACGGGATGCCGAACAAATAACAACCGCAGAAGCGATGGGCCAACCGCAAAGCCTGTTGGTTTTTCTGTGCTCGGGCAATACCGCCTTACCGC
Source organism: Neisseria perflava (assembly GCF_002863305.2). NCBI lineage: Bacteria > Pseudomonadati > Pseudomonadota > Betaproteobacteria > Neisseriales > Neisseriaceae > Neisseria > Neisseria perflava. The sequence continues at coordinate 1,999,577 of NZ_CP136962.1, forward strand.
CATCCGTTTATCTGAACAATCCTTTATTTGCCGAAATAACCATTCCCCTACCTAATATTTCCGAACGCGAAGCCGCTATTTTGGCAAGACAAACACAATGGAAGGTTAGTGATAATTTGAGTGCGGGAAGTCAATCGTTGGCAGATTTTGTTACGTTAACCGATACTCTGACTTTACGCGATATAGATAACCTTGTCCGTTTATCCAGGCAACAGCAGACATCTATCAATATACAGAATTTAGTATCGCTGTACCGTTATGGTAAACGTCAATCCCCTTGGGAAAAACTGAATTATCAAAGATTGAAAGATGCCCAAATCACGCTTCAAAGACGAGTCAAAGGACAGGAATCGGCAATTGGAGCCGTAAACAAGATTTTGATACGAGCCTATACCGGGCTTTCAGGGTTGCAGCATTCAGTTAAAGCCCGTACACCTAAAGGAGCGCTGTTTTTTGTTGGACCGACAGGCGTAGGCAAAACCGAATTGGCAAAATCATTGGCACAATTTCTATTTGGTGATGAGGATGCCTGCATCCGCTTCGATATGTCGGAATTTAATCACGAACACGCTGATCAACGATTAGTCGGCGCACCGCCGGGATATGTCGGTTTTGAAGAAGGAGGTCAATTGACCAATGCAGTGAAAACACGCCCATTTTCCCTACTCTTGTTTGATGAAATCGAAAAAGCCCATCCGCGGATTTTAGATAAATTTCTACAAATATTAGAAGATGGTCGATTGACCGACGGAAAAGGCGAAACCATTTCTTTTGCCGATACCTTTATCGTTTTCACTTCCAATATCGGTGCGGCTAATATTCGGTCTGACGAAGATAATAAAGAAAATATTGCAGAACAATTTAAGCAGGCAGTGCAATCTCATTTTAGAGACGAACTAAACCGCCCAGAATTATTAGGACGTATAGGCGATGCAAACATTATCCCGTTTAACTTCATACAGGATGATGCTGTATTAAAAGATATAGCCCGCGCAAAACTTAAACCATTGACAGGCCGTCTGAAAGAAAAATGGGGGCTTGAAAAACTGGTATTTGAAAATGAGGATAAAGCACTAGATGCATTAATCAAACAAGTAAATTATCAACACGGGGGGCGTGGCGTATTAAACGTTTTAACAAAATATTTATTCGACCCACTGGCAGAATTTCTCTTTGAGCGAGTAGAACAGCCCCATAAATTAAAAGGCAGGACATTAAAAGTCTTGCAGGCAGGAAAATATTTTGATTTCGAGTTGGAATAATGCACTGGCTGAATATATCCCATATTGTTGAAGCTACCGAAGCCGAAGGACCAGGTCTGCGTTTTGTAATTTGGGTTCAAGGATGTCTGAAACGGTGTAAAGGTTGTTGCAATGGTGAATTACTGAAAATAAAACCTGCCCACCTTATGCGATCGAATGAAATCATTCAATTACTTAAAAACGCAACGGAAAAATATCCACTAGAGGGTCTTACCTTTCTTGGTGGAGAGCCTTTTTTACAAGCTGAAGGATTAGCCGATATTGCCGAGGCCGCACATAATCTAAATCTATCCGTAATGGTTTTTTCCGGCTACGAATATACCGAACTGTCAGAAAATAAATTTTCAGGCAGCAAAAGGCTATTAAACTCTACAGACCTATTGGTCGACGGAGAATTTGATAATACACAAATAGAAACAACAAGAAATTGGGTGGGTTCGACAAACCAAAAATTCTATTATTTGACAAATCGTTATTCAGATGGGATTGAGACTCAAGAATTATCGGTAACTAATGAATGGAGAGTGGATAGTTGTAATAATATTCAAAGTAATGGATTACCTGTTAAATTTTATCCATATTAATTTAACAACATTAAAATAATACATTTTTACCTATTATACGAAGACTTATACTATAAAATTATAAATAAAAAGGTCGTCTGAAACATGAACCCCCAAGACAAACGCTGGCAGATTCACCGCCATCTCGCCCAAGACACCGACGAGCGCCTGCAGCTGGTCCGCAATGCACCCAAACGCATCATGCTGATTGGTGCCGATGCCGACATCAGCCGCAGCCTGCTGGCCGCGCGTTATCCCGACGCCGTGTTTGAAGAATACGATCCGAATGCCGACTTTTTGAAAACCGCCGCCGCCGCGCGCAAAGGCGGTTTCTGGCAGAAGCTGACCGGTAAAACCATTCCGCAACATTGCCAAGCCCTGACTGCGCCGCTGCCTGAAGCATCCGCCGATATGCTGTGGGCCAACCTCAGCCTCAGCCGCGCCGACGATATTTTGCCGATATTAAAAAACTGGGCCGCCGCTTTGAAAACCGACGGATTATTGTTTTTCACGCACTTTGGCCGCGACAGCCTGACTGAGCTGACAGGCCGTCTGAACCATGAAGGCATCGAATGCGAAGCGCCCACGCTGATTGATATGCACGACTTGGGCGATATGCTCGCCGACAACGGCTTTTACGATCCGGTAACCGACACGGCCAAGCTTGAGTTGAGCTATAAAAAAGCCGGGACGTTTTGGCAGGACATGGAAACCTTGGGATTGTGGAATGCGTTGAAGTTCAGCAATCCGCAAGCGGCCAAGGAAGCTGTGGATAAGATTTTTGCCAACGAAGGCCGTCTGAACATCACGCTTGAAACCGTGTACGGCCATGCCGTGAAGAAATTGGTGTTGCCGCAAGGGGAGAACGTGGTGCAGTTTTTCCCGAAAAAACAGATGCAGGCCGGAAGCTGAGGCTGCTTGGGGGTTTGAATGCAAAAAGGCCGTCTGAAGTTTCAGACGGCCTTTTGCTTGATTCCGAATTAAGCCTGTTTGGCCGCCCATTCGGCCGGCGTGGCGGCAACGGAAATCGACAGCGCGTGCAATTCGTTGCTTTCGAGTTGCGGCTTGAGGCCGTCTTTAATCAGGCGGTGGCGGGCGAGGCGGGCTTTGCCTTCAAAGGAAGAGGAAACGATTACGGCGAAGAAGTGATGGCCGTCGCCTTCGACTTCGACGTGTTCGCAAGGGGTAACGCCTTCAATCAGGGTTTTGACTTGTTCGGGTAAAAGCATGAGGGTTCCTTGGGAAATGGTTTGTTTGTAAAACAGGCATTATACCGAATCTTGATAAAAACAGGCCGTCTGAAACCTGAAAAACAGGGTTTCAGACGGCCTCGGCCTTTGGAAGCGTCAAATGCTTATTCGTACACTTTCAGCAGCTCGACTTCAAAAATCAAAGTCGCGTGCGGAGGAATCACGCCGCCGGCACCGTGTGCGCCGTAGCCCATTTCGGAAGGAATGGTCAACTTGCGTTTGCCGCCTTCTTTCATGCCGCCGAAGCCTTCGTCCCAACCTTTAATCACTTGGCCGACGCCCAGGGTGATGGTCAGCGGTTGACGGCGGTCGAGGCTGGAGTCGAATTTGGTACCGTCTTCCAGCCAACCGGTGTAATGTACGGTGATTTCTTTGCCTTTGACGGCTTCTTTGCCGTGGCCTTCTTGCAAGTCTTCAATAATCAGGCTCATGATGTTCCTTTCGGATGTATGGTGAAAATCGGCTCAAGATTACCATATTGTGCGCAATCGTGAAACAAAGCCGCCCATATGGCCGGCAACAAAAAGGCCGTCTGAAACGGATTTTCAGACGGCCTTGTTTTATGCTAACCCTTATTTGTTGTCAGGTTGGGATTTGACATCGTGGGAGACGGGCAGCTCAGGCATGGTTCGGGCAGACTCCGGAACATTGCCGGAGAGGGCTTTCAAGAAGGCAACGATGTTTTCAGTGTCTTCCGGAGCCAAGGTTTTACCCAATTGTGCTTTCGCCATGATGTTGACGGCTTTATCCAGTTCCCAAACGCTGCCGTTGTGGAAGTATGGGTAGGTGCGTTCGACGTTTCTCAAGCCGGGAACGCGGAAGAAGAATTCGTCTTCGGCTTTTTTGGTTACGTCCGCACGGCCTTTGTCGTGTTTAGGATCGTCGATGTGTTTCCAGTAAGGACCGTCCACCAAGCCGAATTTTTGGAACATGGTACCACCCAAGTTGACACCGTTGTGACAAGCGATACAGCCGTTGTCCATAAATGCGCGTACGCCTTTGCGTTCTTGTTCGCTCAGGGCAGATACGTTGCCTTTCAGGTAGTCGTCCCAACGGGTCGGGGTCAGCAGGGTACGTTCAAACGCGCCCAATGCGGTGGTGATGTTTTTGAAGGAAACCGCGCCGTCTTCAGGGAATGCGGCTTTGAATTTCTCTTGGTATTCAGGAATACCGGCGATTTTGGCAACAGCATCGGCCTCGGTCGCGTTGGCCATTTCAACCGGGTTGAGCAATGGGCCGCCGGCTTGTTCTTCCACATCGGCTGCACGGCCGTCCCAGAATTGGCTGCCTAACAAGGCGGCATTCAGAGCAGTTGGGGAGTTACGGCCACCGAATTGGCTTTTGTGGCCCGCGCTGGTCGGCATGTTGTCTACGCCGGCAGTTGCCAAATTGTGGCAAGAGTTACAGCTGACGGTGTTGCCTTTGGACAGGCGGTTTTCGTATCAAAGTTGTTGGCCGAGTTTGACCTGTTCTTCAGTAAACGGACGAACTTTTTGCATTTCGGCTAAGTCAGGCAAAGGTTTGAACGTAGCTTGCGCGCGTTCCAACAGGGCTTTGTCTTCGGCAGAAATATCGGCGGAATTTTGAGGGGCCGAAACGGCGGCGGTGCTTGCGGCAGTATCGGCAGCGCTCGCGGCAGAAGCTGCTTGAGGGGTTTCGGTTGTTTGAGCCGTTTTCTCGCCGCAGGCGGTCAGCGCGGCAGAAACGGCCAAAGCCAAAGCGATTTGGTGGAGTTTTAAACGTGGCATAGGAGGGTTCCTTTGTTATGCGTTTGTTATGTCATGGATTGCTGATTGCACCAGCAATATGCCAACTATAAAAGATAAGGCGGTTTTAATTTTTGTTGTAAATCAACCTTTTAAATTTGATAAATTTTGAAAATATAACCGATAGAGAATTTTATACTATGAAACTTTTTTATTGTTTTTTTACAATTAGTTAATGTTTTTAAGGCCGTCTGAAAAAACAAAATTCAGACGGCCTTTTAGTTTTTATTGATTACGTTCGTTATTTTATTTTAAAAAATCTTAATAATTATAGGATTATTAAAAAATGAAAATAATTTGCGTTATTAAGCGTAAAGCGTTATAAATGCGTTAACAAATGAATGTTTCACTTTAGAGTTTTTTATGCTGATTGCTTTTTTGATTATGCTGCGCGAGGGCATCGAAGCCGCCCTGATCGTCGGCATTGTTGCCAGTTTTTTAAAACAGTCGGGACACAGCGAGCTGATGCCGAAGGTTTGGCTGGGCGTGTTTTTGGCTGCGGCCATGTGTTTGGGTATCGGTTACGGCATTCATTCCGTTACGGGCGAGATTCCGCAAAAAGAACAGGAATTGGTGGTCGGCGTCATCGGCCTGGTGGCCGTGGCGATGCTGACGTACATGATTTTGTGGATGAAGAAGGCCGCGCGTTCGATGAAACAGCATCTTCAGGATTCTGTTCAGACGGCCTTGAACCACGGCAGCGGCCAGGGCTGGGCCTTGGTCGGCATGGCGTTTTTGGCCGTGGCGCGCGAAGGTTTGGAAAGCGTGTTTTTCCTGCTTGCCGTGTTCCAGCAAAGCCCGACGTGGTCTATGCCGATAGGCGCGGTATTGGGGCTGCTGGCGGCGGTTGTCATCGGTACGCTGATTTATCAGGGCGGTATGCGCCTGAACTTGGCGAAGTTTTTCCGTTGGACGGGCGCGTTTTTGATTGTGGTGGCGGCCGGTCTGTTGGCCGGTTCGTTTCGTGCGCTGCATGAGGCTGGCGTATGGAATGCGATGCAGGACATCGCTTTCGACACCTCGAAATATTTGCATGAAGACAGCCCTTTAGGCGTGCTGCTCGGCGGTTTCTTCGGCTATACCGACCATCCGACCGAAGGCGAAGTCCTGATTTGGCTGCTGTATCTGGTTCCCGTCATGATTTGGTTTTTGCGCGGCAGCGCTCCGGCAAAAACGTTAACTAAATTAACTAAATAAGAAGGAAGTAAAATGAAAAAATTCAATCTGACTGCTTTGTCTGTAATGCTGGCTCTGGGTTTGACTGCGTGTCAGCCGCCTGAAGCCGAAAAAGCCGCGCCTGCCGCTTCAGGTGCATCCGCTGCCGCCAATGCCGACGGTTCGGTCAATATCGGTGTGAACGATACTGCCTGCGAACCGATGGAATTGACCGTCCCCAGCGGCCAAGTCGTGTTCAACATCAAAAACGACAGCGGCCGCAAGCTGGAATGGGAAATCCTGAAAGGCGTGATGGTGGTGGACGAGCGTGAAAACATCGCCCCGGGTTTATCCGACAAAATGACCGTTACCCTACTGCCGGGCGAATACGAAATGACTTGCGGCCTGTTGACAAATCCGCGCGGTAAGCTGATTGTTACCGACAGCGGCTTCAAAGACACTGCCAACGAAGCGGATTTGGAAAAACTGTCCCAACCGCTCGCCGACTATAAAGCTTACGTTCAAGGCGAGGTTAAAGAGCTGGTGGCGAAAACCAAAACCTTTACCGAAGCCGTTAAAGCCGGCGACATTGAAAAGGCCAAATCCCTGTTTGCCGCCACCCGCGTCCATTACGAACGTATCGAACCGATTGCAGAGCTTTTCAGCGAACTCGACCCCGTCATCGATGCGCGTGAAGACGACTTCAAAGACGGTGCGAAAGATGCCGGATTTACCGGCTTCCACCGTATCGAACACGCCCTTTGGGTAGAAAAAGACGTATCCGGCGTGAAGGAAATTGCAGCCAAACTGATGACCGATGTCGAAGCACTGCAAAAAGAAATCGACGCATTGGCGTTTCCTCCGGGTAAGGTGGTCGGCGGCGCGTCCGAACTGATTGAAGAAGTGGCCGGCAGCAAAATCAGCGGCGAAGAAGACCGTTACAGCCATACCGACTTGAGCGACTTCCAAGCCAATGTGGAAGGCTCCAAAAAAATCGTTGATTTGTTCCGTCCGCTGATCGAAGCCAAAGACAAAGCGCTGTTGGAAAAAACCGATGCCAACTTCAAACAGGTTGAAGACATTTTGGCGAAATATAAAAAACAAGATGGCTTCGAGCTGTACGACAAACTGAGCGAAGAAGACCGCAAAGCCCTGCAGGCGCCGATTAATGCCTTGGCAGAAGACTTGGCCAAACTGCGCGGCATTTTGGGTTTGAAATAAGATAACGTGTTTTCAGACGGCCTTTGGATATTGAAAGGCCGTCTGAATCTTATTGTCGCCCACACAAATATGCTTGAAAACCGACCTTACTTCACACGATTGCAATCTTTCCGTTCCCTGCCAAGGAGCAGACCATGAGCCAAAACAAACAACCGGCACAACCCGAAAAACGAACCCTTTTCAAAACTGCCCTTGCTGCCGGCGCCATCGGCGTTGCCGGTTATTTTGCCGGTAAAAAACAAGGCGAAGCCGCCGCCGAGACCCAAAACAACCAACATTCCGAGCTGGCCTATCCGTGTTATGGCGAGCATCAGGCAGGTATCGTCACGCCACACCAGCTCTTCGGCATCATGTGTGCCTTTGACGTTACCGCCAAAGACGCCAAACAACTTGAAAACCTGTTCCGCGCCCTGACCGCCCGTATCGAATTCCTCACCCAAGGCGGCGAATACCAAGACGGCGACGACAAACTCCCGCCTGCTGGCAGCGGCATCCTCGGCAAACAATTCCGCCCCGACGGGCTGACGGTTACCGTCGGCGTCGGCAGCAGCCTTTTTGACGACCGCTTCGGCCTCAAAGACAAAAAGCCGAAACACCTACAAGAAATGCGCGACTTCCCCAACGACAAACTCCAAAAATCTTGGTGCGACGGCGACCTCAGCCTGCAAATTTGCGCATTCTCCCCCGAAACCTGCCAAGCCGCCCTGCGCGATATCATCAAAAACACCGCCCAGTTTGCCGTCATCCGCTGGAGCATAGACGGTTGGCTCCCTAAAGCCGAACCCGGCGCCATTGCCGCGCGCAATCTTTTAGGTTTCCGCGACGGCTCAGGCAATCCCAAAGTCGAAGATCCCAAAGTCGCCGATCAAGTCCTGTGGACGGGCGTTGCCGCCAACAGCTTGGACGAACCGGCATGGGCGAAAAACGGCAGCTATCAGGCCGTCCGCCTCATCCGCCACTTTGTCGAGTTTTGGGACCGCACCCCGATGCAGGAACAAACCGATATTTTCGGCCGGCGCAAATACAGCGGCGCGCCCATGGACGGTAAAAAAGAAGGCGACACCGCCGATTTCGCCAAAGACCCCGACGGCAAAATCACGCCCAAAGACAGCCATATGCGCCTTGCCAATCCGCGCGATCCGGAGTTCATGAAAAAACACCTGCTCTACCGCCGCGCCTTCAACTACTCGCGCGGCCTCGCCGCCAACGGCCAGCTCGATGTCGGCTTGGTGTTCATCTGCTATCAGGCCAACCTTGCCGACGGCTTCATCTTCGTGCAAAACCTGCTCAACGGCGAACCGCTGGAGGAATACATCAGCCCGTTTGGCGGCGGCTATTTCTTCGTCCTGCCGGGTGTCGAAAAAGGCAGCTTCCTCGGCAAAGAGCTTTTGGGCGTATAAATCCGCTGATGGTTTGAATAGATAAATAAAAAGGCCGTCTGAAACCTGATTTCCAGATTTCAGACGGCCTGTGTTTTTTCTATCAAACCAAATGTTCCGCCAAGAAAGCCAATGCGTATTCGACGGCTTGCGCCCTTACTGCTTCGCGATCGCCTGTGAAAAGCGCGGTTTGCTCAAACGAGCCTTCGGGCGTGGCCAGGCCGAACCAGACTGTGCCGACCGGTTTGGCCGCGCTGCCGCCGCCAGGGCCGGCGATGCCGGAAATACTCAAGGCGTAATCCGCTTGCGCGACGGCTTTTGCGCCGCGAGCCATTTCATAGACGGTCTCGCGGCTAACCGCGCCGTGTTTCAGCAAGGTGTCGGGCATGACGCCGAGGCGGTCTTGTTTGGCTTGGTTGCTGTATGTGACGAAGCTTTGGTGAAACCACTGCGAGCTGCCGGGAATGGAAGTCAGCGCACCTGCAAGCAGGCCGCCGGTGCAGGACTCGGCGCAGGTAACGGTTTGGCGGCGGCTGGTCAGGTGTTCGGCGATGGTTTGCAGGTGGGACATGGCGGCTCCTTAGGGGAAAGGGTAAAACCGGGCAGGCGCTTGGCCCGCCAGGTTTCAGACGGCCTGAAAGCTGAAATTAGGCTTTCGGCTGGATGAGGTGGACATCGCATTGCGGGAACGGGATGTTGATGTTGGCGGCACGCAGGTTTTCAACCACTTGTTCGTTCAGGGCGAATCGGAATGGGCCGAGATTTTCTTCTTGCGTCCACGCCCAAAGGGTAATTTCGATGGCACTGTCGCCAAGGTTGGTGATGTAGGCGACGGCTGGTTTGTCTTCGGTTTGGACGCACAGGGGATTTTCGGTCGCGGCACGCAATACGGCGTCTTTGGCAACTTTCAAATCACAGGCGTAATCGACGCCGACCACGACTTGGGCGCGGCAGAGGGACAGGGAGGAGCGGTTGACGATGCTGTTGCTCATGACCACGCTGTTGGGCAGGATGATTTCTTCGTTGTCGGGTGTGCTCAATGAGGTCTGCACCATTTTGATTTCGCGGACGAAGCCTTCAAGGCCGTTGACTTTGATGTAATCGCCGACTTGAAACGGACGGAAGAGGATAATCAGCGCACCGGCGGCAAAGTTGGACAGTTGGTCTTTCAAAGACAAAGCCACGGCCAAGCCTGCGCCACCGATCAAGGCGGTCACGGAAGTGGTCGGGATACCGAGTTTGCCCAGTGCGGCGATGATGACGAGGATCAGCAGGCCGATATTGGCGACGTTGCCGAGGAAACTGACCAGCGTTTTATCGACTTTGGCGCGTGTCAGCGCGGCTTTCATCAGTGTTACTAAGCGCGTGGCGATCCAGCGGCCGATAAAGAAGATGGCCAAGGCGGCCAGCAGGTTC